>JAFTPF010000034.1 GCA_017463445.1 Clostridia bacterium
ATCCTTTACCTATTTCAATAACGCCCGGCACGCGAAACAGGTAGTGAAAAACTCCACTTCGCTTCGCTTCGTTTCGTTTTTCACTACCTGTTTCTTTCATTCTATTGTTTTTTCTTTACCCCAACTATTGACAAAGAGCCAAAAAATCACGAGGTCTTTGATCTCGTGATTTTTTTATATTACAGCAGGGTAGCGATGAGCTCGTCGTAAGACTTGGGAGACAGATAAGCAGGCGCAACGTCGAAGACAGTCTTGCAGCCGCAGGCTCCCTCGGTGTGCATCCGATGGGCGGCGCGGGCGTAGGCGGCGATGACCGATGCGGTGAACTCGGGGTTGGAGTCCAGCTTCAGGCTGTACTCGATGACGTGGCTGTTCTCACGGTTGAGTCCAGTCTTGCCCGAGCGGATGACGAAGCCGCCGTGAGGGATGCCGCTGTGATCGCGTCTGAGCTCCTCAAGCGAGATGAAGTGGACGGTGGTGTCGTAGTCGGCGAAGTAGTTGGGCATTTCCTTGATCTCGCGTTCGATGCGGGCAAGGTCTGCACCCTCCTCGGCGACTACGAAGCACTCGCGGGTGTGCTTTTCCCGGGTGGTCAGCGTGGGTTCAGATCCGCTTCTCACCGCCTCCAGCGCGGAGTCCACGGGGATGGTGTATTGCTTGGCGTCCACAACGCCCGCAATGCGGCGGATAGCGTCGGAATGTCCCTGGCTGACGCCCTTGCCCCAGAAGGTGTAGTCGGCGCCGTCGGGCAGGAATGCGCCGGCGTAAAGACGGTTCAGGGAGAAGGCACCGGGATCCCAGCCTGCCGAGATGACGGCAATATTACCGCCCTCTTTTGCGGCGGCGTCCACATTCGCAAAGTGAACGGGGATCTTGGCGTGGGTGTCGAAGGAGTCCACGACGGTGAAGTGCTTTGCCAGCTCGGGAGTCTGAATGGGAAGGTCGGTAGCGCTGCCTCCGCAGAGGATCATCACGTCGATCTTATCCTTGTAGGAGAGCACATCCGCGGCAGAGACCACGGGAACGCCTTCGGTGGCGATTTTCAGGGTGGAGGGATCGCGGCGTGTGAAAACTGCCGCAAGAGTCATGTCGGGATTCTGGCGGATGGCGCTTTCAATGCCTCTGCCGAGATTTCCGTAGCCGTAAATACCGATTCTGATGTTCATAGTAGGACCTTGCCTTTCTCTTGGGAAATATGTTTCCTTGAATATGGTGTTATTATAGCACTTTTGCGGGGCGCTTGCAAGGTTTTGCGCGAAATTTTTATATGGAAAAATAGATAAAAATTGCAGGTAGTAAGGGAATCGTTTTCATGCGCGACGATTTCACTTGACATTTCCCGTGTTCTGTGCTACACTGGTGGCAATAACGACACAGGAGGCGACGCTATGGCATCCGGACGTGAATTTGTAGATTATCTCATCGATCAAATGCGGGAGGCGGGCGTGATCACCGCACGGAAAATGTTCGGTGAGTATGGCATATACTGTAATGGCAAAAACATCGCCTTTGTGTGCGACGATCGCCTGCTGCTCAAGCCTACCGAGGCGGTCAGCGCAATGCATCCCGATCTGCCCTTCGGCGGTCTGTACGAGGGAGCTAAGAAGAAATACTTCCTCATCGAAAATGTAGACGACCGCGAATTTCTGACTGAGCTGGTGATCACGACCTACGAAGAACTGCCCGAGGCACCACCAAAAAGGAGAAAACCATGAATCTGTATATTGAGCAAAAGCTGTTTAGTTGGTCGGATCGCTTTTCGATCTATGACGCTACCGGAAAAGCGGTCTATTATGCCGAGGGAGAGGTCTTCACCTTCGGTAAAAAATTGCATCTTTACGAGGCTTCGGGCAAAGAAGTCGCATTCATCGAGCAAAAACTCTTCTCGTTTATGCCGAAATACTACATCTATCGCCCCGGCTGGGCAGAGACGGCAGAGGTAGTGCGGGAATTCTCCTTCTTCCGACAGGAGTACTCAGTCTATCCCATGGGTTGGACGGTGCGCGGTGACTTTTTCGATCACGAATACGAAGTCTGGGCAGGCGGTCTGCCTGCGGCTACCGTTACGAAGGATTGGTTCCGCTGGGGCGACGCCTACGAGATCAATATCGGCGTAGGTGCTGACCCCGTGATGGCACTGGCGGTGGTGCTGGTCATCGACGCCTGTATTGACGCAGAGCGAGATTAACGAAATATCAAAAACAAAGGGGCTTCAAAAGAAGTCCCTTTGTTTTTACTGCGAGCTGATGACCGCATACGCCCCTGCACCGACCGAATGCTTCTGCCCGCTTGCAATTCACCGCTCCATCGTGTATAATGGATTTACAAGGGAGGGAACACAGTGAAATACAAACTCATCATTGATCGGGAGCATCCCGAGGAGGTGCAGGTGTACGCCCATCGGGAAAGCAGTCTCACCCGCGCCATCGAGAGGCTATGTGAGGAGGACGCCGTTCGACTGATCGGTTATCGGGACAGGGAAGCAGTGCGCCTACACCTACCCGACGTCTGTTGCTTTATTGTGGAGGACAACAAGATCTGGGCACTGACCGAGCGGGAAAAGCTGCTGCTCAAATGCCGTCTGTACACGCTGGAGGAGACGCTTCCCGACAGCTTTATCAAACTCAATCAGTCCTGCATCGCCAATCTCAGACGGATCGAGCGGTTTGATGCTTCTTTTTCGGGAACGCTGACTGTCCGCTTCCCAAACGGCTACACCGACTACGTGTCCCGCAGAAATCTGAAGAATGTGAAGGAAAGGCTGGAGAAATTTAATGAATAAATATCTGAAAATCTTCCTGCACCGCGGACTTGTGTTCGGTGGCTTCGGACCGATCATTCTGGCCATCATTTATGCCACTTTGCAGCAGACTCTCCCCGACTTCTCGGTCAGCGGTACCGACGTCTGCCTCGGGATCGTATCTACATATCTGCTGGCGTTTCTGCAGGCGGGCGGGAGCGTGTTCAATCAGATCGAGCATTGGTCGCCGGCAAGATCAACCCTCTGCCATTTCGGACTACTGTACGTTGCGTACGTGCTGTGTTATCTGCTCAACACCTGGATCCCCTTTCGGGCGGAGGTCATCGGCATCTTCACTGCCATCTTCGTCGCCGGTTATTTCGTGATCTGGTTCACGGTCTGGCTGTGCGTCCGAGTGGCAGGCAAACGCCTCAACCGTATGCTCCGCAGATAAACGAAACCATCCCTCCAAGCGAGGGATGGTTTGCGTTCCGCTCTTATTTCACCAGACCGTAGCCGCCGGCGTACTTGCTGACCTCGGAGACTGCCACGAATACCTGATTGTCGCAGGATGCGCGGATGCCTTTGAGGGTCTTGGGCGTTTCCTTACGGGGGAGAACGATGAAGATCATGTTCATCTTATCGGTAGAGCCGTGCCCTTCAAAGACGGTGTAGCCCTTGTTGTTCTCTCTTAGATAGGCGGTGATCTTCTCGGTGCTCTTGTCGTTTGCGATCAGCTCCAGATTGGAGGTACCCAGCGCGATCTTGTTCTCGATGGTGGAGCCAAGGAAGAGGCCGGTGGCGTAACCAATACAGTAGAAGACCAGCAGAATGTAGTCATCGCCCAGCGTGCCGATGATGGTGGAGATGACCAGACCCCAGATGGTGCATTCGATAAAGCCCAATCCGGCTGCCTTCAGCCGCTGACCTTTGACCATCATACAGGTCTTCAGGGATTGAATGGTGATCTCAACGATCTTGGCGAAGCAGACGATAAAGCAGACCAGAGCGTCGGGGATAGAAGCTAAAAATTCGGACATTTGATTTCACTCCGTAATATGTATTTTTCTATATAGTAGCAGAAAGCCGTCGAAAAAGCAAGAGTAAATCGGGAAATTCACAGTATCGTAACGAAATACTGCAAGCTCCGAGCCGATTCAGCCCCCTTCGCTCTCTTCCGACATTCCGTACTTGCGCTTGATCCGTTCGAGTATATCCAGTAACGGCTTGCCGAACAGTAACATGACCACAGCCGTACTGATCGCTTGGCTCATATTCACTGAGAAGCCCGCCGCAAAATATGCGATGACCCATGAAAAGCTGATCGATGGCGACATCAGAAACAGACCGGAGCAATCCAGCAACGGTCCCACCCACAGCAGGACTGCAAAAAAGCCGAATGCCGCCAAGATGAAGGGATTTTTCGGAAGCCGTTTCTTTTTAAACAAATACCCTGCCAGCATTCCGCCTGCACCGTACGCCATCATCTGCCACGGCGTAAAGGCGCCCTGACCGTAGAAAAAATTACTGGCAAGGGCGGTGACGGCACCGACCATAAAGCCCGCCTCCGGTCCGAACGCAACGCCCGAAAGCATAATGATCGCAAAGGTTGCTTTGAAGTGCGGAATGGGGATCGCCACACGTCCGACGATACCGATAGCGCACATGACGGCGATCAATACCAGTTCTCTCGCCTGAGGCTTTCGCCCTTCAAACGCCAGAATGAAGGGGATCAACAGTTCCACAATGATCAGTGTTGCCGTAATATAATAATTGCGTCCCGAAAGAAAGGTGCCCAGATACAGCGTCAAAGGGATCAACAGCAAAAACGTGAGGAGCATCGCGATGCTCGATTTTTTTATCTTTTTCATTGGTCGGCTCCTTTGTTTTGCTTGTATAGCTCGACTATGTCCTCTGCGGTCACAGCATTTCGGAACAGATGACGGCTCATGCGGTTGGCGGCAGTGGTGTAGAAGCTGTTATTGCCGAAGAAACGCTTCGGCGCATCGGTGGTCAATACCTGTCCGTCAAAAAACATACTCACAAGATCGGCGTATCTTGCGCAAAATTCCACGTCGTGAGATACCATCACCACGGTGATGCCACGGGCTTTGAGCTGTGTCAGAATGTTAGCAAAGCTTTCCTTGAAAAAGCTGTCCATTCCTTTGGTGGGTTCGTCCAACAAAAGCAGCTTCGGCTCGGTCAGAAGGACCTTTGCCAGTGCGGCGCGCTGCTGCTCACCGCCAGAAAGGTCGTAGGGGTGACTCTCCAGCAGCTCGGTGATGCGGCAGATCTCTGCGATCTCTGCGATCCTCGCCTTGTCCGAGGTCATCTCCGCGAGCTCTTCTGCAACCGTTTTTTGGGAAAGCAGGCTCTTGGGATCCTGGGGAAGCATCGCGATACAGACACGGAACAGATCAGCCGATTTGTACTTATTAATCGCCTTCCCAAACACCTTGATCTTACCCCGATAGGGTCTGCAGATCCCGCAGATCGCCTTCAACATAGTGGATTTGCCCACGCCGTTTCCGCCGACAATGGCGTATAAGCTTCCCGTCGGCACCTGGGCATTGACACCCCGCAGGACGTCGGGAGCCTTCTTTTCATAGCGGAACCACACATCCCGCAGGCTCAACGCTACCTGCGAGAGATCCTCGTCCGTGTTGGTGGATGGCTTTTCAACGATCGCAGGCGGCTCGGGAAGGGAAGCGCTCAGCCAAGTGCGACCTTCCCGCACGGTAAGCGGACATTCGCCTACGCTGCCCGTGCCGTAGAACACGCGAACGGGAGTGGGCATTGCCGAAAACATCGGATTCTTTTGTTCGTACAGCAGTTTTCCGATGCTTCGGGGCACACCGTCTGCGATTACGCGCCCGCCGTCCATCACCACGGCACGGTCAGCGTAGGGAAAGACATCCTCGAGACGGTGCTCCGTGATGATCACAGTGGTTCCCAGCTCGGTATTGATCTTGCGGACGGTGTTCAGAAAGTCGGATGCGGCGATGGGGTCCAGTTGGGCGGTAGGCTCGTCTAGGATCAGAACCTCCGGCTGCATCGCCATGACCGATGCCAGATTCAGAAGCTGCTTTTGCCCGCCGGACAGATGGGCAACGTCCCGGTGAAACCAGTCCTGAATGCCGAAATAACAAGCCATTTCCGCCACCCGAGCGCGCATGGTTTTCTGATCGCAACCAAGGCTTTCCAGCCCGAAGGCGAGCTCGTGCCACACCTTGTCGGTGACGATCTGATCGTCGGGATCCTGCATCACATAGCCGATCTTAGCAGCTTGGTCATGGGCGCTGACGTTTTCCAAAAGTGTGCCGTTAAAGCAGATCTTGCCGCTTTTCTTGCCGTGAGGGGTGAGCGGTGGCTTCAAATGGCGCAAAAGAGTGGTCTTACCGCTGCCGGATCTTCCGCAGAGAACCACATATTCTCCTTTTTTAATACTGAGGGACACGTCCTGCAGGGACTGCTTGCCGTTTGACGTAGAGTAAGAGAAGCTCAGATCCTGTATTTTGATATGTTCCATCTTATAGTCTCCTTGATGTGTAGTGCCGAAGGGATCAGCAGATAGCCGCAATATGCGGCAAAACCGAGCAGATTCGTGCCGCCGATGGGAGCGATCGACCGCTTGGGCACGAAGGTCGCGGTCATACTGCCGCCGATGGCAAAACCGATGACCGTACCCAGCAAGATCAGCAGAATGCAGAGCATTCCCCAATCTGCCGCCGTCATGCGATAGATCGTAAAGCTGCTGCGCCTGGCGGTGCCGTAGCCTCTGGCGCGCATGGAATCGCCGGTGACCACGCTTCCCTCCAGTGCCCACGAGGTGAGCACGCCCAGAACGGTCATTCCTGCCGTAAGCTTATTTTTGAGGGAAGCGCCGCTGCCGGCTCCTTTGCCGATGGCTTTTCTGGCACCGCTGATCTGCCTCGTTTTGCGGATCAGATTGGGGACCAGCCGAAACACCATCACCAGCAGCAACGAAAGGGAGGGGATCAGATTGCCGAACAGGCAGGTGAACTTATCTCCGGTCAGGACCTTGTTGTAACAGCCCAGCCAGAGCATCATCACCACGAAGACCGACGCAACTGAAACGCCGTAGAGCAGTGCTTCCAGAGTGTACGGTCTGCCCAATATCCAAAACAGGACCGTTTCCCCACGGGTGTTGAACAGCGGATTGATCGCCGCCAGGAAGAGGAACAAGGGAACCAGCGCGCCGATCATTTTCCAGCCGGATCTGCCGTGCAAAAGAAGATAATACATTCCGCTTGTCAACACTCCTGCCAGCAGGTAAGCAGGGTGTTGGATCATGACGCAGGAGCCTATCGCGCCTACAAAAAACAGGATATTGATCGCCGGGTGATATTTCGAAAATGCGTCTTGGGTCATATGCTCACCTGCCTTTGTTTTCTGCGTTCGGAATGCAGCTCTTTTTCTTTCGGGATTTAGTGGGCGTTTCTTTGGCTTCTTTCAGCCCCGCAGCCTCTAACGCCCGCGGCCAAGGACCGAGGTACGCCTTGATCCGGGAGCGTGTGGGTTCATCAAAATCATCCTTGCGGGGCAGTCTTCCCAGCTCCATGCTTTTCTGACGCAAAAGCTCTTCCGACCGGGACTTTTTCTCATTTGATGTCACACTCCCCCTCCTTTGCAATAAAAAACTCTTTCAACCTCGGTTGAAAGAGTACAACTGATCTATCCCGCGGCACACGGTATGGCGAAAAAAGCCTTGGATCCATTCCAAATAAAAAGAATGCAGCCCCAAAGCCGACGAAGCGGCGATAGATCGGTTGCACTCTTCGCGCCAAAGTTGTGTTAAACCTATAAAGACACGGCAGGTATCCTGACTTATGATGAAGTGACCGGGGTCACAGAAGAGCACTACCTTCTCAGGAGCCGACTCCCAATGGCATATCAATACTCTTGTCTTGTCAAATACAGTAATGGCGGTTGTTCCGGACTTGAACCGGATTCCCTTTTGCATCTACTCAGCAAGAAACTTTTCAAACCGTATCTTCTCATATCTTATTCGATTGACACAATTATACCACGGCTGCGATTCTTTTGCAATACCGAAATGCAATATAATTTTGTGTTTTTCTGCTGATCAACGATAGGCACAAAGTGACAAGGCATGATGCGCGAGCAACGGGATCCCGACTTCCTGTCCGGTCATTGCGACTACATCGGTGAGTCGGACTTCAACGTGAATTGGTGTTCCGATGAACTCTTCGGTTAGGGTTTCGTACGGCTATAAGTAAAGAAGAAAAAGCAGTATCGAGCGATCCTATGAGTACGGCTTGCCCGGTTATTTGCAAAAGGATCTTGACGCATATAAAGAAGCACTTAAAAACGGTTCAGCGCTTCTCGATTGCCTGTGGAGAGAACTGTACAGCAGTATTAACGCTGCCGAAATCAGCGACGGTGTTATAACACCTGCACACGCCGATTATCTCAGGCAAAAGTTTTTATGGAGGCAAACAGTATGATAGAAAGAATAGACTTCAACATCTTTTCTACCTTCTTTCTGATTCCCATTATACCGGATCTTTGGGGATTTGTCGACTCTATTTACAGTATAACATTCCCAAAAAAGTTGGAGTTGTTTTCGAAAAAGGTCTGGACTTCCTCTCTCTTCTGTGGTATGTTGTTGTGCTGACAGAAAAGGAGGTACAACCTATGAAAAGTATGATAAAAGAGCTATGGCACGGAAACATCATTCCGCAAGAGGACAGCAGAAACAATTCCAAGGAGATGAAGGAACTACTCGTATACATGGCAAGGCATCACGAGGATTTGGCAAAGATCTTCACCGACGAACAAAAGGAAATCTTTGAGAAGTTCGATGATTGTTGGAGCGAGTACATAAGCCTTGTCGAAGCAGCCATCTTCGAATACGCCTTCCGCCTTGGAGCGCGGCTCACGATGGAAACAATAATTGAATAAATGTCATTGCCCTCGTTCCGAAATAGAACGAAGGCGTTTTTTATGAAATAGTGAATACATTTTGCGAAAGGTTTGTAGCTTATTACATTGCAAATGTTTATGCGTATTTTTGAGAAATATTCGGTTAAAGTTGGCGGCGGATATAACCACAGATACAACCTCAGCGACGGTATCGTATTAATATTTGAGTTACATTTTGGTCGAAGTGACACGACACGACTCAATTGCAAAGTAAAACGCACGGGTGCCGAACAGAAAGCATAACAAAGAATTTAGAAATAGCCTCTTATTTTTTTGAATTTTAACAAAACAAAAACATTTTACAAATCTTTCAAAAACATTTGCCATGTATAATAAATACACCAAAATTAAAACAGGAACGGTGTATTATTATGAAAATCAACAACCCCAAAGTAACACTTTCAGATGAGGCAAGAAACGGTGTCAAGGAAGAAGTCAGAAGCGGATTTCTTGATTGGCTGATGGAATTTAACGTAGAAGGTGATGACGGAGAGTTGTATGCGCTGGGAGGATCTATCCTCTCCCTCGCACTTGAAAAGATGGATCTTGTCAACCTTTGCTACGCCAAAGGCAAGGGCTCTGTCAAGCAGCTTCGCAATTCAGTATATAAGCTTGCAAAATATCCCGGAACCGTTATGAACAAATTCTACCGCAATCCCCAAGGCACATTGCAGATTGAAAGACGTGAAAATAGCGTGCTTGTCACCTGCACAGAGCATTATCAGGTGGAGTGCTTCGACAACGGAACTTGGCATCTGATGCTCGATACCTGCGACGGTGAGTACAAGGCAGACCTCTACCACAGAGCACACGGATTTCCGCTTTGGTACGGCAGAGAGAAACCCTCGCTTCTCACACAGCACTCCATCACCTACGGCTACAACTGGTCGGGTGACGTAGACGGAACGATTTGGCTCGACGGCAAAGAGATCAAGGTAAAAGGAACAGGTCAGCGCGAAAGATACGTTGCCGTTGACTCCTCCGCAGCAGAGCTTGGCGGTTGGGAAGATTGGGGATATATCACCTTCAATGAAATCCATTCCTCTCTGTACGATATGCGCCTCGGCATGAAGGATTACTCGGTTTATGACCTTGAAAACGACAAGCACTACACCTCAAACGGAAATCTCAAGGGTGGCGACCGTGACAGAACCGAGATGGAGATTACACACGAGGATTGGGCGTTTATGCGTGAGCTTGACGGATTCGTTCCTACGTATTACAACGTTCGCATTAAGACCGAGGACGGCGTGTATGAGGCAAGAGCGCACGTTTGTAATGCTCGTGTATGGGGCGTGACCTTCCAAGTTCCCGATAATCCTGTTGCAACATTGATCTTCGACAAGGTTGAAGGAACTTTCACACACAACGACGGTACAGTCAAAACGCTGACCGGCGGTAGAGGCACAATGTCTGTACGTCAGTGGCATCAGTATCCCAATATGCTTCCTCGAGAGCTGTATTGTGACGATGAATTGACAGGCGAAAAGTTTGAAACACTGTAAAAAACAAAATAATAATATGATAGCGCGAGGGCTGACGAAATCAATCGACAGCCCTCAAAATTTGACCCGCAGTAAACAAAGAAAAGGCTCAGGAACGTTGATTCCTGAGCCTTTTTGGTCGGAGTGACAGGACTTGAACCTGCGGCCTGATGGTCCCAAACCACCCGCTCTACCAGCTGAGCCACACCCCGATTTTGTATTGAATTTTTTAGTTTTTGCGTAGAAGTGGGACAAACTGTGGTCAAGTCCGATTTTTACGCTTTTTTGTATTTTCTTAAAGTGCTGAAAACCCGCATAAATAAAGGGTTTTTCGCACTTTTGCTTTTTCAAAGCGGCGAAGCTTGTTCACGCTCCCAAAGCAGGCACTCTACCAACTGAGTTACACCTCGATATGCAATTGTGGCGGCGGATCAATCCCGCCGAGCCTTAGTATAGCACATTTTCTTCCTTTTGTCAATCGCAAATTTCAAAATTCTCAGCAATCTCTGCTTTCGTTTGACTCGTTCTCTTGACATCCGTGTCATTTTCTGTTATACTGAACTTGCAAAAATTGACCTATGGAGATAAAAATGCGAAAGATCTCTCTCTTTTTGGCTATCACCTTCCTGCTGGGCATCCTTTCGGGGTGCCGAACGGAGAATAACGCTCCGACTGACTCTGCGGGGATCACCGATACTACGTCTGCGACGAATCCCTCGTCGTCCGCAATCACCACTACAGGCACGGTCAGCGAACCTGTGACCACGCCTCCCGTCACCGACGACGAGCCGATCACAGAACCACCGCTGACCGCTCCCGAAGGAACGGGTGTGTTGGAGGACCTGACCCTCACCGCCGCGGACAATCCTGCGCTGGCACAGGACATTTCCTTTACCGTAAACGAGGACGCCCGTACGGCGACTCTCACTCTCGACTACCAAACCTACGCCGATCTTGCCACTCTCTCCGCCGCCCGTCTGACGGCTACCGCCAAGGGTGGGAGCATCAGTTTTACCCAAGCGACTGCCGGCAGAGTAGATCTTATGAAGGGCGCCGCCTGCCTTGTCACCGATGAGAGCGGCGGGGTGAAGCCCTACAAGCTGGTGGTCAACCGCACGGTCTACCAGCTTCCCATTGTGAATATCACTCTTGCCGACGGTGTGTCCGTGGATCAAATAGACCGCAACCTCACTACCGAGATGACCTTCTCGCTGGACTGCTCTACCGTGGAAGGCTACGAGTCTGTCGGTAACGCCGACGGAACCATCCGAGGGCGGGGCAATTCCACCTGGCTGTGGGATAAGAAGCCCTATAAGATTAAGCTGGACGAAAAAGAATCGCTGCTGGGGCTTAACGACAACCGCGACTGGATCCTGCTTGCCAATTACGCCGACAAATCGCTGATCCGCAACACCCTCGCCTACGAAATGGGACGGGTGCTGGATAATCTGGTCTGGTCGCCTCACTCCTATCCGGTTGACCTCTTTGTCAACGGCGAGTATCGGGGCGTGTACGCCTTGGGCGAGCATATGGAGGTGGCAAACGGACGGGTGGACATCGAGGAAGGCTCCTTGGAGCCCGATACCGACTATCTTTTGGAGATCGGCGGAATGGCACCTACCGGCGACATAAACGGGGTACACTATTTCCATACCGACGGACGTCTGGTGCGCTTTGCTACATTCAAATCCCCCGATCATGAGACCATCACCGAGGCGCAAAAGGCATTTATCACCGACTATTTCCAAAAAGCCGAGAACGCTATCAAGAAGGGTGAGGGCTACGAAGCGTACATCGACGTGGACAGCTTCGTGGACTGGATCATCCTCCATGAGCTCAGTTATAATGTAGATTCCTGCTTCCGCCGCTCCTGCTTCTTGGTCAAAGAGAAGGGCGGGAAGATCCGGATGGGTCCTATCTGGGACTTTGATCTTGCCTTCGGTAACTTCTCCCGCGATAACAAAAACTACGATAACTGGGTCACCATCGGCAGTAACGAGGACGGCGCTTATGTACAGTACAACTGGTGCACCTACCTGCTTCGAGACGAGGAGTTTTGCGACCGTCTTGCCGAGCGGTGGGAGGAAGTCCGTGATCGCCTGCTGAGCGTAGCCGACCAGACCATCGACACCTACGCCGCACTGCTGGACGGTTCTCAGCAGGAAAACTTCCGGGTCTGGCAGATCTGGGGTGTGCGTGCAGGCTACCAGTCCAAGTGGTGCAGTGCCGAAAATACCTACGAAAAGCAGATTGTTTATTTGAAGAATTTTCTGAAGAACCGTGCCGCGTGGATGGATAAAGCCATCCCGAAGCTGCCTACTTAGCCTGCCGCGCGGTCGATGATCTGGCAAAGTGAGACGGCGGGGATAGATAGCACGAACCAGACCGCCGTGAAGGGAAGGCAGACCTGCCCCAGCAGATTCATAGGAAGCTTTGAGTAATCCCAGATCTCCCAATGAAGCCCCAGATTGACCACGCACCCGATGGAAAATTCCACCGCGGTGATGGCAAGCGCACCCGAGAGCCACATCAAGGGGAGCGGCAGGGCAGAGCGGCTGATCAAAAGCAGCAGTACCATGGAAATGCCGCCCGCCAGCGACATGGTCCAGTGGGTGCGTCCGCGCCACGCCAGTTCGATAATTGGATAGCCTACGGCACCCAGCAGAAAGAGCAAAATGGGCGTGGGAATGATGTTGAGCAGCAGTTTCATAGCGGTCTCCTTTCGTGTGATCGCTATGTAGTATAAACTGCCCCATCCAAACTATACGGCGGTGATTTCTGCCGCCCGAAGGAGTATTTGTTTGAACAATCATATGATGGAAGAAAAGAAGATGACCGATCCGCAAACGGTGATCGATGCGGCGTATATGAGCCTTGCGCTGGAGGAAGCGGAAAAAGCCCTCGCCAAAGACGAAGTTCCTGTGGGAGCGATCCTCGTCTGGGAGGGGAAGGGTGTAGTCGCTCGCGCTCACAACACCCGCGAGAGCGGCAAGAACGCCCTCGGTCACGCCGAACTCTCCGCCATTGATGCGGCTTGCAAAGCGCTCGGCGGCTGGCGGCTCCACAAAGCGACGCTGTACGTCACGTTGGAGCCTTGCCTCATGTGCACGGGCGCGATCTTGTCCGCACGGATCAAGCGAGTGGTCTACGGCGCGCCAGATCCCAAAGCGGGAGGCTTCGGCGGACTCTGCGACCTAAGAGAAGTGGGATTTTCCCATATGCCCGAGGTGACCGCAGGAGTGGAAGAGGAGAAGTGCCGCGCGTTGCTGGACGAGTTTTTCGTAAGACTTAGGGAGCGGAAGAGGAAGTAAAGAAACATAGAAACCGCCTTGCGGTGCTGAATGCACGGCAAGGCGGTGTTTAGTTTTTATTATTTCTTTTCGCAGATTGTAAAATGAAGTTGCACTACCCGATGGGGTAGAAATTTTCAAAAAAGAAAATCCATAGTAACAATTCCATGGTAGAATTGGAGTTGCCAAGACAACAATTCGAAAGGAAAGTCACTATGGACCACCTC
>JAFTPF010000001.1 GCA_017463445.1 Clostridia bacterium
AATGTGCTATGATTTAGTCACGCAGGCTCCTTCCGTCACGCTTCGCGTGCCACCTCCCTCTCGGAGGGAGGCTCAGTAAGCTTTTGCTTTGTGCATTTTACCGATAGTATGTTATAAATGCTACTTTGTCAGTAATCTGAGGGAGACGGTCGTCTCCCTCTTTCGTTTTACGGATCGCCGTTCAGACGGCGCAGGGTGTCGTCCACTTTTTCCCGCAGGTCGGCCTTGGTCTTGCGGGATTGTGACCACAGGATGGCGCAGAATACCATCATAATGGGCAACAGGCAGAGGGCGATGTGAAACAACACCCGATAGAGCCACAGGAAAAACAGAATGAATAAGAAGATGGGTACCGCAAGAAGATTGACGAAGTAGCCCAGCTTGCTCATGGTCTCCTCTTTGATCGCCCGCTCCACGTTGACTTTGTCCAGGGCGTAGCGTCCTGTTTCGATGGATAGCCGGGCATCGCCCTCCAGCTTCGGCGGCTGGAAGGTGTGCAGGTCGCGGCTGTAGGCACCGGGGATGAAAAAGAGGGTAAAATCATCATATCGGCAGGGCTTCACCGTGATCTTTGCCGAAAGCAGGATGGGATTGCACCGCTGGTAGATCTGCTTGCGGATGGGCAAAGCGCGGGGGATGGCGGAGACGATCTGCCCGATCAGATACATTCCCCAGCCTCCACGGGGCGCCGCAGGCGCGGTGGCGATCTGCTCCACGACAAATTCGCGCTCTCCCTCGGACAGGGTGAAGGCGTCCTTTTCTTTGGTGATGATCTCGCTGTGACGGCTGTCAGACAGGCGGAGCGTCTCGTGTGTCAGTCCCAAAACGTGAACGGTCATGGCATCCTCCTTGGTGTACTGACTCTATCATAGCAGATCCGCCGCCCATTGTCAAGTCCGCGGCGGGGTGCATAGAATGAGAATGTACGATATAGTTTGATGGCAAGTATCTTGCAATAGCGTTCTTTAAACAGAACGCCGGGAGAATGGTCTGCGACCATTACACAGCATTAAAAGAAGTTCTTGGAGGGTTTTAGGGAACCTTCTTTCAAGAAGGTTCCCTAAATAAAATATATATGCAAACTTGTTTGATTACTACGGTTACGATGACGCTGGCGATGAAGGGGAAGCGGCTGCTTGCCGCAGGCGGCATCGCCGCCCAGATCTCCCGCCTGCCGCCGAAGCTCACCGCCGCAGGGTGCGCGTGGGGGATCTCCATTGACTGCTCGCACTCCCGTCGGGCAAAAGAAATCATGGAGGTATCGGGTTTTTCTTACGGGAAGATGGTCTATGCCGACGGCACGCCCGTCTCGTTTGGAAAATCGGAGCGGACGCCGCCTGCGGTGACGGGGATGCCACGCACCTCCGCTTTGCCGAAAGGAGGCGGAGGACGATGATCTATCTGGACAACGCCGCCACCTCCTTCCCAAAGCCCGAGACGGTCTATCTGGAGGCGGAACGGGTGATGCGGGAGTGCGGAGGCAATCCCGGGCGGGGAAGCCATGCTCTCGCCCTCGCCGCCGCCGAGGAGATCTATCGCTGTCGGGAGGCGGTGGCGGAGCTGCTCTGCGGCGATCCCGAGCGGGTGGTTCTGACGCCTAACGCTACCGCCGCCCTCAATCTTACCTTGAAGGGGCTCTTGCGCTCGGGGGATCATGTGCTCACCTCTGCGCTCTCTCACAACAGCGTCCGCAGACCGCTGCACGATCTGGCAGAGATGGGTGTGAGTGTGGAGGAATACCCCGTCTTCCCGCGAGGGGAGAGCGTGGCGGCGGTCATCGGGCGGATGATCCGTCCTAACACCCGTGCGGTGGAGGTGACGGTGCGCTCCAATATCGTATCGGCAGGACTGCCCCTTGGCGAGATCGCCGCTCTGTGCAAACGGCGGGGGATCCTCCTTGTGGTGGACGCATCCCAGGGAGCGGGGGCGATGCCGCTTTCTATTCGCGATCTGGGCAGGGCGGTGATCTGCGCACCGGGACACAAGGGTCTGTACGGACTGCCCGGAAGCGGCTTCGCCCTTTTCTCCAAGGAGATCGATCCGAAACAGGTGCACCCACTGCTGTCGGGCGGGAGCGGTCTGCGCTCGGTCGATCCCGAGATGCCCGACGTCTTCCCGAGCGGCTGGAGGCGGGGACGCTGAACGCGCCTGCCGCCGCCTCTTTACGAGCGGGGATCGAGGCGGTGCGCAAGGTGGGGATCGCCGAGATCGAGCATCGGGAGCGGCTCCTGCGGCGACGGGCAGTTGCCATCCTTGCGGGGATGCGGCGGGTGCAGGTCTACCTGCCCCACGCCGACGAGGGGAGCATTGTGCTCTTTAGCGTCCACGGTCGCTCCGCCGCTGAGGTGGGGGAGCATCTGGATCGCCGCGGTATTGCCGTCCGCACGGGTCTTCATTGCGCACCGGGTGCGCACCGTCTGTTGGGAACGCCCGAGGGAGGCGCGGTACGGGCATCCTTCGGGATGTTCAATACCGAGGCGGATGTGATTGCCCTTTGCAGGGCGGTGAAGGAGCTATTATAGAGACAAGTGCTACAGATCCGATCAACCGATCTGTGGCATTTGTTGTTTACAAAATGTTCACAAACAATCTGCAACAAATCCGCTGTTTTAAAGGATTTATCAATAAGCAGAGTCCATTCTCCGATGCGACGGTGCTTTCCTTGTGGTGCCGTATCGCGTTTGATCGGGCGAACGGGAACGCCGTCATCCTCCGACGGGTTCAAAACTCCTCTCACCTACCGTTTGCCGCGGCGTGGGGAAGGGACTCTGTGATTCTCTGAACACGAAAGGACTTATGAGAATAATGAAAATCAAACGATCGATCACACTTCTGTTGGCGGCGGCGATGCTTGCCGCTCCTCTGACCGCTTGCCAAAGCGGGCAGACAACCCAAGTGACCGCCGCTTCCGACGACGAAACGGTCACGAAGCCTGCCTCTTTTACGCCCGATGAGATTTGGGAGAAGATGCAGACCTCCTCCTATCGCATCACGTCGGAGACGAAGACCGAGGCCGAGGGCGTGCAGGTGAAGATGAAGTACGTGATCGAACGGCAGGCCAACCGTTTCCGGATGCAGTACGATCTGGATATGGGTTCGATGGGCAAGATGTCGGAGGAGCTTTACTTCAATACCGCCAACGGGCGTGCCTACGCCGCGGTCGAAGGGGATTGGTACTACTATGTGGACAAGACCGTCGCCAGCGAAGAGATGATCCTGTCAGAGGTGTTTCTGATGATCGCGCCTGATCTGCTGTTTGCAAACGACAGCTATGAGTACGACGCCAAAGAGGCACGTTATGCCATGAAGCAGGACGTTCTGAGCGAGCAGACCGGCTACGAGGGTGAAGATGCCGGGAAGGTCTCGCTCTATCTGTCCGAGGCGGACGGCGCGTACAGTATTGCCATCAGCGACGGCACCGACGGCTCCGAAATGCGCATCGATATCGCCTTTGCGGACGTGACGGTGAAGATTCCTTCCGCTACCGAACTGCCCGACGTGGGCGGAGAGGGAGGCGGCGGTGAGGACGAAGCGGAGCTGCCCTATACCGGCGCCTCCCTGACCGCGCTACTGCTTCGAACCCAGCAGCTCAAGGTGGATCTCGACAGTGTTCGTGCGACGGATTTTTCGCCCTGGAGCGGCGAAGAAGTAGATCATCTTTTCGACGGTACTACCGCCAAATGCGCGGGTCAGCGCAATTCTTCCGAAATGTGCATCTTCTTCTCTTTAGAGGAGGCGGCAACTCTGTCCGCTTATGTGATGGTCACCGGCAATGATACGGCGCAGTTTCCTTTCCGCAATCCGGTAGAGTGGTATCTGCTGGGTACAAACCGCGCCAAAGCGATGACGTCATCGAGTCTGAATATGAGCGATTGGGCAGTTTTGGACTACGTTTACGACGGCTCCCTGGAGACCGGCAATTTCGTCCGAAACGGCTACGCCATCGATCCCGCCGCACAGGGCGAGTATCGTTATTACGCGCTGGTGCTGTGCTATTCTCCCGATACGCAGTTCCAGCTCAGCGAGCTGGAGCTGTACGGCGCTCACTGATACCGAGGCGGATTGCCTCTTGACTTGGATGGAGAACCGTGTTATAATGAGACAAACGGTTAATCCGATCTGATGTGATAAGGAGATGGAATCATGAAAACGATAAAACGAGGCGTTTGGGGCTTGGCGGTATTGCTGCTGAGCGCAGGCGTCCTGCTGACGGCGGCGTCCTGCAAGCGCAGCGGATCTGCCGAATCGGAGCTGCCGCCGCTTGATCTGATCTCTCCTGAAACCCTTTACGAGAAGATGCTGGAGGATGATCACTATCAGATCCACGCGCTGTACGACATCACCACCGCCGAGTCCGACCAGCGTTCGGTGGATTATTCGCTGACCAAGGACGGCGCTACTCTCAAGTTCCGTTACAAGGAAACCACCGCCGCCGACGGCGAGTATCAGGAGATCACCTACGCCGATCTGGAAGCTGAGCGGTATATCTATCGGGATATTCTCTTCGATTGGGTCTACGACGCTCCCTCCGAGGAGTATGACAACGGCGATCTGGAGGGCTATCTCTACAACATCCTGCCGATGGATCCCGAGTTTATGCTGGAGGATCGCAATTTTATGGATCTTGCGGAAGGTGGGACGGTCTATGAGATCGACAAAGAAGCTTTCTTAGAGTTTATGGACGAGGAAGAGTATCCCGATCTGCCCGTGACGCTGACTCTGCAGGTGGACGGACAGAGCTATCTGATCACCACCGCTTACGAGTTGTCCGGCGGTGAGGCGGTAGACAGTACTGTTCGGGTGACCTTCGAGGATATTGCTGTGGAGTTGCCTGAAGCGAAGCTGTCCATAAATTACGAGGACTGGGATGATCTGCCCTCTTCCATTTGCTATACGGGCAGTTATCTGGAAGCGGTGCTGGAGGGGAAACGGAACATTACCGAGGCAGGACTCATCGATGCAGACAGCGTCCGCTGTGACGGTATCAATACATATGAAAGCGAAGGCCCCGAGCATCTGTTTGACGGCGTGGATACTGCCGAGGAGTGGTATTATAATGCAGACGGATCGCTGAAAGCCAATGCTTCTCCCGGTTCCTGTGAGGGCGGCGGTCCCGGCAAATGCTGCGGCGCGACAGAGAATTCCCCCGCGTATTTCTTCTTTTCCTCTACCGAGCAGGTGACGGTAGCCTCCTATGTGCTCACCACCGCCAACGACGCTACGCTGTACGAAAACCGCACGCCTATCTATTGGGCGCTGTTTGGCTCCAACGATGAAGCCGCCGCCGATTGCACCGACTTTTACGATGCTGATTGGGTGACGCTGGATGCGGTCTACGACGATTCGCTGTATTATTCTGACAATTTCCAAAAAAACGGCTTTGATATTGACACGGATCGGCAAGGCGCGTACCGTTACTACTGCTTGATCGCCTATTCCGGCTCCGATCAGATCCAGATCGGCGAGCTGGAGCTGTACAGCACGAACTGACACCGTGCTGAAGACGTCGGACGCACTATAATGGAACCGATCGAACCGAATCTCGAAGAAAGTGAAACTGACTATGAAGTATTTGCACAAATCCGTTGGATTGTTGCTGGCAGGTGTGCTGACGGCATCGGCGCTGTTCTCCTGTAAGAGCGGTAACGGTGAACCGACCACCACCTCGGCGACCACCGCACAGCCCGAGGAAGAGGCTGCCCCGCAGGCGATCGTCTCTCCCGGGGATCTGTATCAGCTGTTGCTCCGTACGGCGGATTATACCATCGAAACAGAGCTGGTGCAGACCTATCCCGACTACAAATACATTTGGGAGAGTAACCTGGATAAGGACGGCGGTCTTCTGTTGATCAGTACCGAGGAGCGTTATGATCGGGAGATCTCCTACAGGGAGAGCTACTACTGCGATCTGGATCAGTCGGCGTATTACAATCGGGAAGGCGGAGACTGGGTCAGATACGAGGAGAGCGAAAGCATTTCCTTTGGTGAACTTGCGGATTATGTGAATGATCTTCTGCCGCAGGATCCGCAGCGACTTTCCGACGATGCAAGCTACGAGGAGTACGATCCCGAAGCGCGGTCGTATCGGATGAAGGCTCAGGTTATGGAAGAGGTCTTTGCCGAAAACGACTGGGACGCTCCGCCGGAAGAATATTACCTTCACTATACCGAATCGGGCGAACGGTATGTCTTCACCTATTATTGGAAGGATCAGGACATCACCTCGCGGATGAATACCGTCATCACCATGAAAGAGGTGGATCTGACGATCCCCGAAGTGGAGAACGCACCGATCGCCGAGGCTCCCTACGAGGGAGAGGCGCTGGACGCTGCTTTGCAGGGCTTCCGTCAGGTAGACCTGTCGGAGCGGGTGTATAACTTCTACACCGTGGGCTTTGAGCCGTGGGAAGACGAGGAAGCTCGGCGGATGTTTGACGGCGTCAAGACCTATGACGAGTGGTACTATAACGAGGACGGCACGCTGAAAGAGGGTGCCTCTCCCGATGCCGCCGAGGGCGGCGGTCCCGGCAAATGCGCGGGAACAATGGCAAATTACTGTCAGTTCGTCTTCGATTTCAACGAAACCATAGAGATCGCCGCGTACGTGCTCACTAATTCCAACGACAACCGGGAGTTCAGCCACCGCACGCCCGTCCGTTGGACGCTGTTCGGCTCCAACGACGAGAACGCCAGCGATGCCGATACCGCTTTTGAAGCCAACTGGATCACGCTGGACTATGTTTGGGATGGCGGTATGGGAAGCGAGAATTTTGCCTCCTACGGCTATCTGGTGGATTCGGAGAACCGCGGGGAGTACAGATATTACTGCCTGCAGATCACCTATTATTCCGGCAACCAGATCCAGATCGGTGAGCTGGAATTGTATGAAAAATGAATACACATCAAAACCTCGGTCGTGCGTAAGCGTGACCGAGGTTTGGATTTTAAGTGCTTATGTCTGTGGGAGCAGATGCGATAGTAAACTCACGCCTCATCCCCACCCACCGACCGATCCGTGTGCCTGCCTCGAACAGCATAAAGCCGAAGCAGAGGGCGACCCACAGATCGCCGATATAGGAATAGAGCGTGCGGTGAGAGGATGTAGTGGCGGTGCCGACGATCACGCCCTCCACCAGCGGATCCAGATCATCGGTGACCTCGCCGTGGCGGGTGATCAGCGAGGAGATGCCCGTGTTGGCGGCGCGCAGGATGGCGCGTCCGTTTTCCACCGCTCTGAGCTGGGCGTGGGCGTTGTGCTGGTAGACCGCAGGAGAGTCCAGATACCAGGAGTCGTTGGTGGAGAGGAGCAGGATCTGGGCTCCGTCGGCGGTGGACTTTCTTGCCAGCGGCTCGTAGATGGAGTCGAAGCAGACCAGCCGTCCGATCTTGCCGTATTCGGTGTCCAGGATCGCCGAGCCTTCACCGGGAGAAATGGGGGAATCGTACATATTCATCCCCGCCAGCTGGGGCAGGACGGCGCGGATGAGATCCTCCATCGGCAGGTATTCCCCGAAGGGGACCAGATGCTGTTTGCCGTAAGGGCTCTCTTCCACGCTGCCGTCGGGGAAGAAGCAGAGGATGGCGTTGTAGTTCTTGCCGTCAACCCGATCGAAGGTGCCTACGAACAGGTGGACGCCGTGCTTCACGGCAAAGGCAGAGATGCGATCTACCGCGTAGGGGGATTTCTTGACGGGATAGTTGATGACCGTCTCCGCCCAAAGGATCAGGTCGGAAGCACCTGCCTCCACCGCCTTCTCGGACAGGCGTAGATGAAGCTCCAGCGGATCTTCCGCGTCGGCATCCCACTTTTCGCCGGAGGCGATATTGCCTTGGATCAGCCCCACCGAGAGGTCAGCTTCTTCCTCGCCGTCGCGGTCGACGACGATGGAGAGGGTGCCGTAGGCGAGATTGGCGGCGACGATAGCAACCGATAGTCCCAGGGCGGGGATCAGCCGCTTCCACGCACGGCTGACGGCGGCGATCCGCAGACCGCTTCCAAAATCCAGCAGTCGATAGACCGCATATCCCAGGATGCCGTTGACCAGCGCGATCAAAAATCCCACGAACAGCGAGCCGAAGAGGTTCGCCGACTGGATCATAGCCAGGCTGTGGGTCTGGGAGAGGGCCAGCCGCGCCCACGGCACACCTGCCCAGGTCAGGGTCTGGAGCCATTCCGAGAAGGTCCAGACGGTGGCAAAGAGGATGGGCATCAGCTTTGGGCGTGCCGAGCATTGGCGGAAGAAGATGCCGAAGCAGGCAAATGATGTGCCCTGCAGGAGGGAGAGCCCCAGCCAGCAGGTCAGTACGATCAGCAGTGCGTAACCCTCGGATACGCCGAGAAATTCCATGGGGTAGAGATAGAAAAACCAATGGAAGACCGTGAGAAAGTAGGGCAGGGCGAAGGCGAGCCCGATCAGGTAGACTTTTCCAAAGCGCAGCTTCTGTTCTGCGGCTCTGCAAAGCGCGATGACCGCGGGGATCATCGAGAGGAAGGCCAGCGGCGAGAGCCATTCCACCATTTGAGTCAGGGCGGTGAGGACGCCGCCCAGAATGAGCAATATCCAGATCATTGAAATTCCTCCAAAAACCAGATCTGTGCGGGATTTACCGCAAACCGCTTGCCGTTGAGGTATTCCAGCGCACCTGCGTCGGTGGTGAAGCGGAAGGTCAGCGCCTGCGAATAAAGGGCTTGGAATTTGTAACCCTTCGCCCGATCGGCGCGGTTGATGCCGTACTTGCCGTCGCCCAGCAGGGGATGCCCGATAGAGGCAAGATGGGCGCGGATCTGGTGGGTGCGCCCGGTCAGCAGGTCGATCTCTAAGAGAGAAAGGTCGTTCTTCTCCTTCAGCACCCGATAGCCGGTGCGGATCATCCGCGCCTCGGGATCGCGGGGGCGTTCCTTGTAGACGGTCACCAGATTCCTGTCGCCGTCCTTGGTGAGCCAGCCGGTGAGCAGTCCTTCCTTCTTCTCAAAAATGCCGTGGGCGGCGCAGAGATAGTTCTTCTCAATCTCGCGATCCCGCACCTTCTGATTGAGCACGCGGAGCGCCTCGGCGGTCTTGGCGGCAATGACGATGCCGCCGGTGTTGCGGTCGATGCGGTTGACCAGCGCGGGGGCGAAGGACTGCTCGGCGGCAGGATCGTACTCGCCCTTGCGGTAAAGATAGGCCTGCACATGGGAGATCAGGGTGTTGGTGTCCTCCTCGGCATCCGAGTGGACGATCAGCCCCGCTCGCTTGTTGAGCAGCAGGATGTGGGCATCCTCGTAGACGATGTCCAGGCGAGGCGTCAGCTTGGTAAAGGCAGGGGCGGATTTGTCCTCCTCCAACAGGTCGGGGGGCAGGAAGAGCTCCACCGTGTCGCCTGCCGACAGCATCTGTCCGATCTCGGCGCGTTTGCGGTTGACCTTGATCTTCTTGGTGCGGATGCCCTTGTAGAGCATGGACATGGGCAGATGCTTCAGAGTCTTGGTGAGAAACTTGTCCAGACGCTGACCGGCATCGTTTGGTCCTACGGTCAATGTTTTCATAAAATCACCAAAAGGAGTTTGCCGGGTGACAAACTCCTTTCTTTCATTTTCGTTTGTGTCAGCTCAGCTGTACGATGGGATCGGGATAGACTACGCGGCAGATGTCGGCACCCACGGCGGTGAGCTTACCCACCAGATCGTCGTAGCCCCGCTCGATCAGATGAATATCGTCGATGACGGTCTGACCGTCTGCGGAAAGTCCCGCGATGACCATAGCGGCTCCGCCGCGCAGGTCTACCGCACGGACCGAGGTGCCGTGGAGCGGCGCGCCGCCGTTGACCGATGCGGTCTTTCCGTTTACCTCGATCTGGGCGCCCATTCGGCGAAGCTCGTCAATGTAGCGGAAGCGGTTGTCCCAGACGCCCTCGGTCAGATGGCAGGTGCCTTCGGCAAGGCAGAACAGGGCGCAGAATTGGGGTTGCATATCGGTGGGGAAGCCGGGATAGGGCAGGGTCTTGATATTGCACCTTTGCAACGGCTCGGTGCGGGTGACCACCACGGCGTCGTCCAGCTCTTCCACCGAAACGCCCATTTCCTCCAGCTTGGCGGTGATGGATTCCAAGTGCTTGGGGATGACGTTGTTGATCCTCACCTGTCCGCTGGTAGCGGCAACGGCGGCCATATAGGTGCCGGCTTCGATCATATCGGGGATGATGGCGTAGGAGCAGCCGTGCAGCTCGGGAACGCCCTTGATCTTGATGGTATCGGTGCCCGCGCCGCTGATGTGTGCGCCGCAGGTGTTCAGGAAGTTGGCAAGGTCAACGATGTGGGGCTCGCGGGCAGCGTTTTCGATGATCGTCTGTCCGGGAACAGTGACTGCCGCCATCATGACGTTGAGGGTGGCACCTACCGAGACTACGTCAAAGAAGATGCTTCCGCTGTGCAGACCGCCCTCGCCGACACAGGCGGTGATCAGACCGTCGTCGGTCTCGTCTACCATCGCGCCCAGTGCCTCAAACCCCTTGACGTGCTGGTCGATGGGACGCTTTCCGAAGTCACAGCCGCCGGGATAGCCCACCATTGCCGAGCCGAATCGTCCAAGCCCTGCGCCCAGCAGGTAGTAGGATGCCCGCATCTTGCGGGTCAGATCGGTAGAGGGGAGGATCGGGCAGGCGTGAGTCGCGTCGATCTCCACGCTGTTGGGACTCAGCATTTCCACTTGTGCGCCCAGCGTCTCCAGGATCTTCAGCGAAAGGGTGATGTCCTTGACGGCGGGAAGATTGTCGATACGGCATTTACCGGGCACCAGCAGAGCCGCGAAGACGATAGGGAGAGCGGCGTTTTTCATACCGTCGATCTCGATGGTGCCGTACAGCGGCTTGCCGCCGCGAATCAGTATTTTTTCCATAATTTATGTGAAACTCCCGTGAGAGTATACTCCTGATCGATTTTCAGATTCCGAATGCCCCGACGGGCAGAATAAGATTCGATACTATCATTATAGCAGGAATTCTCCCGCGTGTTTGAATAAAGTGTAAATATTTGCGAAATTGGTCGAATTGCATAAAGAACCACGGGGAAAGACGACTCGGTAGCAGTATATGCAAAGGCGGTCGGTTTCGTTCATTCTACGGGATGCGCTTTGTAATACGCCACCGCCAGATCCACCACCAGCCCGTAGCTGTTGGTGCCTTCGGTCTGTCCCTGGGATTGGAGATAGGCGTTGTTGACTGCGGAGCTGACGTCAGCGGCAACGCTGTCCCGATACTGCTCAAAGAAATTGTCCTGAGCGGAGAATTCATACTGTACCCGATAGTCCAGCGTGCCGTGGAAAGCATAGTATTTGGTGGAGTTTGCCTTGTACAAAGAGTTCATCACATACTCCAGCACGTTGACGTAGCCGCTGTAGCGGATATAGGGATCGTCCGACTCCATGCACGCCAGGAACGCCACGAAATTGGCTTCCTCCTCTCGGGCGATACCTCTCTGATGCGCCAGCTCGTGGGCGGCGGTGTAGGGAAGGGAGTAATCGGGGAAGTTCACGTTCAGATTCGCCTCGCCGGTGTAGAAGGAATACACGCCGGTAATGTGGGTATAGGACATGGGCTCGCTGAGCATCACGAATTTAATGTTGGAGCGGAAATTCTGGATGAAATCATACTTTTTGCTGACTGCTTCATAGGCGTCGTTTAGCTTCCCGTTCATCTCGTCCATACTGTAGGGCATCACCGAGAAGGTACCGTGTCGGAACAGGATGGCGTCCAGCTCGGCGTGAACCTTATCTCGCAGGATCTCGGCGGTGGAATACAGATCGTCTGCCGAGACCGCCTTGCGCTCCAGCCCCATCTTCTGATCCAGCGTGGAGGCCTGATAGCCGGGTGCCAGCGTCAGCGCGAAGAGGCTGTAGAGCGAGAACAGCACCGACAGCATTCCCGCAATGGTGCGGCAGTAGACCTTGGCGGAGTAATGGCGGGTCATCCAGATGGAGAAGCCGATCATAAAGAGCAGTGCGAAGGGCAGAAGGATAATGATCAGTTCGCCCAGCGAGAAGGGGATCCAGCCGGTGATCTTTGCCAGCAGAAAACGGAACAGCGCGCCGACGGTAGAGCTGAAAAAGTCGGCGAAGGGAGCAGAGATACAGCAGATCAGGTGCAGGAGCAGACAGAGCGCGGAGATCCCCGGAAAGACGTAGAGCCATTTGGGGATGGAACGGTGAAAGGTCACCGCCGCGCTTTTCAGCTTGCGGCCGATATTACACAGGATGGTGCGGATCTTGTTCATTGGGATAACTCCTTGAGCAGGTTTTGCAGATCGGCGGGCAGGGGAGCGGAGATCGTCCGCAGACTGCCGTCGGGATGGGGAAAGGTAAGAGTCTCGGCGTGGAGTGCCTGTCGGGGCAGGGTGGGATGCGCACTGCCGTAGAGAGTATCGCCCACGATAGGATGACCGATATAAGCGAAATGCACCCGCAGTTGATGAGTGCGTCCCGTCTCGGGGAAGGCGCGCACCAGCGTATAGTCCTCGTATCGCTCCACCACCTCGTAGCGGGTCAGCGCGGGATGCGCGCCCTCGGGCAGAGGCTCTCCTTCTGTGTAGGGAATCGCCTCCCGAGTGATGATGGATGCTTCCTTCCGTCGGATGGCGGCGTTGATCTCGCCGCGCTCCCGGGAAAGCTCGCCGACAAGCAGAGCAAGGTAGGTCTTGCGGATCTCGCCCCTGCCCATCGCGCCCGCAAGAGCGGCGGCGGTGTAACGATCTTTCGCCAGCAGAACGATACCGCTGGTGTCCCGATCCAGCCGATTGACGGCGCGGAAGACAAAGGGGGAGCCGTCCCCCGACAGATAGAATGCCACGGCATTGGCAAGGGTATCCCCCGTGTGCCCCATGGACGGATGGGTGGGCATAAAGGGCGGTTTATTGACCGCGAGAATGCCCTCGTCCTCGTATAAGACTTCCAGCGGAAGATCCACCGGCTCCAGATAGGGGTTCTGCTCCTCAGCGCGATCCTCCACCGCCAGCGACAGTCTGTCGCCTGTACGCAGGATGGCTCGGACGGTGACGCGGGCGCCGTTCAGGAGGATGCCGTCCTCCAGCCGTTTTAAGCGGGAGATTGCTTTATGAGAGTATCCGACTCCCTTCAGGAAGTCGGATACTGTTTGTTCATTCCAAAGTTCGGTGATTGTAATGATCACGGCTCAGCAAACGGGGACGGTCCAGCCCATGGTGTCCTCCAGCTTGCCCCACTGGATACCGGTGAGATTGTCGTAGAGCATCCGGGAGATGGGACCGATCTTGCCGTCGTTTAGGGTCATGACGGTCTCACCGTCGTTCAGCTCGCCGATGGGGGAGATGACCGCGGCGGTGCCGGTGCCGAAGGCTTCGTTCAGGGTGCCGTTCTTGTAGGCTTCCATCACCTCGTCGATGGAGAGCTTGCGCTCCTCAACGGCGATGCCCTTGGATTTGAGCATTTCGATGCAGGAGGCGCGGGTTACACCGGGCAGGATATTGCCCTCGGAGGGAGCGGGGGTGATGACCTTGCCGTCGATGACGAAGAAGACGTTCATCGCGCCCACCTCGTCGATGTACTTGTGCTCCACGCCGTCCAGCCAAAGCACCTGCGCATAGCCCATTTTCTCGGCCTTTTCCTGACCGATCAGGGAGGAGGCGTAGTTACCGCCCACTTTAGCGAAGCCGGTACCGCCGCGGACTGCGCGGACATACTCTCTTTCGATGAAGATCTTGACGGGATTGATGCCGGTAGCGTAGTACGCGGCAACGGGGGAGAGGATGATGGCGAACAGATAGGTCTTGGAGGGGTGAACGCCCAGGTGCACGTCGGTAGCGATGATGAAGGGACGGATGTAGAGCGACTTGCCCTCTTCCTTCGGCACCCAGTCCTTATCCATCTCTACGATTGCCTTGATCGCCTGGAGCGCGTCCTCGGGATCGATCTCGGGGATGCACATACGGCGGTTGGTGTTGTTCATCCGCTCGATGTTCTTCTGGGGGCGGAAGAGTTGGATCTTGCCCTCGGGGGTGTAGTAGGCCTTCAGACCCTCGAACATTTCCTGCGCATAGTGGAAGACCATGGTGGCAGGGTCGAGAGAGATAGGTCCGTAGGGAACGATGCGCGGATCGTGCCAGCCGATGCCCTTGGTGTAGTTCATCAGGAACATATGGTCGGTGTAATAGTTACCGAAGCCCAGTTTATCGTAATCGGGTTTCGTTTTGGCTGCTTGAGTTCTTTCGATTTTGATATCCAGCATTTTTGAAAACCTCCGGTGATATTTTGAAATCCTTTTTATTGTAGCACAGGAATGTGAATTTTTCAAGTGAATTTGATGATTTTTTCCGCACTTCCGTATATTTTTTTACAGGCGAGGCAAAATGAACTACGCAAGCATTATTTTCGGAGGTTTTGTAATGAAGAAGCTTTTACTCATCCCAATCATTTGCGCGCTCCTGCTCACACCTGCCGCGTCTGCAGCTGTTGTCGCGTCGTCGCCCGACGTGGAGGTAGCGGCCCCCGTGGCGATCCGACTTTCCCCTGCGCTGGACGTGCTGGCAACCGAGCTGACCCTGACCAAAACGGGACTGGTCTCCAAGGAGATCACCTTCTCGGCGCTGGATTTTGAGTCCCTGCTGGGCGTCGGCTATCTGCCCAGCATCACCGTGCTGACCCTGCCCGACCCTAACGTGGGGACACTCTATCTGGAGACTATGCCCGTGATGAAGAATCAGGTGATCTCCCGTGACTCGTTATCGGCACTGAAGTTCGTGCCCACCACTACCGAGAAAGCCGATTGCTCCTTCGTGTTCGGCACCGTGTCCACCTCTCAGCCGTTGGCACTGTCCTGTACCCTGCGCCTGACCGATGGGCTCAATTTCGCGCCCGAGACCGACACTGTGAAAACGCAGGACGTGTCTACGCTGGCAGGCATTCCCGTCTTTGGCAAGCTGACCGCTGACGATCCCGAGGGGGACAGCGTGACCTACCGCGTCACCGCTTATCCCGAAAAGGGAACGCTCCGAATGCTGGACCGCGCCGACGGCTCGTTCTGCTATACGCCTGTGGAAGGCTACACCGGCTCTGACAGCTTCACTTATATCGTGGTGGACGAGTACGGCAACGCCTCCGACGCGGTCACCGTTGCGCTGACCGTGGAGGAGATCGCTACCGCCGTATCCTACTGTGATATGGAAGGAAACCGCGCGCTCCTTCCCGCCATGCGCCTTGCCGAGAGCGGCGTGATGATCGGCGAGACCATCGGAGCATCCGCTTATTTCCATCCCGAGCAGGTGGTGACCCGCGCGGAGTTTCTGGCGATGACCCTTTGTGCCGCCGGCGTGGATGTTCCCGACGAGGGTGAAGCCACCGCATTTGCAGATGACGCCGACATCCCCGACTATCTGCGCCGCTATGTCAGCTATGCCGCCAAGCGGGGCTACGTCACCGGCAGCTCTGCTGACGGGACCGGCTATTTTGAGCCCGGTCGCGCCGTCACCTACGCCGAGGCGGCGGTAATGCTCCAAAGCGTGCTGAATCTGACTGCCGAGGGTGTCCACTCGGTCTTTGCCGAGGAGGAGGACGTCCCTGCCTGGGCGGAATCGGCAGTCTGGGCGGTGGCTGAGGCGGGTCTGTTCCCCGACGGTGTCTTCGCCTCCGACTCGGCGGTGAATCGTGCCGATGCCGCTGTGATGATCGCAGGCGTGCTGGAGCGGGGATAAATTTGCCAAAGAGAGCCGCCGTCCCGATGACGGCGGCTCAGTCTATCGAAGAATAATAAATATAAGCTGCCGTCAGCCAAGGAAGTTAGGGTGGAGCTCGAGGAGGGGAAGAAAACTTCGGCGTTTGAGATGGTTTCTTCCCCTCCTCGATACGGATGAGATATTTTATCGACACTCTAAGCCGCCGTCCCGATGACGGCGGCTCTTTTCGTTGACCGAAGATTCACAGAATATTCACAGGCAGTTTACCGAAAAAGGGGAAATACCGTCGATCTTTGTGGTACAATGTTGTCAACCGATCTGCAATAAACTGTGAGGATGATCTTATGCTCCGATCTGCCTATATCAAACTGCCGGCACTGGTGTTGTCGGCACTCCTTTTCTGCACCGGGTGCCAGCTTCAATTGGGCTTTCCCAATGCAGAGACTACCTCCGCGGCGTCCTCGGAGGCGGCAACCACCGCAGGGGCGGCGACCTCTGCCGGAACGACCACTGAGCCTCATTTGACCACCGTGCCGACGCCCGGTACCTCCGGTGTCGAATCGACGGTCAGCGAGACCCTTCCGCCTGCCACCGACGCTACCGTTACCGACGCGCCCGTTCCCGAACTGCCTCCTGTCCCGACCAAGCGGGTGGCGTTTACCTTTGACGATGGTCCTCACGCCACGCTTACATATAAATTCGTGGACAAGCTGAAGGAATACGGTGCCACGGCGACCTTTTTCGTGGTTGGCAACAACATCACCAAATCCAGAGGTGCCGCTATGGCGTACGCCGCGGAAAACGGCTGTGAAATCGGCATCCACAGCTATACGCACACGAGCGCGCTGTATTACGATCGTTGCACCGACGAAGAGTACCTGCGGGATATGCAACAGACCGCTGATGCCATCAACCGATACGTTTCCGCCCCCGTAACGCTAATGCGTCCTCCCGGAGGAAATATCACCGCCGCGCGGGTGGCGTCCTGTCCCTATTCGGTGATCCTGTGGAACGTGGATTCCAACGACTGGCGGTACAAGAGTCGCACCGATGAAGCTACCATCCGGGCGAATATCAACACCATCGTGGAAAACGTGATGAGCACCGTCGACGACGGCGACATCGTTCTGATGCACGAGATCTACGAGAACTCCTACGAGGCGTTCTGTATCATCATCGAACGGCTTTACGCCGAGGGCTACGAGATCGTCAGCGTCACCGAGCTTTTGGGCGACAGCCTTCAGCCCGGGAAAAAATACAGCCGCGGATAAAACGAAAACCATCGGAGCGATCCGATGGTTTTCGTTTTATCCGAGAAAATACGCGATTGCGTTTTGAATCTCGCGGTCCCAGTAGAACCAGCTGTGATCGCCGTCTGTCTCGGAGTAGGAGAGGTCGTAGCCGTACTCCTCAAACAGTGCCTTTGCGCGGCGGGAATCGTGGATCAGCCCGTCCTGCAGTCCGCACCAAAGGTAGACCTTGGGCAGAGGCGCGCCCGACTTTGCCGCCTTCTCGATGAGGGCGTAAACGTCGTTGTCCGAGCCGGCAATGGTGGCGGGATCGCCGAAAATGTCGCTCCAGTGACCGCCGAATCGGCGGGGATTTGCCACGTCAATGGCACCCGAGAAGGACGCCACGCCCGCAAAGGCTCCGGGATCGGACAGCGCCATTTTCAGTGCACCGTAGCCGCCCATGGAAAGCCCGGCAACGAAGTTGTCCTCCCGCTTGTCGCTCATACAGCGGAACATAGAGCGACAAACTGCGGGAACTTCCTTAGTGATAAAAGTCTGCCAGCGATCGCCGTGAGCCATATCGGTGTACCAGGATTTGCCTGCGGCGGGCATAACCACCGCCAGATTCTTGTCCGCGGCGTAGCGCTCGATGGAGGTGCGTCTCTGCCAGATGGTGTGGTCGTCGGACAGACCGTGGAGAAGGTAGAGGGTCTTGCAGGTGCCGCCGCCCGAGGTGTTCATGCCGATGAGAGTGGTGGACTGCTGGGGCAGGATCACGTCCATGGATGCCGCCATGCCCAGCGCGTCCGAATGAAAGTTTACGTGTACAAGTGCCATTGTGTGCCTCCGAGGGATGGAATTTTATTGTTTTTTCTTGTTCAGAGAGTCAGCGTCAATGAGGATGGAACCGTTTTCATCTTCATATTTTTTGACACATTCCTGTGCCAAAAATTCGAGTTGAGCATTTAACGAGCGTTTGTTTTCTTTTGCAATCAATGTGATCTTATATAAAAGCTGCGGTTCAAATCTAATACCGGTTTGAATCTTGTTAGTCGCCATACTAACACCTCACTATCATTTTAATAACATTATACCAACTTTCCTCTTGACAATCTACAAACAAAGTGTTATCATATAGGCGTGAGGTGATAAAAAAATGAATGAAATTGAAATATTTTGCAATAATGTTCGACTGCTCCGAAGGACTTTTCACTTGTCTGAAAAAGAAATGGCGAAGAAAATGGGGATCTCGGTTGGCAGTCTCACGAAGCTGGAAAGCGGCGTCCTTCCGTCTCGGCTGACTCATGAGGTGTTGATATACATCTATCACAATTTTACGATCACTCCGCAGCGGATGTTCTCTCCGTTGTCTGAGACCGATTTGGCAGATTTGTGAAAAAAGTCCCCCGAATGGGGCAATGAGGTAAGGGAAGGATTTGCACAGACCCAAGGCTCCCTCCGAGAGGGAGCTCCCGCGGAGCGGGTGAGGGAGCCTGCGCGACTATGAAGTAAGCATTGTAACGCACTCTCCCTCAGTCTCGCAGTAAGCGAAGCGTCTGCATCGGAGGTAGCCTTGGGTGGGTGCGAATCGCTCCTGCGTAATTCTCCTACTTTTCCGCTCTTTTTTCTAAAAACCTCTTGAAACTCCGCGAAAAATGTGCTATACTATACTGTATTATTCTAAAAAGGACTGATCAAATGCTCAAACTCAAACAACGCATCGCAGAGAGCCTTGCCGCGACCCTCGCCGCTATGACGCCCGAGCCCGTGCCCGGCGCCGACGAGCTGGCAACTCTCTTGGAATATCCCCCTGACAACAGCATGGGCGACCTTGCGCTCCCTTGCTTCCGCTTTGCGAAGGTCATGCGCCGCGCGCCCAAAATGATCGCAGAGGCAATCGCCCAGCAGTTTACCTGCGAGGGAATTGAGGCGGTCAACGCCGTCAACGGCTATCTGAATTTTAAGATCTCCCCCGACTTCTATGCAAAGTCCGTCCTGCCCGAGATCCTCTCCAAGGGCGCCGATTACGGCAAGCTGAACGTCGGTGAAGGGAAGACCGTCGTCCTCGACTACTCCTCCCCCAACATCTGCAAGCCCTTCCATATCGGACATCTGGGTACCACCGTCATCGGTCACTCTATCCGCCTGACCCATGAGTTCATGGGCTACCACTGCGTGGGCATCAACTACCTTGGAGACTGGGGCACCCAGTTCGGCAAGCTGATCACCGCCTACCGCAAGTGGGGCTCCAAGGAAGAGGTGGAGAAGGGCGGCATCGACTATCTGGTGGACATCTACGTCCGCTTCCACGCAGAGGCGGAGAACGACCCCACCCTGAACGACCTCGCCCGCTACGAATTCCACAAGATGGAAGAAGGCGACGAGGAAAACATCGCTCTGTGGAACTGGTTTAAGGAAATCTCGCTGGAAGAATACGAGAAGACTTACAAGCAGTTGGGCATTACCTTCGACTCCTATCTGGGCGAATCCTTCTACACCGACAAAATGCCCGCACAGGTACAGAAACTGCGGGATATGAACCTTCTCAAGATCGACGACGGTGCGTCCATCGTGGATCTGGAGGCATACAAGCTCCCCCCCTGCCTCATTCTGAAGCGGGACGGCTCCACCCTGTACCCCACCCGTGACATCGCCGCCGCCGTCTACCGCAAGGAGACCTACGACTTCGATAAGTGCATCTATGTTACTGCTAATCAGCAGTCCCTACACTTTGCCCAGTGGTTCAAGGTAGTAGAGCTAATGGGTTACGACTGGCACGACAAGCTGGTGCACGTCCCTTACGGCACCATCAGCGTGGAAGGCGTGAAGCTCTCCACCCGTCACGGCAATATGCTCCTGCTCCGCGACGTCTTCGCCGCCGCCATTGACAAGGTGAGCGAGATTATGGCGACAAAGTCTCCCGATCTGCCTGACCGCGACAAGGTTGCCGAAGAAGTGGGCGTTGGCGCGGTGATCTTCTACTATCTGCTGGGCGGCATCGGCAAGGATTCCAGCTTCGTGATGAGCGATGCACTGTCCTTCGAGGGCAACACGGGTCCCTACGCCCAGTACACCTACGCCCGCACCTGCTCCATCCTCGACCGTGCCGGCGAGATCGGCGCGTGTGAGGTAACGCTCACCGCTCCCGAGGAGTGCGAGCTCTTAAAGACGCTCTCCCGCTTCTCCGAGTGCGTGCTCCGCGCCATGAAGGAGTACGAGCCCTCCAACATCACCCGCTACATTTTGGATGTTTGCTCGGCATTCAACCGCTTCTACCACGAGTGCCCTATCCTCTCTGCCGAGAGCGAGGCGGTGAAGAACACCCGTCTGATGCTCACCAAGGCGACCAACACCGTGCTTGGAAATGCACTGCCTCTGATTTGTTTGAAGACCCCGAGAAAGATCTGATTCTGTGGGGTTCCACCCCACACCCCGCCAGCCCTTTTGGAAAGAAAAGCAATAATTCGGCTTTGCCGAATTATATGGGAGTTTGCTTGCGCAAACTCTGTGGCTGGACCCCAAAAACTTCTGATAAGCGCCGCAAATACTTGCGGCGCGGGAAGAAATAGAGGTTCGAGGGTATCCCCAAAACGATGAACCTACCTCGTAGGGGAGGGGCTTGCTCCTCCCGTGCCTCCCTCTCTGTTACAAAGGAAACACTTTCGGCATAGCACAGCCAAGGAGTTTGGGGGAGGTTGCAGGAGGGGGAAAGAAACTTCGGCGTCTGAGATGGTTCTTTCCCCCTCCTGCTCCACGAACACTTTTAGAAAATAATCAATAAAATGATTCACAAGGAGTAACCAATATGTCCGGACATAGCAAATGGAAAAATATTATGCACAAGAAAGAGAAGACCGACGCGCAGAAGGCGAAGGTGTTCACCAAAATCGGCAAGGAGATCGCCATCGCCGTTCGCGAGGGCGGTTCCGATCCCAATTCCAACGGTAAGCTGGCTCAGCTGATCGCCAAGGCGAAATCGCTGAACGTGCCCAATGACAACATCAAGCGCGCCGTTGATAAGGCAAGCGCCGACGGCGTGGTCTACGAGGAGTACACCTACGAGGGCTACGGTCCTGCAGGCGTTGCTCTCATCGTCACCACCGCTACCGATAACAAGAACCGCACCGCAGGCAACGTCCGCCACTATTTCGATAAGTTCGGTGGCAATCTGGGTACGCAGGGATGTGTGTCCTTTATGTTCTCCGATCAGGGTCTGATCCTCATCAACAACGAGGAGGGCGACTACGACGAGGACACCGTCATGGAAGCCGCACTGGAAGCAGGCGCGTCTGATTTCCAGGTAGACGAGACCGTGTTCGAGATCTATACCGAGCCGGAGGATCTGGAGGCTGTCCGTGCCGCGCTGGAGAGCACCTACACCATCGAGTCCGCCGAAGTGACCAAGATCCCCTCCTCCTACATCACCCTGGACGATCCCGCTGATGTGGAGAAGATGGAAAAGCTGGTGGACGCCCTCGAGGACGACGACGACATCCAGAACGTGTATCACAACTGGGATGCATAAAAAAACGGGGCAAAAGCCCCGTCAGACTGATGACAAAGCCTACCTCCGAAAAGATAGGCTTTGTCATCAGTCTGAGATGCCACCGCTTCGGCGGTGGCATCTTTTCGTATATCACATTTCCTTTTCGTGAAACTGCTTTCGGTATTCGGCGGGCGTCATTCCGGTGCCGGCGCTGAATACGCGGTTAAAGTTGCGGATGCTTTGAAATCCGCTTTCCAGCGCGATCCGCGCAATGCTGTCTTCGCTGTTGATCAGCCGTTCCTTTGCGTTGTCCACCCGATACAGATTGATATACCGACGGATATTGATCTTTACGTTGGCACTGAAGACACGGGAGAGATAGTGCATCTCGTAGCCCAGATCCTGTGCCATTATCTCCAAAGAGATCTCTTCCCGATAGTGCTCGGCGATATAACTGAGCATCTTATGGATCAGCTCCGTATTGTCTTTTTGGGCAGGCAGGAAGGTGCTTCTTTCGTAAAATTCGTTGCAGACCGCGTATAGGACGGCTTTCATGGCAAGCGTCGTGCGCTTCTTTTTTTGAATGCAGTAATCGAGATAAAATTCCTTCACCTCATCGTCGCAATCAAATACCGGCGTCAGCACGTCCTTATCGGCGACCAGCTTGGCAAAGCCGGGGATATGATCCTGCGAAAACACGTGAACGATCACCCGGGTCTCGCCGATACTTTCGTAGGAATGGATCAGATTGGACAGGATGAGTGCCATCTGTCCCGCTTTGGCGATGAACGTATTGCCCTGAACGGTGATCTTCAGATCCCCTTGCACCATGTAGATCAGCTCGATGTCTCTGTGAAAATGAGGGGCGAACGCAAAATCGAAGTACATTCTGATGTCGTTGTTCGTCCCGGCGCGGGAATTGTCGGTTTGATATAAGATCATATTGCGGCTCCCTCGAAAAAAGATAATATTTGTCTATTATTATACACGTTTTTTCTTTCATTGTCAAGTGGACTCGTGTATAATGAAATCACAGAACCGATCCGTACCGTCTTTGGCAAGACGTACGCGGATATCCGATAAGACACTTTCCCATGGAGGTACTTATGAAATTCAGATCAATTCTCGCTCTCGGTCTGGCAGGGGTAATGCTCATCCTTCCTGCCTGCAAGAGCAACACACCCGACACCACGGCAGGAACCACGGCTGGTACCACCGCCGCCACCACCACTTCTCCCGGGGAGGTGATCGTGGAGCCTCTTACCGAACGCACTCCCACGGTCGGCGTGTATGCCGAATACTTCAAAGGAACCAATTGCGATACCTTCGTGGGCGGTGAGATCGTTTCCGAAATCGATTTTGAGTTCGTCCGCGGCACCGCTCCCTATTCGGGCGCAGGACGCTCCGATTACTCCATCCGTTATACGGGGCAGATCCTTGCCCCCAAGACCGGTGAGTACACCTTCACCACCACCGCCGACGACGGTGCTGTGCTGACTGTCGGCGATACGGTAGTGATCAATGATCTGGGTCCCCATCTGGTCGAGTCTCATTCCGGAACCATCACGCTGACCGAGGGCGAGTATTACCCCTTCACGCTGGAGTATTACAACGGCGAGCTGGGCGGCAGTATCCGCCTTGCGTGGGCACCGCCCCGTGAGGCTGAGTCTGCCGTTCCCGCGGAAAATCTCTTCCTCCCTGCGCATTATGCAAACGTCCATCTGACCGAAACGGACGGCAAGCTCCATGCCTTAGCCGCACCCATCGCCTATGACGGCGACGGCAGGCTGATCATCGAAAAAGTGGTAGACGGCACCGTCACCGAGCGTGCCGAGACCCCGCTGGATGGTGGCAAGACCGTCTCCTGCGTGATGGAAAACGCATCTGCCGGCGACGTGTATCGAACCTATGTGATCAATGGAGGGAATGAAGTGATCTCTGAGCTGACTCAAAAACGCTTCGGCGTGGACTTCGAAATCACCGTCGATCCCGCCACTACCACCGGCACCGTCTCCGATTATCTGATCGGCGCCTGCATGGAGGACGTGAACCACGAGCTCTACGGCGGTATCTGGTCCCAGATGATCTACGGCGAGAAGTTTGCCGAGCCCTCGGCAGGCTCCACCCTTGCGGGTGAATTTGACATCTCGGACGGCACCTTCTCTGTCGCCGTCAAGGACGGCGAATCGGCACTGAAGGTGGAGAGAGGGGATAACGGCCCCAAGCTTACCTTCAAGGACACCGAATCTACCTCCGGCACCGCCTCCATGGAGATGTTGTTGGACGGTGACGGCCCCGTGGGCTTCATTATCAAGGCCTCCGACCTGCGCCCCGGTGCCGACAGCTTCTACGGCTACGAGGTGGCGCTGGGCGATAACTTCCTGCGCCTTGCAAAACACGAGAACAATTACACCTTGCTGAAGGAGGTCGCGGTCAACGCTCCCCGCGGCAGCTTTGTGACCCTTTCGGTGACCTACACCGCCGATACGATCACCATCTCGGTAAACGGCGAAGAAGCGCTCACCTACACCGACGCAAGTCCCATCCGAAGCGGTGCCATCGGACTGCGGGCGTGGAACGCCGCCGGCTACTTCCGCAACATCACCGTTGCCACCGACGGCGGCGATGCGCGGGAGATCGAATACGGCTCCTCCGCAGACGCGCTGTCTGTCTCTAAGTGTTGGGACATCACCGCCGCAGGCGACGTGGACGCCGCGGCATCCATTGATACCAAGACCCTTTACAACAATCAGCAGACCCAGAAGCTGATCCACGCAGGCGGCGACGGTACGCTCACGCTCTCCAACCGCGGACTCAACCGTATGGGAATGTCCTTTGTCGAGGGCAAGGACTACGACGGCTATTTGTATATCGCCGCCGATCGGAATACCACCCTTACCCTGTCGCTTCGCTCTGCCGACGGCAGCAAAACCTACGCCACCACCACCATCGACGTGAAGGCAGGCGACTTTAGAAAGTACGCCTTTGCGATGATCCCTGATACCACCGACGCAAACGGAAGCTTTGCCGTAACCCTCGCCTCCCCCGCTGAGATCAACGTAGGCTACGCCTTCCTCCAGCCCGGCGAGTGGGCGCGCTATAAGGGTCTGCCCGTCCGAAAAGACGTGGTAGAGGGCATGGAGGAGATCGGACTGTCGGTCCTGCGTTTTGGCGGCTGTATGGCAAACGCCGCCGACTATAAGTGGAAGGATATGATCGGCGCACCCGAGGATCGCCCCACCTATACGGGCTGGTGGTACACCTACTCCTCCCTGGGCTTTGGAATCATCGAGTTTATGGATCTCTGCGAGGCGATGGACATCCTGTACGTTCCCGACTTCAACGCCTACGAATCCCCCGAGGATATGGCGGATTTCGTCCGCTTCGCGCTGGGCACCGATCCTACCGACGAATGGGTACAGCTGCGCATCTCCATGGGCAGGGAAGAGCCCTATAATCTGAAGATGATCCAGATCGGCAACGAGGAAAAGGTCAATGCCGACTACGCCCGCCGCTTCAATGCGATTGCCGACGCCATCAAGGACATCTCTCCCGATTTGATCCTGGTGGTCGGAGACTTTGCTTATCGGGATGTGATCACCGATCCCTACAATTTCACCGGCAGTGACGCGGGTATCACCACCCTGGCACCTCACAAGTCCATTTTGGACAACGCCTTGGAAAATGGTCAGACCGTTTGGTTTGATATCCACTGGTGGAGCGAATCGGGCAATGAGCCTGCCTCCTACATCGAGGCGGCCCTCAGCCTCTACGATGCGCTGAAGTCCATTTGCCCCGAGTCCGATCCCAAGCTCTGTATCTTCGAGCTCAACGCCAACGCCCACACGCTGGAGCGTGCGCTCTGCAACGCCTTTGCCATCAACGCTACCGTGAAGGCGTCGGACATCTTCCCCATCGTCTGCTCGGCAAACTGCCTGCAGGTGCAGGGGCAGAACGACACCGGCTGGAATCAGGGTCTGGTGTTCATGGACAGCGACGAAGTCTGGCTCCAGCCCCCCGCGCTGGCGGCAGAGCTCATCGGCAGCGGTCTGCAATACACGCTGATTGCCCATACTGCCGAGGAGAACGTGGATTTTTCCGTCAGCGCCACCCGCTCTGAGGACGGCAAGACGGTAGTGATCACCGTGATCAACCGCTACGAGTCGGCGCGGACCGTGTGGGTAGACTGCGCGGGCATTGGCAGTATGACGGTGCAATCGCTCTGCGGTGCGCTGAACGCAGTCAACACCGCCGCCGATCCCGATAATATCACCGTGGGCGATCCTACGGCGTGCGACGGACAGATCGTCGCCCTCCCCGCAAACTCGGTGAACCTCATCACCGTAACCGTGAAGTAAGCGGTTATAGAAACTGCAAAACGGCAAGAGCGTTCGCTCTTGCCGTTTTGATTTGCCGTTGGCCTTATTTCTGCCTTGAAAAAGGCGGCGTTTTTCATAAGTTTTGGGGAGGTGTGGAACCCTTTTTTCAAAAAGGGTTCCACGAAAGCGTTTCCTTATTCAGCGTCGGGGGTGGGGATGTCGATGACCTCGTCAGAGACGGTTTCGACAGACGCGGGCGCGCTCTTTTTGCCTGCGAAGGACGTGATCAGCTCGGTGATGTCCAGACCGGTTGCGGTCTGGACCGCCTCGAAGATCTGGCTGGAGGAGTTGGTGACCTCTTTCATCAGCTTGGTGGTGTTGTCGCTGCCGTACATGGTGATGCTGTCTACGTTGGACAGAGGCTCGGCGATGTTCTTCGCCATTTCGGGGAGAACGGCAAGGAGCATTTCCAGAATGGATGCTTCGCTCATCTTTTGCTGAGCCAGCGCCTTCTTTTCGATGGCTTCTGCCTCTGCAAGACCCTTGGCGCGGATACCTTCTGCTTCCTGCTCCATGGCGTACTTGAGGGCGTCTGCCTCTGCCTTGCGTGCTTCGGCTTCCTTGATCGCCTCGTATGCGGAGGCGTCTGCTTCGCGCTGACGGCGGATCAGATCGGCTTCTGCCTTCTTTTCTGCCTCGTACTTCATAGCGTCTGCCTTCTTGCGGATCTCGGCGTCCAGCTTCTTTTCCTGGAGTAGGATCTCCTTCTCGGCAAGCTCGGCTTCCTTCTCACGGCGGGCGATGTCGGCATTGGCGGATGCGATCTCGATGGTCTTACGCTGTGCTTCCTTCTGGATGTCGTAAGCGGCGTCTGCTTCGGCGCGGGCGGAGTCTGCCTTCAGCTTCATGGACGACTGTTGCATGGACAGCTCTGCGTTCTGCTCGGCAACCGCCTTTTCGCTGTCTACGCGGACTGCGTTGGACTGCTGATTTGCCTCAGCCTCGGCAATGGCGATGTCACGCTGCGCGTTTGCCTTGGCAATAGCTGCCGACTTGCGGATTTGCTCCACGTTGTCGATACCCATATTCTCGATGGTGCCGGCGTTATCCTTGAAGTTCTGGATGTTGAAGTTGACCACTTCGATACCCAGCTTTTCCATGTCGGGAACCACGTTCTCGGTGATCTTCTTGGCAACGCCCTGACGGTCCTGGACCATTTCCTTCAGACCCACGGAGCCTACGATCTCACGCATATTGCCTTCCAGCACCTGGGTCACCAGACGGACCAGCTCCTCCTGATGCATACCCAGAAGCGCCTCGGACGCCTTGGTCAGCAGCTCGGGGTTAGAGGAGATCTTGATGTTGGCAACGCCGTCCACCATCACGTTGATAAATTCGTTGGTGGGTACTGCCTCGGACGTCTTGACGTCTACCTGCATGACTCGCAGAGAGAGCTTGTCGATCCGCTCGAAGAAGGGAACGCGGAAGCCCGCACGGCCGATGTAGATCCGCTTTTTCTTGCGGATACCCGAGATGATGTAAGCCGTGTCCGGGGGGGCCTTCACGTAGCCTGCACAGAGCAGCGCGATGACCAGAACCGCCGCGATAATCGGGATCAGGATCGTCAGACTGGGCATATTTGCCAGCGCCGGAGAGGTGGATGTGATACGAGTGATAAATTCCATATGATTTACCTCCTTTATATGGTGACAATATTATAGCACGCAATCAAATGATTGTCAAGGGGTATTTTGATATTTTTTCAAAATTATTCAAATAAACAATGGATGTGACAGTATCCGCCGGGATTTTTCCGAAGATACTTCTGATGGTACTCCTCAGCGGGGCAAAATCCCTCCAGCGGAAGCACCTCCAGCGCCGTTTTTGCGCCCAGCTTCGCCTCCAGTGCGTCGATGACGCCGCGGATAATGGGCAGATCGGCTTCATCCACGTAGTAGATGCCCGTGCGGTACTGGACGCCCTCGTCCTCGCCCTGACGGTTCACCGACAGCGGATCGATCACCGAGAGGAATGCGTCCAGTAAGTCCCCAAGGGGAAGGGCGTTGTCGTAGACAACCTTGCAGGTCTCGGCGTGTCCGCATCCCTGCTTGACCTCCTCGTAAGTGACGGGATAGCGGGGACCGTTGGCGTAGCCTACCTCGGTTTCGGTCACACCGGGGATAGAATCGATATAACGCTGGACGCCCCAGAAGCAGCCGCCGGCAAGGTAAATGGTATGTGTGTGCATTGGTAACACCTCGTTTCTTGATTTAATTTAATTGTATCATAAATCGGGGGAGTTGACAAGAGATTTGCCGCAGAAAGTCGAATTTTGACGATCAGGAGAGAGAATTTGCAAATGTGTGCTTGACTTTCCCGAAAGTTGGCGATATAATAAGTGCGAATATCATTGATGGTAAGGAAATGCGCTATGAAACTGTATGCTAAAAAGCTCCTTCTCCCCGAAGGATTCGTACATGACCGCACGGTGACCGTAACCGACGGCATCATCACGGCTATTGATGCGGGCACGGGCGGCGATCTCTCTGTCCCTATTCTCGCCCCCGGCTACTTTGATCTTCACAATCACGGCGGGGAAGGGTACGACACCACCTCGCTCTCCTTGGAGCTTCTGGAAAAATTCCTCGTCCGTTTGCGTCGATCGGGCGTGACCGACCTTTTGATTACGCTCCTGACCGGTGACGCGGCTGTGATGGCAGAGGAGCTTGCCTTCCTGCGCTCAGCGATGGAGCTCCAGAGGGCGGGCAAGCTGGGCGGCACCCGCATCGTGGGCGCGCACCTGGAGGGTCCCTTCCTGAACGGTGCCAAGAACGGCGCGCAGGATGCGGACTTCATCCTCATTCCCTCGGTGGAGACCTACGACCGATACTTCGGCGAGTACGGGGACGTGATCCGTCTGGTGACCATCGCCCCCGAAATGGAGGGAGCCACCGAGCTGGCGGCGCATCTGGTCTCCCGCGGCATCCGCGTGCAGGCGGGACACAATCTCTGCGACTGGGAGACGGCGGAGCGTGCCTTCGCGGGCGGCTTTTCCTCGGTCTGCCACACCTTCAACGCCTGCCCGCCCATCCATCACCGCGAGCCGGGACTGGTGACGGCGGCGCTGGTGAACCCCCACGTCTACTGCGAGGCGATCTGCGATCTTCTGCACCTGCATCCGGGCATTTTGAAGCTCCTCTACTGTACCAAGGGCGCGGAGCGGATGGTGGTGATCTCCGATTCCACCATGCCCACGGGACTCCCCGACGGTCGCTACTTCTACGCGGGTCAGTGGGCGAAAGTGGAGAACGGGGTCAAGTCCACCCTGACGGGCGCGTTGAACGGCGGCGTCTGCTACCAGGATCAGGCGGTGAAGAACCTCATCTCCATCGGTATTCCTACCGAGGACGCTCTGCGGATGTGCTCCGCCACCCCCGCCGCGCGGATGGGGCTTGACGGGATCGGCGAGATCCGCGTGGGCGCGAAAGCCCATTTGGTGGGACTTGATGAGGACTATACCCCCATCGCCACCCTCATCGGCGACGATGTGGAAATCTATCACTAATGAGAGGATATTATCATGCGAGTGATTGTATGTGAAAGTTACGAAGAAATGTCGAGAGCGGGCGCGCGGATCTTTGCGGCGCACATCCTGCTCTATCCCGAGGCGGTGCTGGGACTTGCCACCGGCTCCACTCCCGTAGGGCTGTATCGGGAGCTTTGCCAGATGTGCAAGGCAGGCGAGATCGACTTTTCGGGGATCACCACCTTCAATCTGGACGAATATTACCCCATCTCCCCCGAAAATCCCCAATCCTACCGCTATTTTATGAACGAGAACCTGTTCGATCACGTGAACATCGATAAATCTCGCACTCATGTGCCAAACGGCATGGCGGGCGATCCCGCCGAAGAATGCGCTGAGTACGACCGACAGATCAAGGCGGTGGGAGGCATCGATCTTCAGCTTCTTGGCATCGGACTCAACGGGCACATCGGCTTCAACGAGCCCGACGGCATCCTCACCACGGGCACCCACGTCACTGAGCTGACCGAGTCCACTATCGAGGCGAACTCCCGCTTCTTCGACAGCCGTGAGGAGGTCCCCACTCGCGCCCTGACCATGGGCATGGAGACCATCCTCCACGCCAGGAAAATCGTCCTGCTGGCAAACGGTGCCGCCAAGCACCCTGCCGTCAAGCAGCTAATGGATCATACCATCACCACTCATATGCCCGCCACCCTCCTGAAGGTCCACCCCGACGTGACCCTCATCTGCGACAGGGAGGCGTACGAGGGAGAACGAGGGGAAACGAAAGGGGTGCTTTCTTAAAAGAAAGCACCCCTTAAACCCTGAAAGAACTTTTGCTAAGGGACGGCAAATACTTGCCGTCCTGCAATAATTACACTAACCTTGTAGGGACCGGCATCCTCGACGGTCCGTTTTATGCGGTTTTTTAAAAAGTTTCCCGAAAAAAATAAAATCACTTATCTTTTCCCGTTTTCCAAGAACTGTATAGATGTAAGCGCTTGCAAACTGTGTGATGCTTGAAAGGAGAATTGCAATGACAGAAGAGGCCGCCATGCAAAGGCTCACCGAAGAATTTCTGCCGGCATTTCTCGGATTTTCCATTCAAAAGATCGGTAATATCAAAGAGGCGGAGGAGCTGTCTCAGGAGATCGCCTATCAATGCGTGATTGCCATTCGAAAGGGAAACATCGGGGAGAATTTTGAGGCATATCTCTGGACGATTGCCCACAACACCTTCCGAAAATGGTGCATTCGCAAAGAGTGCCGCCCTGTTTCTCTGGACGATGAGTGCAACTCTCTCTCCAACATCCCTTCCTATGATCCACCAGTGGAGGAGCGGCTCATTCGGGAGGAGGAGACTGCCGCTCTGCGCAAGGCGCTCTCCCGCCTTTCACGAGATTACCGAAACGCACTGGTCTGCTATTATTATGATGAACTTTCCATAGCCGATACCGGCAAAAAGCTGGGGCTTTCTGAGGGAATGGTTAAGTTCTATCTGCGGGCAGGCAAACAAAAGCTAAAGGAGGCTTATATCATGAAAGAAATCGGTGAAAAAAGTTTCAGACCGTCCGAATTTACGGTTTACAAGTCGTCTATCGACATTTCCAAAGTCAACGTGTGGGAAGTGTTCAAGCGGATGCTCCCCTGTCAGTTGGCGTTGGTTTGCAATAGTGCCCCCAAAACCATCAGCGATATTTCACTGGAAACGGGCGTACCTGCCCTTTACGTTGAGGAGGAGATTGATCTGCTGGTGAATGCAGGCGTGATGATCTCCCCCGTGAAGGGCAAATATCGCACCAATCTGCACATCCTGCGCAAAAATGCCGTGGCGCAGGTGAAGGAGCAGTTTGCAAAGCTCTACGAGACCTACATTCCCGTTGTACTGGAGACCTACGAGCGCACCCTGCCGAGGCTGAAGGAATGCGATGTATACAAGTTCGAAGCCACCGAGCAGCAATGGGCGTGGTTCTTTGCCGCTCTTGTCGAGGAATTCGACTACAAGGATAATTGGTTGACCGAGCAAGACTATCCGCAGATCCTCTCCTGCGGTTCCAAGGGCTTCATTTTTGCCGAGGAGGCAAAGGGATCACGCTGGGGAATGGGTGTCACTCCCGTTCGTTTGGATGAATGCACGGTACTTCCCGTGGACGTACTTGCGTTTGGCGATTTCCATCGGCAGAGCGAGCTGTGGTGGCAGCGTCCCGAGAAGTCGCAGGCGCTCTATAACGTTTACTGCGGCAGAATCCGCGAGAAAGACGCCGAGCTGTACGCCGAGCTGATCCGAGAGGGTTATATCATTCGCAAGGACGGGCAGCTTCTCTGCAATGTAGCCGTTCACAATTCCGCCAGCCGTGCCGTGATGGAGGAGGTAAACCGCACCCTCCGCGAAGCATTACAAGAAATGTGCAAGCCCATCCGCGAGGGCATCCACCGTATCGTAAAGGCTACTATTCCTCCTCAGCTTACGGAATACGCACGCGGTTTTGCCGAAACGTGGATCTCATTCTACGCAGGGGTCTATCTGAAAGAGGCACTCTACAACGCCGGATTCCTGTCTATCCCCGAAGCGGGGGATGTAACTCCTGTGGCTTGCCGCATCGATGTGAAGTAAGCGTAATAAGGGGGAACTTCTTGAAAGAATGTTCCTCGTAGTTCGCCCATACGGGCGAACTACGGCAATTCGGCAAGCCGAATTGCATCACCCCTTCAAGAACTTTTTTAAGCGCGGCAAATACTTGCAGGGCAGGGATTATAGATAAAGCTTCCACAAAACAGCGGTAGCCAAGGAAGTTGAGAGGGAGAGAAGAAAACTTCGGCGTTTGAGATGGTTCCTTCTCTCCCTCTCTTTTGAAAAAACGCCTTAGGAGTCGGTTCTTTCAAAAAGCCCCACATATTTCTGCATCTTACCCCCAAAAATCGACCACTCACCGAGCCCCACTTTACAAAATCCAAATCGCGTGCTATAATGAGGACAAGACAGCGGGGAAGGAGGGAGAATATGAAGATCCGCATTGAAATCGCAGAGGATTCGCCCGAGGAAATCGTGATCCGATGCCGGGAGCGCACCGAAGAGGTGAAGCGCATCGAATCGGTGGTGGAGAATCTGCTCCGAGGCGGAAGCGAGCTTGTGCTTTCCATCGGCAGCCGGGAGTATTATATCCCAAAAAGCGAGATTCTCTTTTTCGAAACCTACGACGGCAAGGTTTGCGCCCATACGAGAGATCGGATGTACCAGACCGGCTACAAGCTCTTCGAGCTGGAGGAGCTCCTGCCCGCCTATTTCGTTCGAATCTCCAAATCGGTGATCGCAAACGTGCGGCTCATCAGCTCCCTGGGCCGAGAGCTGACCGGAAATGGTGAGATCACCTTCAAGGGCTGTGATAAAGCCACCTATTTCTCCCGCGGGTATTATAAGATTCTCAAAGATAAGATCGAAGAAGTGAGGTTTGGAAAATGAAAGTCTGGAAAATTGCGATCGCTTTGTTTTGTATACTCTTTGCCGTGTTCGGCTTGCTGGAAGCCATCGGCGTGACCCCGCC
>JAFTPF010000002.1 GCA_017463445.1 Clostridia bacterium
CGGAGAAGGGAAGATCGAGGAAGTGGATCTTGCCAAAGCGGTTTACATCGTGCAGTTTGACGGGATCAGAACGCCCAGAAGCATCTCGTTTAGAGTGATGATGGAGAAATTGTAAATCTTCATTCACTCTCGGGGAAAGCAGTACCTGCGGGTACTGCTTTTTTGCGCGTCGGTTGAATCTTGTGTGAATGTTTGGTGAAGGGGCTTGTTTCTCAGCAAATCAGGTGCTATAATTAGAATGATTTCAGAGTGATCTGTTATAATCGGTCCATAGACCTCCCTCCACCGTATGGAGAACAACGTTCAAGGAGATAAAAACAATGAAGGACAACAAAAAACTCATCGCAATACTGGCAGGAGGCCTGTTGCTCTTGATGCTTTGCGGCACGGCGCTGACGCTGACCATGTGCGGCGGCAGCGGCGATGCCGCCACAACCGCCGTAAGTACTCTGTCGGAGCATACGACCGATGCCCCCCCCGCTGGCAACACTGCCGCAACCACCAAGGGCGGCACGTCTGCTACGGTCGGCAGTGTGGTTCCCAACGATACCACCGACGGCGGGATCGGCGGCGATACGCCGGTGACCGGCACCACGGCCACCGACGGCGGCAACCCGCCTGCTACCACCACTAAGCCCGGCGGTAGTAATACGCCCTCCACCACTACCAAAACCGATGGGGGGAATACGCCCGCCACCACCAAGAGCGAGGGCGGTAACACTGCGCCTGTGACCACCACCGCCGCCAATGCAGGCACTCAGACGCCCTCCGGCGATACCGATGCGTCGGGGCTGACCATCACCTGCATTTCGGGTACGAAGAACGCTTATACCGTCTCCGGTAACACCGTCACCTTCACAGCGGTGAAGGCGGATTCGGTCTACTCCATCTCGGGCAAGCTGGACGGCAACATCGTCATCGACGTAGGCGACAGCTACAAATTCGATCTGGAAATGCACGGGCTGACCCTCACCTCCGACACGACCTCTCCCATCACCGTCCTCAGCGGCGAGGAGGTCTCGCTGACGGCGAAAAACGGCTATCAAAATTACGTCTACGACAACCGCGCGGCGGTGGCTGAAGACGATGCCGCCCAGTATGCGGCGGCGATCTGGTCGCAGGTGGATCTGGAGATCTGCGGTAAGGGTACGCTGACCGTGGTGTCCGAGCACAATAAGGGCATCCACACCAAGGACGACCTCACCGTGAAGAACCTGACCCTGTCGGTGACCTGTACCGACAACGCCCTGAAGGGCAACGACAGCGTGACGGTGGAGAGTGGCACCACTACCCTCATCGCCACTGCAGGCGACGGCATCAAGACCGACAATACCGACGTCTCTGACAAGGGCAACCAGCGGGGAACAGTGGAGATCCTGAGCGGCACCCACAACATCTACGCCGCCTGTGACGGCATCGACGCTGCGTATAACGTAGTCATCGACGGCGATAACACGGTGGTGAACATCTATACCGACAAGTATTCCGAGTATTCGGAGGAAGTTACCGCAGTTTCGGACAGCATCTACTATCTGCGATATAATAGTCAGAATTACAAATTCTCGGTGAAATATACAAACAGCGATGGTACCTTTGAGTGGGTGAACGCCGAGTACCACTCCAGCGTCCGCAGCGGACGGACTACCTATTACTACTATACGGTGGACAAAAAATCGGACTACCAGAAGATGACGGTCTACGCCTACAACAGCTCCCAGTCACATGGGCAGGATAGCAATTACTATTCCGTCTCTTCTGCCCAGTCTCTGAACGACGCCTACGATACGTTGGCACTCTCCAATCGAAACGGCTCCCTCTCGGTCAGCTGGACCAATTATACCACCTCCTCCCAGGGAGGCGGCGGTATGGGCGGCGGACCCGGCGGCGGTATGCAGGAGGGCAACTCTGATAAGGGCGATTACTCCACCAAGGGTATCAAAGCAGGCAACGAGATCCTGATTGGCGGCGGTATTGTGACGATCGAAGCCTACGACGATGCCGTCCACGCCAATGGTGGCACGGCACTGGATAACGGCTCTACCTCTACCGGCAACGTGACCGTCTCAGGCGGTACGGTTACCGTCTTCAGCAACGACGACGGCATCCACGCCGACGGTACGCTCACCGTCTCGGACGGTACCGTCAAGGTCACCGGCAGCTACGAGGGATTGGAAGGCAACAACGTCCGCATCAGCGGCGGTGATGTGTCGGTGATCTCCAAGGATGACGGTATCAACGCGCCTGCCGCCTCGGGTGAGGCGATCGTGATCTCGGGCGGCAAGTTGTACATTTACGCAGGCGGCGACGGCATCGACTCCAACAGTCGAACCTCGTATAGCGGTATCGTCTTCTCGGGCGGCAAGACCGTGGTCATCTGCACCTCCGGCGGCAACTCCGCCATCGACACCGAACAGGGGTATCGATACACAGCAGGACAGGTCATCGCCATCATGCCCTCCGGCGGTATGACCAGCGAGGCCACCCATTGCCAGAACTTTAACTCGGTCGCTACCAGATCCAATCTGTCGCTGACCTCGGGAAGATACCTGAACGTCACCGTATCGGGCAGTACCGTTGCATCGGTGAAGATGCCCACGAGCATTAATTCTGCAATAGTGATTTACCTGGGCAGTAATTCCGCTACCTTCGCGTCGGACACCTCCGCCGCGGGAACCGCAAACGCCGACGGCGTATACTGGAAGTAAGACTCCCAAATGACACGAGCCACAAAAAGGCTCGTGTTTTTTCGATTTTCAGAAAATTTCAATTGACAACGGCATTGGAATTTGATATAATTACCTTTGATTTGTTATTTGTTTAGACGACGGATCATTATAATGCTCTTTTTATGAAACGTCCGTCGGAACGGATCGACACTGCAGACCGCAAACTGTGGCGCAATTTGAGTCAAGCATAAATTTCTCAATAGGAGGCTGATCGTATGAAGTTGATCTCCAAATTCATTATTACAAAACGGCATTGGATCTTTGCCGCAATGTTGATCCTGACCGTTGCCTGCGTATTTTTGTATCTGCAGGTGGGGGTCAACACCGATATGACCAAGTATCTGTCCGATAATTCGTCCATGCGGGCGGGGCTTGAGATCATGAACGAGGAATTTCCCGCTATGGAGACGGCAAACACCGTCCGCGTGATGTCCCAAGGGCTCAGCGATGCGGAGGAGGCAGAGTTGCTCTCCAAGCTGGAGAAGATTCCCGGCGTGGACAGCGTCGCTCACGACGAAAGCGACACATATAATAAGGGGGAATACGCGCTCTTCGTGCTGTCCACCTCGGCGGATTACAAATCGGACGAGATGAATGCCATCGAGGACGAGCTGGAAGGGGAAGCCGACACCTACAATATCGTTTGGATGAACGATAACACCGCTACCGATCCGCTCCCGCTGTACATCATCATCGTTGCCATCGTTCTGGCGATGATCGTCCTGTTCCTGATGTCCTACTCCTGGATCGAGCCCATCCTCTTCCTTGCCGCTATCGGCGTTGCGGTGATGATCAATATGGGTACCAATATCATCCTGGGCGAGATCTCCAATATCACCGCGTCCATTGCGGCGATCTTGCAAATGGTGCTGTCCATGGACTACTCCATCATCCTCATCAACCGTTACCGTCAGGAAAAGGAGAACGCCCCCTCCAACGCAGAGGCGATGATCGAGGCGGTCCGCCACTCCATTATGTCCATTGCCAGCAGCGCGCTGACTACCGTGGCGGGACTTCTGGCACTGGTGTTCATGAATTTCAAGATCGGTTACGATCTGGGCATCGTCCTTGCCAAGGGCGTATTTATCAGTATGATCTGTGTTCTGTTGGTGCTTCCTACGCTGATCCTTGCCTTTGACAAACTGATCGTTAAGACCGCCAAAAAAGCACTCCACATCCCGATGGGGGGCGTGGCGCGCTTTAGCCATAAGCTTCGCTACGCATTCGTAGGATTGTTCGTTCTGCTGTTCGGTGCCTTCTATCTGTTGCAGGGGGGCACGGGCATCTGCTTTACCGTTGAAAAGGAAGATCCCGTTGCAGAAGTGTTCCCCAGTGACAATATGCTGGTGATGGTCTACGAGAACGAGGACGAGGAGAAGGTGGCAGAGCTGACCGAATGGCTGGAGTCTCACGATGATGTACGGCAGGTGATGGGCTATCCCAATCTGTTGGGGAAAGCCTACACCGCAGAGGAGCTGTCCGGCTCCATCGGCTCTCTGGTCGGCTCGATGGGTGTGGAGCTGGGCGATCTCTCCATTGATCCTTCGCTTCTGCAGCTGTTCTACTATGATTATTACGGCGGTACCGCCGCTCCCATGACCGTCAGTCAGTTTCTCGCTTTCCTCTCCATTGACGTTATGCAAAATCCTGCTTTTGCGGGGATGATCGACGAGGAGATGGCGGCGTCTGCGGAAAGCCTTGCGCTCTACGCCGATCCTGCCAATCTCACCGCCGAGCACACGCCCGAGGAGCTTGCCGCGCTGCTCTCGATGGACGCGGAGCAGGTGACCGAACTTTGCCGGATGACCGGTAAGACTACGCTGTCCGTGCAGGAATTTCTGAATTTCCTGGTCAGCGACGTGCTGACCAACGAAGCCTTTGCGGGACAGCTTGACGACGCCACCGTCGCGAAGCTGACCTTTGCTGCTACCCTGACCGATGCCGCCGTTTCTGACAATCAGTACACTGCGGCAGAGCTGTCCGCTCTGCTGGGAACTGCCGTTCCTGCGCTGAATGCCGATACCATAGAGCTGCTCTGCCTCTACCGCGCCGCAACGGTCAGCGGCGATCCCGCCAAGACCATGACCATCGAGCAGCTGGTGGAGCATCTGACCGGCTCGGTGCTGACCGACGTCCGTTTTGCGGCGTTTATGACCAGCGAGACCAAGCTGCAGGTAGCGGGCATGGGAGCTATGGTCAAGAGTGCCGTGAAGATGTTCAAGACCGACCGCTACTCCCGTATGATCATCTATACCACCCTGCCGCAGGAGTCAGAGAAGACCTCTGCATTTATGGATGAGCTGTTTGAGCGTTGCGGAAACTACACGGGTGAGTATCACTTCGTTGGCAATTCCTCCATGAATTACGAACTGGAGAACACCTTTGGCGACGAGATGACCCTGATCACCGTGCTGACCTCGGCGGCGATCTTCATGATCGTTCTGATCTCCTTCCGCTCTCTGACCGTGCCGATCCTGCTGGTGCTGATCGTCCAGTGCGGCGTGTATATCACCGTTGCCATCGTAGGCTGGCAGGGCTACGACATCCACTACATGGCACTCTTGATCGTAGAGTGCATCCTGATGGGTGCTACCATCGACTACGGCATTCTGTTCACTAACTACTACCGCGACTACCGCAGCTCCATGTCGGTGAAGGATGCGCTGAATGCGGCGTATCACGGTTCGATCCACACGATCACCACGTCGGGTGCGATCATCGTCTTCGTGACGGCGATCATCGGTTACACCTACTCCGATCCTACCGTCAGTCAGATCTGCCGTACGCTTGCCATCGGCGTGCTGGCGGCAGTCCTGCTGATCCTCTTCGTCCTGCCCGGAATGCTGACCGCCTTTGACCGTCTGCTGGTCTCCAAAAAGAATGCCGCCAAGTCTGACGAATAATAGAGAAAAGACCTTCGGGTAACGCCCGAAGGTCTTTTCTCTGCGTGCAGGGAAGGGCATCTGATTTTATTTTCATCACAGATGAATTTGTAAATTCATTCGGAATCCTTCGATTCTCCTGTTGACTGGATCTTCCGTTTGTGGTATAATGGACGTAATGACAAAAAAGGAGCCTATATCGCTATGTATAATCCCGCTTACCGTCCCGGCGGTGCTTCCACGCCTTCCCGCGACACGAATCCGATGAATGACAAGATCCGAAAATACGTGATCACAGGCACGGGTCTGTTTTCGATGTTCATGTCGTTCCTCCTGTTTTTCATTCCTTTTTGCACAGATGAGCGCAGAGATGAATCGCTGTTTCCCATCGGCGTTATGTCCTTCGAGTCGGGAGCGATCATCAATCTGGCGGTCTTTCTCGTCGTTCTGATCTCTTGTGCAGGCAGTCTCGTCTATTTTATGAGCAGTCTGAAGAGCTACTCCAAAAATATTACCAAATACACCGCCAAGATCCAGAACCTCATCGCCCTCAACGCGCTGATCACAGGCGTCTACTATGCGGCAGGTGTGGTTTATTGCACCGTCCGTAATTACAAGACCTCACGATACAGCTGTGGTGTCAGCATCGTTCCGTTTTTGCTGGTTGCGGCGGCTGCGATCCTGTACGCCTTTATGGTCCGCGGAATGGATTATAGCGAAGCGAGCGTTTACACCAAGAAACTGAAGAGCGCACGGATCGAGTTCTACATCTACGGTGCGGCGGCGGCGCTTCTGACCATCGTTTGCGCGCTGTCCAACGTTCTGCAGGTGACCTTTGTGGAACCCGATTCGCTGGATGCCATCAAGATCAACGGCTTCAAGCTGCTGACCTCCTATAACAGCCAATCGGGCGGATTCCAGCTGCTGGCATTCTTCCTGCTGGCGATCCTGATGATCAATATCGGGCTTCTGCTCGCCTCCACGGTGTCGCTGATCAGCCGCTCCAAGATGTTCTACCGTCTGACACTGGCGGAAATGTTCTTCGCAGGCGTGTCCTCTCTGCTGATCGGTCTGTTCGGCAAATATTATGAGATCGTGCAGAAGCTCAACGAGGAGGTCATCCTCTCGCTGATCGGCAAATTCATCGACGTGGACAGAATGAACTTTACCTACAAGGTACAAAGTCAGGCCTTCCTTTGGTTCCTGGTGGTCGCAGGCGTGATCCTGGTGACGCTGATTCGCAAGCCTTATTCTCGCGGTACTATGGGAGAAGCTGATATCGCTGTCAACGCGTTCCCCGGCGGAGGAGACGGCATCCCCGGAACCGACAGCATCCCCGACGCACCGCTCCCTGCCAAGCTGCAGAGCGATCCCTGCCCCGCCTTTACCGAGCTGGACAGTAAGGTGAATCTCTACCGTCAGCAATTGGATGCCGTTCGGATGTCGGCGTTTGACACGCCCTCGCTCCCCGGACTGGTGCAGTTCGTGGTCACCTATGCCCGCGACTCGCGGCTCCATCTGTCCTATACCGCCACCGATATTGCCGCCTTTATCGCGGGTCTTGGCTCCACCAAGCTTACGATCCTGCAGGGTATGAGCGGTACCGGTAAAACCAGCCTTCCCAAAATTTTCACCGAGGCGGTGCTGGGCAATTGCGATATCGTGGAGGTGGAATCCTCCTGGCGTGATAAAAACGAATTGCTGGGCTACTATAACGAATTCAGCCGCATCTATACCCCTAAGAAATTTACCCAGGCACTCTATAAAGCGCGTCTGAATCCCGAACGGCTGACCTTCATCGTGCTGGACGAGATGAACCTGAGCCGTATCGAATATTATTTCTCCGATTTTCTCTCTCTGATGGAGAACGAGGAGCATAAGCGGGAGATCAAGCTTTTGAACATCGGTCTGTTCCGCAGAGCGGAAGGACGAGCGTTCCCCTATTTCGGTCTAGTGGACGGTCATACCATCAAGATCCCTCAGAACGTATGGTTCATCGGTACCGCCAACCGGGACGAGAGTACCTTCGAGATCAGCGACAAGGTCTACGACCGTGCTCATACTATGAACTTCAATAAGCGCGCACCCAAGATCAGTGTGGTCCGTGATCCGATTCCTCCCCGCTATCTTTCGGTGAGCGAGCTGAACCGTCTCTTTGAAGACGCCAAGGCACGCGTGCGCTTTGACATCGAGACCTGCTCGGTGATCCGCGATGTGGAAGAGCTGCTGGCACCCTACAACATCTCCTTCGGCAACCGTATCGCCAACCAGATCGAGACCTTCGTCCGCATCTACGCGGCTTGCTTTACGCCCACCGACGCCATCATCAGCGAGGCAGTGGAGACCATCCTGTTGAGCAAGGTAGTCAGCAAGCTGGAGTTCAAGAGCATCGACAACAAAGCCCAATTGGCAGCAGAGTTTGAACGTCTGGGTCTGAACCGCTGCAGTGAGTTCATCCTGCGGCTCAACGAGGACTAAATATGCGGGACGAGAAACACACCGCAGTGCCCATCGACCGCCCCGACGACGACTTTGCACCGCTAATTAGCTTCGCGCAGGAGTCGCGGAGAGGCGGAAAAGTGACCTACGAGCAGTTTGATGCCGCTACCGTGCGCCGCCTCAATCTCTTCGTCTTGCGGGAAAGCTTTGATTTCGACGGCTTGGAAGCCACGCTGGATCGGATCCTGCGGGAGCTTCCCGCCATCAAGCGGATCTTTGCACGCCCGATCATCCGTCTGCGGGATACCACCGCCATCCTGCCCGTGGAGTCGGTGCGGGTGGTCAACAACCAGACCATCGTTCACGCATCGTCTCACAGCGAGTTGTGGGGGAATATCACCGAGGACGAAGTGACGCCGCGAAAATTGATGACCGTTCAGAACGAAGATCATTACGCGATTTACGAGAATCTCGCCTTTGCGCGGGCGGTGAACATCATTCTGCAGTTTGTGGGCAGAAATATGCGGGAGCTGATCAATATGCTCTACGCCGATCGGGATATGCAATTCAATCTGCTGGAGCGGCTCAATCATCTGGAGTATTTCCTTGCCATCGGTAAACTGCACATCGGCTACGTCCGGGACTACGACAAATACCGTACCGCTGCCGATCGCTGTTTGGACAAGCTACTATTTATCGACCGCGTGATTCGCGCCAGACTGAGAAGTCCGGTCTATCAGCAATGCAAGAAGTATAAAGGCGCGCTGACGCTGAAAAAGACCAACGTCTTCCGGATGCACAAGGACTATCACCGCATCTATCTGTTGCTCAAATGGTTCGCCGATGAAAAGATCGGGGATCCCGACGAGGAAGACGTAGTGCCCGCCGAATCGGGAGAGGGCTACGGCATCTACTGTGCGATGCTGACCCTGTTCGCGGCAGGACATTTCAACTTTACCTTCGACAGCAGGCAGACCATTGATTTCTACAATCTAAGGCAGACTGCGACCTTCGACAGATGGTTACTGTCCGTGGAGACGGTCACCTGTGAGGGTATCTCCGCCTTGCGGATCAGCGTCACTAAGGACCGCACCTACCGTGTCCTCCTGCTTCCAGCGACCCATCCGCGCTTCGGCAAGATGGGACTGTCGCTCTTCTACGGGAAAGCGATGGCAAACGAATATCTGACGATCACCCCCGAGGCAGGCGAGGATGGACAGATCTCTGTCAGCATCCACGACGTGGAGTCTTTCCGCAGGCTCCAGCAGATCCTACTTCGTGGGATGATCTATGCAGACGTGCAGAGAAAGACCTGCCCCTTCTGTGGCGGCGTTCTGACCGCCTCGGACGGAGCGTCGGAAGACAGCGCCTACGAATGCGTCTCCTGCCGCACGGTGATCCGCGACAAGGTCTGCCCCGATACGGGCATCCCTTACGTGGAGACCTCCATCAAAAACTTCCGCCCTGACAAAAACGGCGGAGAGTCCGCCCGACGGGATCATCTGCTCTACACCCGTTATGTGGAGGCGCAGATGCATTTTCGCAATGTCACCCCACTGGACGACGTTGGAAAACCCCTTTGTCCGCGATGCGGTAAGGTACATTAGTGCATAAAAAATCGGCTCTATAATAAATGTTGGGGTACCGACAGATAGAGCTCAAAAAAATAACAAAAAAAAGAGCATATCTGACAAAAATCTGATAGAATGAAGTTACCACACAAAACATTCATCGGAGGAGTTGGATATGCTCAATTCATATTATAACGAAAAGGTACTGGGATTGCAAGGGGTAAAGATCAAAAAAGTAGAAAATACAGCAAAAGAAATGTGTATCGAGCTGGAGATGGAGCGTCGTCCCCATAAGTGCCCCGCCTGTGGCCGGCAAACCGATCGGGTTCACGACTATCGAAAACAGGTTGTCACGGATATGCCTGCTTTTGGCAAACCTGTGTTTCTGGTTCTCAGAAAAAGACGGTATGTCTGCTCCTGCGGAAAAAGATTTTTTGAGGACAATACCTTCCTGTCCCGTTATCAGCGCATGACCACACGCAAGATTGCCGGTATCATCGCTTCTTTGGGCAAGTGTCGCTCCTACACCTCAGTTTCCCGGGAGCAGGGCGTGTCGGTGACTACTGTTATGAGACTTTTCAACTATGTCCAGTACCCCAAGCCGAAACATTTACCTACTGCGCTTGGAATCGATGAGTTCAAGGGCAACAGCGGCGGAGAGAAGTTTCACTGTATCCTGACCGACCTGGAAACGGGCAAGGTGATCGATATTCTGAAAACTCGTTATAAGCACGATCTTTACGACTATTTCAAGAGATACCCTCGAGAAGAACGGGCAAAAGTACACTACTTTGTCAGTGATATGTACCAAACTTATGCAGATATTGCGAAAACGTGGTTTCCGAATGCAACCTACATCATTGACAAATACCATTGGGTCAGACAGGTCAGCTTTGCCTTTGAGCGTGTGCGCAAGGATGTACAGAAGAAGTTTTCCAAATCGCACCGGATCTATTTTAAGCATTCCAGGAAGCTACTTTTGAAGCGCTGGAAGGATCTCACGGACGAGCAGAAGCAACAGGTGAACGTGATGCTTTACGCATCAGCAGAGTTGTCGACTGCCTACTTTTTGAAGGAGCAGCTTTACCAAATTATACATGAAGTACCTGCAGAAAAGTTCGAAGAATCGCTCAGAAGCTGGATTGAGGATGCCCATGGCAGCGATATTGACCCCTTTGTCAAGTGTGCGCTGACCTATAGGCATTGGTTCTCGCCCATTGTTCAATCCGTTCAGCACAAATACACCAACGGCTTCACCGAAGGCTGCAACAACAAGATCAAGGTTTTGAAGCGCACCTCCTACGGCTTACAGAACTTCAGACGGTTCCGTTCCCGTATCCTTTACCTATTTCAATAACGCCCGGCACGCGAAACAGGTAGTGAAAAACTCCACTTCGCTTCGCTTCGTTTCGTTTTTCACTACCTGTTTCTTTCATTCTATTGTTTTTTCTTTACCCCAACTATTGACAAAGAGCCAGAAACTTTCCTATACGGTTGAAAACATTGCAGTTTTATGTTATAATGAAGAAAACGCAACACTTGGAGGTCAATATGGCTAACGTCATCTCATCCGGATTCGGCTCTCTGTCCGACTCGATCCTGCGCGGCAACCGATATTATGAGGCGGAGGTCTATATCGAGGCAGTTAAATGGTACCGAAAAGCCGTCGAGGAAGGAAATACCGAAGCGCTCTACCGTCTGTCGCTATGTTATTTTCACGGCAAGGGCGTTGACCGTGATGTGAACGAAGCATTAGAGCTGCTCCGCTGTGCGGCTGACAGAGAGTACCCCCGTGCGCAATACGAGCTGGGTATCCTCTATGAGCGGGGCGAGTTTTTGGAGCAGGATCTTGACGAGGCGATCCGTCTGCTCTCTCTTGCCGCCGAAGACGGACTTGTCGATGCGCAGTTTGAGCTTGCTATCTGCTATCACAACGGAACCGGTGTGGAACAGGATGAGGCACGCGCAGTCAAGCTCTGTCTTGCCGCCGCCGAGGGCGGAAGCGTCAACGCGCAGTTCACCATGGGAGTGAATTACGACGAGGGCACAGGCGTTGAACAGGACTACGAAAAAGCGGCAGAATGGTTCCGTAAAGCCGCCGAGGGCGGTGTAGGCGAAGCTTGCTTCTATTTGGGCAATTATTACGAAGGCGAGCAATTGGGCGAGCCGGACGATGCCCTTGCCGAGCATTATTTTCAGATGGGCGCAGAACTGTCGGAAGGCAATTGTATCTATGCGCTGGGTTTTAGTCGGCTGGTGGGGCGCAGAGGTTCCATAGACGAGGAACAGGCGGCAGTCTATTTTCAAAAAGCCGCCGATTTGGGACATCCCGTCGCAATGTATGAGCTGGCGCGGCTGTACCGCTTAGGTAAAGGCGGTCTGGTGGAAGATCCCGAAACAGCACTCGACTACTGTACGCGCGCGGCGGAAATGGACTATGCACCTGCGCAGTACACCCTTGCGCTCACCTACGACAACGGTGACGGCGTGGAACAGGACTGCGAAAAAGCCATCTATTGGTTCACCCGCGCCGCCGAAGACGGGTATGCCGACGCACAGAACCAGCTTGGGTACTACTACTCTGTCGGAAACCATGTAGAACAAGACCACGGCAAGGCGTTCGAACTGTTTTCTGCCGCGGCAATGCAGGGACTCGCACGGGCATTATGCAATGTAGGTACTTACTATGAAAGCGGACTCGTCGTAGAGCAGGATCCCTACGAAGCCGTTCGCTATTATCGAATGTCTGCCGATAAGGGCGATGAGATCGCAACGTATTATCTCGGTCTTTGCTACGAACACGGCAATGGAGTGGAAAAAGACCTGGAAAAAGCGTTTTTCTTTTACGACGAAGCCGCAGATCAGGACTATCCCCCCGCTATGCTCGCCACGGGCATCTGCTACGAATATGGTCGCGGCGTGGAGCAGGATGATGAGATGGCGGTGGAGTGGTATGAGCGAGCTGCCGAAGCAGGATTGGCTCACGCGCAATACAATCTGGGCGTTTGCTATGAATATGGACGAGGCGTGCGGCAGAACTATGAAATGGCGGTAGATTGGTATGAGCAAGCCGCCGAACAAGGTAACGCCGACGCGCAGAATAATCTGGGCGTTTGCTACGAGCACGGACGAGGCGTGCGGCAGAACTATGAAATGGCGGTGGATTGGTATGAGCAAGCCGCCGAACAAGGACACGCTGACGCGCAGAATAATCTGGGCGTTTGCTACGAGCACGGACGAGGCGTGGAACAGAATCACGACGAAGCATTCCGTCTCTTTACCCTTGCCGCAGAGCAAGGACTGCCGCTGGCGCAGGACAATTTGGGTCTGTGCTACCTAGTCGGCAGAGGGGTGGAAATCGATTCCGAACAGGCGGTAGAATGGTTCCAACATGCGGTAGATAGCGAGCTACCGTCTGCTATGATCCATTTGGGAAAATGCTACGCACAAGGAATCGGTGTGGAGCAGAGTTATGCCATGGCATTGGAATGGTACGAGGAGGCGTCCAGGTACGATTATCCCGAAGCTTTTGCTCTGATGGGCAATTGCTACGAATACGGCCATGGCGTGGAGCAGGATCCCAAAGAGGCCTTTGATCTGTATTGGAAAGCCGCCATCGGCGGCAGTGCCGTGGGCGAGAATGCCGTCGGCAACTGTTATCTGAACGGTATCGGGGTCGAGCAAAACCTTGAAGCGGCGGTCGAATGGTTCAAAAACGCCGCCGAGAACGGCAACGCCGACGCGCAATGCAACTTAGGTTACTGCTATAACTTCGGCAAGGGGATTGAGGCAAGCCACGAGATGGCAGTTCACTACTATCAGCTGGCGGCCGATCAGGGACAAGCCGTGGCACTGTACAATCTGGCGCTCTGCTACCTCCACGGTACGGGCGGACTGCCCAAGGATGAAACGAAAGTCATTCGGTACTACACCCGGTCTGCAGAGGCGGGATACGCAAAGGCGCAGGATAGCTTGGCATACCGTTATGATTTCGGCAAGGGCGTGAAACGTAATCCGGAAAAAGCGATCTATTGGTACACCCAAGCCGCTGAGCAGGGGGTAGCATCGGCACAGTACAATCTTGCCATCTGCTACAGCAAGGGAAAAGGTGTCGAACAGGACTACGCAGAAGCAGTTCGCCTCTACACACTTGCCGCGGAGCAAGGGCACAAAAACGCGCTGTACAATCTCGGAAACCTTTACCGTACCGGCAAAGGGGTTGAAAAAAACTACGTCGAAGCTATTCGACTTTACGAAAAAGCAGGCGCGCTTGGAAGTGAGAGTGCGATCATCAATATCGGTGCTTGCTACGAAGAAGGCGGATATGGCATTGAAGCTGATCCTGCTAAATCTGCGGCAATGTATCGCTTCCTTGCTGAGAAAGGAAACGCTGCCGCGCAATGTAATCTCGCCTATCTCTACTGTCAAGGACTGGGCGTTAAGCAGAACTACGAGGAGGCTGTCCGCCTCTACACCCTCTCTGCTGAGCAAGGAAATGCCAGAGCTTTGAACAACTTAGGCGTGCGATACCGTAAAGGTCAGGGCGTAGAAAAAAATATCGAGAAGGCAATCGAATGCTATGAAGCATCTATTGAAAAAGGAGGCGCATATGCCTGCGGCAATTTGGGCGAGCTCTACGAGCTCGGCGAGGATGTCCCCAAGGATATGGAAAAAGCCGTCTATTATTATCGGATGGGTGCCGAAAGAGGAAACCAAGAATCTATAGACGCGCTGGTACGGCTGGGCGAAGAGATCTGATCCGACTATGAAACCCTCCCACGGTAACCGCGGGAGGGTTTCTCTTGATATGGGGAACGGTTTATGGTAGAATAAAGGCCGGATGTTTGCGCGATCTCGTCGGGAGGGGGCTCTCCTACGAAGTTAGTGTGAATATTTTGAAAAATCCATTTAACCGAAACCGAATGTTTGATACTGTATAGGTGAACCGGTTCAAAAACGCAAACGAGGTGATCACAATGGAGCAAGCAAAAGCGGCAAGACTGATCTCGGAAGAAATGAAGAATATTTTCGCCTTTGCCATGTCCCGTCTCTATGACAAGGGACAGGCGGAGGATCTTTCCCAGGAGATCATTGTCAACGTTCTTGGGTCGGTGAGCAGACTTAGAGATGACGACGCTTTTTACGCATTTCTGTGGAAGATCGCGGAGAACACCTTCAAAACTTACATCCGTAAGCGATCTGCTCCCACTGTTGAGTTCGACGAGAGCTTTATGGGTACCTATATCCCCTGCGAGGACTCTCCCGAGGATCAGCTCATACATAAGGAGGAGCTTGCTCTTCTCCGCCGTGAGCTGTCCCTACTCTCCTCACAGTACCGCGCCGCTACCGTCGCCTACTACATCCATAACAAAAGCTGCTCCGAGATCGCCAATGAGCAACAGATCAGCGTGGAGATGGTAAAATATTACCTCTTCAAAGCACGAAAACTTTTGAAAGAAGGAATGACTATGACCAGAACATTCGGTGAAAAAAGCTACGATCCCGGTATATTCCGCTTTGATTACTGGGGAAATAATTCCAACAACTATTGGCAGCTCTTCAAGCACAAGCTCCCCGGAGCCATTATGCTTGCCGCATACCCTGCTCCCCTTAGCGAACAGGAATTGGCTGTGGAGCTGGGCGTGCCCACCGTATATCTTGAGGATGAGTTAAGCGAGCTCCTGCAGTATGAGATGCTTCGCAAGGTGGGAGATAAGGTTCAGACCAACATCATCATCTTCAGCGATGAACACGATAAAGCGATTATCGAAGCCGCAAAAGCGCCCGTTGCGAAGGCAGCGCGGCAGATTCAAGAGGCGGTGGACGACCTGCTGCCCTGGTTCAAGGAATGCGAGTATTACGGGCGGGACTTCGGTGAACTGCGCACGAAGTGGGCGCTGACAAATATGATAATGTACCTCTCCATGACAACGGCGCAAGAGCGTTTTGAGAAACGCCACGGCTCCTATCCGCATCTTGCCAACGGATCCAACGGTTTCGTCTTTGGTTATGATAACGATTATGTGAATCATCAGTTTAACGGCATATACGGGAAATGCGGAAATAAAGATTGGACTGCATGGTTCTCGATTGAAAACTACCGCCTCATTGGAAAAATCCAGAAATTCCAGCCTCAAAACTGGGATTCCCTGCTGGAAGCGATCTGCGACGCTGTACTCGGCAAAGCCCCCGATAGTGAAAACGATCAGATCGTTCAGATGATCGAAGGAGGCTACATCTCAAGTGACGGCGAAAAGCTCTCGGCAAACTTCCCCGTTTTCTCGGAAGAACAGTTTTACGGTGAAATGCGTGAGAAGCTGGCTCCCCTTATCGATGCGGTCTGCGACTGCATGGAGATAGTCTGCGAGATCGCCGTGAATCAGCTCAAAAAGGAAGTTCCGAAAGCACTCCTGCCCATTTGCGAGCAGGTGGGATATATCCACCACCATTTGGATGTGATGGCGTTCATCATGCGGGCATTGGTAGAATCGGGATGCCTTGTGATCCCCGCTGAGCCTACTCCTCTTTGCGTATTCGGATGCGTAAAGGTGTAAATCGATCAGTAATTGCAAAGCCCCTTGGCAGGTTAGCACTTACCAAGGGGGGATTTGTGTGGTTGGGTTGATAACACTTATTGCGGTAAATATCATCATCTAACTCGTGATTTTCACGACACCAAAGAGATTTGCCAGCATGGTTACGGCACACGTTTTGGCTATCACAATTCCGTTTTTCCTTCCCAAGGAGAGATCAACAAGCTTCTCTACGCCATCCGTGAAGGCATTGATCTGCGATCTGCCGGATTGACAGAACAACTGATACACACTGACGAGCTTGTAAAATGGGGATTTCTGCACCGCGATGGAGATGCGCTCAAAACCGCTATCCCCTTCGTGGAGATGCACGATTTCCACGACATAATTCGACAGATCAATCCCGCGATAGAGCAGATCAGCTGCTCCTTGGAAGAGCCGATGCGTGCCTATCTTGCCGATAACGAAAGAAAATCCCGCCTCACCTCACAAGCGTTCCTGCGCCTAAGCTGGTGTACGGAACCGACGAACTGGCAGTTCTGTCAGTACAGGAAGCAATAGATCGAGGCGTGCTTCCGAGGCTCGACTATCCCTGCACGGCACATATTATGGTGTATTGGAAAGGATGACACCTTCGAATCATCCCGCGGATGACTGCGGGATGATTTCTCTTGCAATGAGAGGAGGTTTGTGGTAGAATAGTGACAGAATGTTCGCACGAACTCGTAGGGGCGCGCATTGCGCGTACGAGCCAGCGTAGAGAAT
>JAFTPF010000035.1 GCA_017463445.1 Clostridia bacterium
CTCCGTTAATGATGGAGGCAAGGAAGGTGGGCATCAGCATTTCGCCCACTACCTCGATGATCATACAAAGCGGTCCTAAGATAAAGTAAGGGAGATAGGGTTTGATGTACTTAAACCATCGTTTCATTCTGTTTTTCCTTTCGCAGGGAGATTTTTGGGAACGGGCGGCATACCTACCGTCCTATGCAGATTGTCTTCCATCGAGGTCAGCAGGGCGGTCAGCTGCCGCAGATCTTCTTCGGAAAGACCGGCAAGCAAAGCTTGCTCCAGCGTGTCTGCCCGGGCGCGATTGTCAGCTGCGGCGGCTTTTCCTTTTTCTGTGAGCGAGACCAACATCTGCCGCAGGTCGTGCTCGTCGGGCGTGCGGGTGATGTATCCCTCGTGCTCCATTTTTTGCAGGGTCACGCTGACCGTGGGAGCGGTCAGGTGAGTGCGCTTTGCCAGCTCGTACTGAGTGGCTTTTTCCAGGTGCGACAGCTCCATCAGGATCATGCGGTAGCCGCAGGGGATGCCTGCTTCCTCGGATGCCCGCCGCAGCTGATCCCGGAACAGCTTGGACAGGTGGATGATCTGCATCATCGGCGTGGGATGAGGCGGGCGGGGAGGCCGTTTATCTTCCATATATAGCTTCCTTTCTAAAGTAATTAGTTTTCTAACTAATTATAGTCCTCGGCATCGAGAAAGTCAAGAGGGCTGCGGGTGAATTTTTTGTGAATAATTCTTGACGGATTATAACGGGGATGTTATAATAGGAAAGAAGACGAAACGAGGTGATCCTATGACCCACGGAGAAAAAGCCGAGGCACTCTTTTATGAGGGCTACAACTGCGCACAGGCGGTGTTCTGCGCCTATGCGGAGGAGTTGGGGCTGGAGCGGACTGTTGCCGCCAGACTGGTGTCGCCGCTGGGTGGAGGCGTGGGACGGCTCCGGGAGATCTGCGGCACCGTCAGCGGCGCGATGATGGTGATCGGACAGCTCTACGGCTACGGGACGCCCGAAACAGGCGCGCCCAAGGCAAGACTTTACGCCATCGAGCAGGAGTTTGCCCGCCGTTTCGCTGCCGCCAACGGATCCGTCGTCTGCCGCGAACTGCTTGGATTGTCTGCGGGCTCATCGGCTCCCACACCCGAGGCGCGGACGGCAGAGTATTACAGGAAGCGTCCCTGTCCCGCGCTTTGCAGATGCGCCGCCGATCTGCTGGATGGGCTTATTGCCGACATCGAAAACGGAAAATTTTGACTTTTTTGCATCACGCGATCAGATGCCGCGATGTGAGCGCATTGATTCCCATTTTCCTTGCCGTATAACTTTCGCCGATCGGGCAATACTTTTAGCAGTTCCCGATAAAGGAGGCGAAAGAAAGATGGAAAATTCCTACACTACCGAAAAGAAGAACACCGCAAACACCAGCATTGAATGCACCGTCAAGCAGTGCGAGCATCATTGCGAGAATCAGAATTACTGTTCTCTGAACGCCATTCGCGTGGTGACTCACGAGCAGAATCCTACCGAGGTTGCCTGCACCGATTGCTCTTCCTTCAAGAAGAAGCAGAATGCGTAAATAGGCAAAGCTCCCTTCCGAAGCACCGTTTTCAGCGGCGTTTCGGAAGGGAAATTTTTTCGAAAAAAACTTCAAAAAAATTCGAAAAAGGGGTTGACAAAGGGAAATACATCTGTTATAATAAGTAGGCGTTCAAGAGAGCGCACAAAAATATGCTGCTATGGCTCAGTTGGTAGAGCACATCCTTGGTAAGGATGAGGTCATCAGTTCGAATCTGATTAGCAGCTCCAACCCGACCGATTAGGTCGGGTTTTTGGTTGTATAGGGATTTGACTTGACAAACTCGCCATCCTATGCTATACTAACCAAAACACATTCAAAGGAGTTGATCATTATGTCTGCAACGATTTTATACCCGAACACCATTTTTACCAAATCGAATAATAGGAGAAATAATGATCGAACTGCAAGGAAAACGCAACTCCGCGATCATTTACGCGGATAAAATTGACAAAGAAACCAAAACACAAATTGCCGCACTGCTGAGGCTGGAGGCGCTGGCCGATTCCAAGGTGCGCATTATGCCCGACACCCATTCGGGACGGGGAACGGTGGTGGGTACCACCTTGACCCTCCACGGACGGGTGATTCCCGCCCTCTTGGGTGTAGATCTGGGCTGCGGAATGGAAACCGTCTTTTTAGAAGAAACCGAGACCGATCTTGCTAAGCTGGACCTGCTGATCCACGAAAAAATCCCCGCAGGAGCGGCTGTGCACTATCTGCCCGTGGCGGATTTTCCCACACTGGACAGCCTCCACTGCATTACCGAGATCAACCGTGAGCGAGCGCTGCGGAGCATCGGCACGCTGGGTGGCGGCAATCACTTCATTGAGCTGGACAAAGCCAAGGACGGCAGGCTGGTGTTGGTGATTCACTCGGGCTCCCGTCAGCTGGGGAGCGACGTTGCCACCTACTACAAAGAGAAAGCCTATCGCTACCAATGCAAGAAAGCGAGACGCTCTGCCGGCGGCAAGGGAAGAAAAGACTACGCCTTCAAATCCGCACGGCGGGAGCAGGCGAGCATCAAGGTCAGCCGCGAGACGGCGGTGTTGGAGGGCGAGCTGTTTCAAAAATACCTCTACGATCTTGCCATCGTGAAGGAATATGCCGATCTTAACCGCCGCACTATGGCAAACATCATCTGCGACGGGATGGGATTCCACATCCGTGATCGTTTTGCCTGCGTGCACAACTATATCGACACCGAGCGCATGATCCTGCGCAAGGGGGCGATCTCGGCGCGGCTTGGTGAGCGTGTGATCATTCCTTTGAATATGCGGGACGGCGCTATCATCGGCCGAGGGCTGGGCAATCCCGATTGGAACCACTCCGCCCCTCACGGAGCCGGGCGGGTATGCAGTCGCACCGATGCCAAGTTTGCTTATACAGTGGCGGACTATCAAGCAGCGATGGCAGGGATTTACACCACCACGGCAACCGAAGGCTCGCTGGACGAAAGTCCGATGGTCTACAAAGCCCCCCAGCGGATACTGGAGGCGATTGGCGACACCGTCGAGGTGGAGCAGGTTGTGAAGCCGGTGTATAATTTCAAGGCGTGCTAAGTTTCGAGAATTGCATAACAAATGCGAAAGCCGACGAGTGATCGTCGGCTTTTCCTTATCAATCTGTTCGAACAATGCGGAGTGGAATGGCTTGCTTTTGAGCATACTCCATTGTATAACGTGTTCCGTTTGATTTGCCATCCCAAATAATCAGAACCGCATCCGCCAAATCCACCATTTGCCTGTTACGGATCAATGGTGCGTTTCGTTTGTATAATTGGTATTGCGGTCGCAATATGATTTTCGATAGTCTGTGGTCATCTGCATATTTTTCTGCAATACTATCGATTCCGTTTGCACCTCCGGTAATAATACAATCCGTGTCCTCCGAAATATAAGGAGATAAATCAAACGTCTGAATGCTTCTTGATCCTGCTATCAGTAATTTCATAATTATCACTCCTTTTATATACTTAATAAAGTATACACCCAAACAGGTGAATTGTCAAGTGGGTATATATCGAATAAAATATATATAAGTGAGGAGGGATAGCAATGATTCGACTAACTATAGACCAATATCTGGACAAAGCAAGCATTACACGGTACGAGCTTGCTAAGCGTACCGGGATTAAGTTCCAGATTATCGATAACTACTACAAGAACAAGGTTGTGCGGTACGACAGTTATGTACTGGATCGAATCTGCGAAGCCCTTGGATGCGATATTTCTGATATTGTGGAGTATAAACCTAATAAGTAAACCGAAAGCCGACGAGAAATCGTCGGCTTTTTGTGTTGGCGGGAGGTGTTTGTA
>JAFTPF010000036.1 GCA_017463445.1 Clostridia bacterium
ATAGTAAAACGAAATGCTTAATAGTAAAACGAAATATCGCATTTGTAAAACGAGGTGCAACAATTGTAAGCGAAACGCAAGTTTGTAAGTTCAAATGCACGGTTTGTAAATGAAATGCAAGTTTTGTAAGCGAAATGCACCATTTGTAAACGAAACGCAAGAGGAAAGACGGCGGTCAAGGCGTCAAAAAGGCGCACCAAACAAGAGGTAGGACGAAATTTCAAATTTTTGAAATCCCAAACGCTACCCCGAATACACCACAATATGAGGGTATCCACCGTTAAATTTATACGTTATCTCTTAAACAGTTTCGGTGTCATCACGACACAGCTCGGATCAATTTGAGAGTATCCAAGCTTTTCGAGGGCTTCCTTGCCGTAGTAGAAGATAAAAGCCTCGTAAGGCGTTCTGTTGCCCAGTTTGGCTCTGCGGTAGGAATTGATGTGGTTCATCATATGGTCAACATCTGCTTGCGTGAACCTGTCAAAAGACGTTCCTTTCGGCAGGATCCTGCGCACAAGCTCGTGATTCACTTCAATAGAGCCCTTTTGGTAAGGCGAGGACGGATCGCAGTAAAAGACGTTCGTTCTGCGAATACCTCCCGGTTCAAACTCAATCATTCTTGGATTGGAGAACTCGGAGCCTCTGTCTGTCAAGATAACAGGAAACAGTTTTTCAAACAGGTCTCTGCCGAGCTTGCGGTACAGATAGTCGAACACGTCAGTGACCGATTGAGAGGTGTTGGCGTCTCTTAAAAATGCCATCATAAAGCTCGTTTCGGGAAAGTGGATCGTAAGCAACACCTTGCCGCCCACTGTGCCTATGACGGAATCCATTTGCACCGTATGTGCATTTGGATGCTTTAATAGCAAAGAAAATGATTCTTGATCTTGTGTTGGTTTTAGATGCTTTTTTAGTCTTCATTTCAAATCTCCTTTATGTACGAAATTCATTGAAACGAAGAAGCGGCAGTACAGAGCGACTAACTCTGTACTGCCACAAACAAAGGCTTATTTAACATCTTTTAAGAAAACAACAAACCCGAACGTTTCACCGATTGGTAAAAGGTTCGGGTTTGAATGCTTTGGTGCCGGTGACCGGGCTTGAACCGGTACGGGAAAATTCCCACGGGATTTTAAGTCCCGGGCGTCTGCCAATTCCGCCACACCGGCGTGTGGACTTGTTTATTGTAGCATAGAATGGCAGATTTGTCAATCGGTTGGGGAAAATTTTGTGAAAAGAGATTTTTGCCCAATAATCCCCGGGCGCGGAGTTTGCGGTCGACCGTGTCGACTGCAAACTCTTGCAGTTGCGAAGCAACTGCTTACCATCACTCAAACGCCGAATATTTTATGTAGTTCGCCGTTGGCGAACTACTGGAGTTGCGCTTAGCGCAACTCCGCCCCGCCTCAGACTCCACCCATCTCCTTGGCTCGGCATCTGCCGGATGATGAAATTGGTGGGGCAAGTATTTGCCGCGCTTTTTGAAAGTTTTTGAGGGGTTTTAGGGGGACTTTTTTCAAAAAGTCCCCCTAAGTGGTTACACCAATTCAACCGTCACGATCTTCTTGGCAGGGACGTCGATAGTCAGCACGCCGTCATTGATGGTGAGCGCTTCCTCGCGCTCTTCGTTCAGGTTGGTGCGCCAGGCTTCCTTCACACAACCGCAGAGGGTAGCGTTCAGGGTCTGAGGCTTATCGGTAAGGTTGAAGAAGCGGAGGATGGTAGCATCCCGATCCTCTGCCTGCTTGCAAGCGGTGACGTGGACGAAGGGATTGTCGAACTTCACGTACTCCTTGGATGCGGGGACGTCGCCCTTGTGGCACTCGGTGCCGATGGCAAGCGTTGCGGGTGCAGCGAAATCGTAGGCGGTGCGGTAAGCGGTGCCTCTGCAATCGGTGCAATAGGGGACAACGGCATATTCCAGGGTGTACTCGCCCTTGCACTGTGCCTTGGGAGTGGGGAAAATGCCCCAGTCGCCCATCTCGGCTACGCAGCGCAGGAGGGTGATGGCGATGGTGTTGTGATCGTTGCGCAGCACCTCGTACTCGCAGATGCCGCGGTTGGCGATGGCAAGGGATGCGCCTGCCTTAGGCTCCAATGCCACGAATGCCTGGGTCTTCTGCAGGTTGGAGGGGTTGGTCCAGGTGAAGGAAGGCTCGATGGGACGGGCGGTGAGGTCAAACTGACCCTCGGACAGCGCCACGTCGGTGGAAATATCGGTGTCAAACAGCGCACGGATGCGGTGGTTCTCACCGTTGTTTTGGATCACGGACTTCACGTCTACACGATTTACGCCTGCGGTCAGAGTAATGTAGGAGGTCACCTGCGCGTCACCGGGGAGCATAGCAATCGTGCGGAAGGTTGCGCTGTAAGGAGTAGTTTCGTAGAGGGTAGTCTCGGCAGACTCGCAGAGGACGGGCTCGCCGCCTGCCTTGAAGTTGTAGCTTTCACCGTGGTCAGGCTGATCCTCCAGACGGTTCTGACCGAAGAAGGTTCTGCCGGTGCGCAGATCGGCGAGGTTGAATGCGCCGTCGGGACGGAAGGTAACCGAGAGTGCCTCGTTAGCCATTCCATTCTCGCGGATGGTGATGGGGCAGTCGATGACGGGAGCGGTGTCCACCTTCACAACCTTATAAACCTGCCAGCCCATCCCCTCGGTGGTCACGGGGAACTCTACCTCGAAGCGATCCACGTAGCGGGGCTGACGGAATCTGTCCTTGGGGAGAGTATAGGTAAACTGATTGTCGATGCGGTTGATCTTGGCGGGAACGAGCTTGCCTTCGCTATCGTAAATGGCGATCGCCTGCGCTTTTTCATCTCTGCCGAAGTCCACGTTTGCCTTTGCCGTCACGGTGGACTTGCCGGGCTCGAGGGAGAGAACCAGGATCGCCTTGTCGCCGCCGTTGTCGGTGTCTACCACACCGGCCAGATAGGTCAGCGCCTCTTCGGTGAGCTTATCGCCCACCTGCTGGGAGGAGTCAAACCGAGCCAGCATTGCATCGTAGACCTCGTCGCAGGAGCAGGTACAGATGGAATCGTGAGGATGGTTCTGCATCAGTCTGCGCCATGCGTAGAGGAAGAAGTCGCGGTCATATTTGCCGCCCACCAGTGCCGCAAGGCGAGTGGCAGGCTCTGCCAGACGCTCCAGCGTGTGCTGATTCTTCCAGTTGCGAGTTTTGATGTCGATGTGGGTGGATGCGGTGGAGGTGAGAAGCCACCATCCGCTGGTGTACTGACCGATGATCTCGCCCTTAAAGGGAGTGAGCTGATCACGGTATTTGCGAATCTCTGCGATGTAATCTCTGAAGTTGGACTGCTTGACCTCGTATTCATCCTGCACCTCGTTGGCGGTCTTGATGATCTGCACCAGATTCCGCTGGAGAGGCTGATGGTCGCATCCATTCATGCCCAGTAGATGATCGGTGACGGCAAACCGCTCCATAGAGTGGCACATACTCAGCAGACGATCACGGAGGGCATCGGGATCGGAGGGCAGCTCGTTGGCGTTGGAGTACCAATGAGTGAACAGCACGCCGATGACCTCACTGCCGTCGGGCGCTTTCCAAAGAAGCTCGGATTTGGTGATGCCGTTCTGACGGATGATCTGGTTGTCGGTGCCCACGTCGTTGAGACCTCTGCCGAACACGGCGTTGTCAATGCCAAAGCCCTGACAGATCTGGGGTGCCTGTCCGATATTGCCAAATGCGTCGGGAAAATAGCCACACATCAGGGGATCTGCGCCGAATGCTTTGGACAGCTTGATGCCATAGAGCATATTGCGGACGTTTGCCTCACCGCTGGTGAGGAACTCATCCTGCAGGACGTACCAAGGGCCGATCTGAATGCGGTTTTCCCGAACCAGCTTTTGCAGACGCTCCTTCATGTGGGGGCGAATCTCCAGATAGTCCTCCACGGGGATGAACTGACCGTCCATATGATAGTAGGTGTACTCGTCGGACTTTTCCATCTCCTCGATGATGGCGTCAAACAGCTCCACCAGCTTCATGCGGTGGGCTTCGAAGGACTGATACCACTCACGGTCCCAATGGGAGTGAGGGATGATATGCAGCGTTTTTTTCATAAGGGGTCTCCTTGTATCGCGGAATGCCGCGATCATTCAATAAATTCTGCCCTCGACGGGCGAGGGGGAGTTGATTTTATTGTACACGATAGGAAAGAAAAAGTCAATACAAAACCGGCGGTTGTTTGACAAAAAAAGGACGGCATCTCAAAATGCCGCCCTTTTTAGATATATGCTTTTGCCAAAGTCATTTCAGTGCAAGCTCCAACGCTTCAAACGCCGCCCTTTGGCAGTCTTCTTTGGTCTTGTACACCTCTGTGCCAAACACGTTGTCCAGCGAGAACTTCCAAAGGCTCTTCCCTTTCACCTGATAGAGGACGATCAGATGATCCTTGATCTTCAGGTAACTGTTGAAATTGCGGGAAACCTTCCATTTTCGGGTCAGAAAGCTTTGCAGGCGGGATTGCTTGTTCTTGAACTCCTGCTCCCGCTTCTTGGCACCCTCGATATCACCCTCCATTTTACCTGCGCAAACACACCCTACCCCCAGCGAGCGGGGATAGTTCGGATGGATCATATGGTGAACGTAGCGGATGATCTGATGTCCGCACATCTGACAGACCCCTACCGGCTCGCCAAGGTCGGTGATACCGGTGCAGACCCAGCCGCTTTTGGGTACGTCGTCCCTCTCCCAGAGATTTTCGTAATCCTTGGTATCGGGGCGCTTGGGTCGGGAGGAGGACGCCGCGCTCTCTTCCTGCCAATCTTCCCTCTGCTTGGTCTCCTCCACGCGGATCTCCTCAATGGGAAGCATCTCCTCGGCATTCGTCTCCTCCGCCGACGCTTCCGACGGCATTTCCCATATGTTGGGCTCGGCAATAGGAGAAGCGGGTTCGGGCGGCGTCAAAGGCAGCAACGGCTCCGTGGGCACATACGGCTCCGAGGAGATAAACGGATCGGAGGAGATCAGTTCGGGCAACGGAGTCGGTGCAGGCTCCGGAGAGGGAACATCGTCGTTTTTTTCAGTCAGCTTCTGCAATGTGGGCAGAGGGCCGTGCTCCCGACGAAAAAAGTCTGCGGAAATGTCCCTGGTCTGGGACAGTTTCTCGAATCTTATTCGGTAGGTATTTTGATTTTTGCCGTATCCAACAATCTCTCCCGGACCGAAAGCGGGATGGATGACGGCAGAGCCGATACCGAGAGTATCATCAGAAGATGTTTGACTCAAAGATCCCGATTGCCCTGCCACAAAGCGAGCGCTCTCCTGCTGCAGCTCCTTGGAGATCACACCGATACGGACGTAATTCTCCTCTCCGATCTCGGCAAGGAAGCGGGAAGGCAGCTTTTGCTTGCCGCTTTGTGAGAAGCCCTCGGAATCCGACAAAAACAGCCGCTGTTCGGCACGGGTGATGGCAACGTAGCAGAGCCGACGCTCCTCCTCCAATCCCAACAGCTTGCGCTCCTCGATAGTCTTGGCAGAGGGGAAGATCCCTTCCGAAAAGCCCACTACGAAGACGTTCGGAAACTCCAGTCCCTTCGCCGCGTGAATGGTCATCAGCTTGACCATATCACTCTCCTGCTCGTCACTATCCTCCGATTGAAGGGAGATCTGATTGATGAACTCAGCAAGGGTCACCTGCTCGCCGAAATTCTTTTCGTATTCGTCGGCAATGCGCTTGAACTCCGACAGGTTTTCAAACCGCTCCATATCGCCCAGCTCACGGATATATTTCTCGTAGCCGGTGTCCGCGCAGATCTTCTCAATAATCTCGGACAAAGGCAACGTGTGGTAGACCGCCCGCAGACGCTCGATCATTGCAACAAATTCCGCCGCACCGCTGTTTTTGAAAATCGGATCCGAAAGGTTTTTCCCAAGAGTTTCAAAGAGCGAGCCTACCTCCTGCAGTTCAGTGAGTCGCTGCATTTTCGTTCTGCCGAAACGGCGACGGGGTTTATTGACGATCCGCTTGAAGGAGCTGTCGTCGTCAAAGACGATCAGGCGCAGATACGCCATGATGTCCTGGATCTCCATTCGCTGATAGAATTTCACACCGCCGTAAATCTCGTACGGAATCCCGCTTTCGGTGAACTTCTTCTCTATAATGCGGGACAGAAACCCCGAACGGTAGAGCACGGCAAAATCGGCAAATCGGCACCCAGAGTTTTTTTGAACAGCGCGGATGTTTTCGACGATCATCTCTGCCTCGTCAAATTCGCTTTTCGTGTGGAAATGCACTACGTTGGCTCCGTCGGGCGATCTCGTGAAAAGATCCTTCTCCAGCCGGAACTGATTCTTTGCGATCAGCGTGTTGGCACACCGTAGAATCTGAGGCGTGGAGCGGTAATTCTGATTGAGAATGATCGTTTGAGTTGGCTGATGAGACTTGTCAAAATCCACCAACAGCTTCACATCCGAGCCTCTCCATTCGTAGATGTTCTGATCGGGATCGCCCACGATCATCAAATTCTGATATTTCGCCGACAGGCGGTCGATCAGTTCCATTTCCACGGTAGAGCTGTCCTGGAACTCGTCCACCTGTATGTAATTGAGCCGATCCTGCCACTTTTCCAGCACATCGGGACAACGGTCAAAAATGTCCAGCGTAAAATACATCAGATCGCTGAAATCCATAGCGTAGATCTGCTTTTGCCGTTGCAGATACTCCTCGATGATCTGATCGTTCAGCGTATGGATCTGATCCAGAATCCGACACTTCTCGGTGCAACACATTTTCGTAACGTATTTCCGCTCCGCCTTTTTCTTGGCGATCAGCTCCAAGATCTTTTCAAAGCTGGCGTGATCCAGCTTCAGCTCAAATTTCTGATAAATCTCCCCGAGGATCGACTTCTGCTGGGCGCTGTCGATGATCTGAAACTCCTTGGGATAGAAGATCTTCTCAATATCCTCGCGAAGCACACGCACACAAAAGCCGTGATAGGTACAGATCAGCGAAGTGTCGTATTCCTGCCCGATCAGGGCGCGGATACGGCGCTTCATCTCTCCTGCGGCTTTGTTGGTAAAGGTCACGCAGAGAATATTTGACGAATCGATGCCGTATTCCTTCACCAGATAGGCATATCGGCTAACCAGCAGTTTGGTCTTGCCACTCCCCGCGCCCGCGATCACGCGGAGATAGCCCTCGGTAGACAGCACCGCTTCCTGCTGCTTTTCGTTGAGCGCAGTCAAGTATTCCATGGTATTCACCTCCGGCTTGATTCTATATGACAGGATGTCCGATAATCGGTGCATCCACCACATTATTGTGATAAATCCGTATCGTTCCGAACAATTGGTCTTATTTTCATTGTAGCACATTTGTTCGGATATTGCAATAGGTTTTTGAAAAATTATCCCACAAACGACAAGTACAGCCAGCGACGAGATTGCACATTCGCTCGCATGACACGTCGGCGTACCCAAAATAGTTCAGTACTGTGACCGCATAGTATGGTAAAATGCAATCAAGAAAAAAGATAGAACGGCATTGGTTTGCCGTGGTTTTGATTTTTTCCAACCAACGGTTGAGAACCGCATCTGCGCGTTTCGACGAGCAAATGAACGGTTTATTGACTTAGCGAATCTTTTCTGCTACAATGTAGACAAGATGATCATCCAAAATCAATGTAAATGAGGAATTAAGTATGAAATCTATCCATGAAAAGATCCGTGAATTGCGGAAAAACAAAAATCTCACCCAGGACGTGCTGGGCGCACAGCTGGGCATTTCGGGACAAGCGGTTGCTAAGTGGGAGAAGGGCGAGAGTATGCCCGATATTCTGCTCCTGCCCGATCTGTGCAAGATTTTGGGTACATCTGCCGATGATCTTCTGGAGGTTGCCCGCCCGGAAACAGAAGTAGTGGATCTGCTCAGAACGGAAGACCCGCGAGGTCTTATCTTCGAGCTAAAAGGAACCGACTATCGCGATGAATGTATGAATCTCAGTCACGATGACATTATCGGCTATCTCGGTGTACTGACTAACCCGCTGACCTTCAATGTATTGAAAGTTATTCCCTATAAAGGAGACGAATCGATCACACGCAAAGAAATCTGCACTCTGACGGGTTACTCCGAAACGGATATAGACAAAGTGATTCGGTATCTGCAGAAGAGAGAGTTGGTGGACGAAGTGAATGGATCTGATGACGACGATGCAGTTGTATCTTTTGATGCATTTGACGAGCCGCACTACACTCAAGGAAACGGAATGCTGGGCATTTATATGATTCTGGCAGGCTGTATGCGAAGCTACGGCTCCAAAGATTCGGTTGTGATTCGCACAACACATGCAGGCGATGAGACTGTCACAACGATTATCAAAACACATATAACGATCCATGTGAACGAAACAGACTAACCTATCCCAAAGAGGTTGCTTCCCGCAACCTCTTTTTTGTCTCTCAACCCACGGTATTTCTCTATTCAACGAATGCTTGATTGACATTTCCATAGCTTGCTGATATAATAAAATCAGACCAGTGATAGTCGACGATCGCTCGCCTACGGGCAGGTGGAAAAAATATTTCAAAAATTTTCAAAAAAGACCCAACCAAATGCCCGTTTTTGACACTCTATATAGTGAAACCGGTTTCATGGAAGTTCCCGCATATTACATCGCAGACAGTACAGGAGGTAACTATGGATTACAAGCGCAACGCACGTTATTTTTCTAAAACATTTGCTAGAAACATGATCATTCTTGCAGTCGCGGGCATTATCCTCGCCACGGTGGGAGGGTTCATCTGGTGGAACATCTATCTGGGCATTTTTGACATCATCGTAGAGATCGCCGCAGTGGCAGGCGTGATCCTGTCGGCCAGTGCCATCAGCCAGCGCCCCTCGGACAAGGATCTCTTCGAACAGATCGAAGATCACAAAAGGCGCTTTCGCGAAGAGGCACTGGAGGCCTACGGCTATCCCGCCGATGTCGAAAACTGCACCCGCATCATTTGGGGATTCGTCCCCGGGAGCGTAGAAAAGATCACCAAAGACGGCAAAACGATCACCGATCGGGTGGAATTTGCCTTTATTTGGCTGAAAAAGGGCGAGCTGGCGGTCTATCGGCAAACCGTTTCTCTGCTAACGGAGGAGGTACAGGTTACCGACCTTCGGCTATCCCGCGCCACGCTGTCTACCGCGCTGGATCGGGAGGTAGGCATGCTCACTCTCCACACGCCCGACGAGACGATGGTGCTGTCGGTGTTCGCGCCGGATTATAAGCTGGAGGAGTTTTTGAGTGAGATCGTCCGACAGAAGGGGAAATAATGCAAGCAACCCGTAAGTTCAAAGCTTACGGGTTTTCTTTTATGTGATTCAACAGATCCGCGGCAGACCTTCGCCTACCAGCGGTCCGACACGGCGGATGCCGCCGAGGGCGGTGCGGAGAATGACGCCTTCGCCTGTCGTGACGGTGCCGATGATGGCGGCGTTCTCGCCGTAAGGGGACGAGCGGACGAGCTCCAACGCCCGCTCCCCTTCCTCGGCAGGCAGGAGAGCGACCAGCTTGCCCTCGTTGCCCATATAGAGAGGGGGTAGGCCCAGCAGTCCGGAGAAGCTCTTGACAGCGGGAGCCAGGGGGAGGGCTTCCTCCTTAAGTTCGATCCGCACCTCCGATGCTTCGGCGAGCTCGGTAAGGACGGTGCCCAGCCCCCCACGGGTCACGTCCCGCATGGCGTGGAGGTGGATGCCCGCCGAAAGCAGTGCCTGCATCATAGCGGTCAGTGGAGCGGCATCGCTCTCGATTGCGTTCTCGATGCCCATACGCGCAGACAGTAGTGCGGCATGATGATCTCCGAGAGTGCCCGACAGCAAAACGATATCTCCTGTCTTGGCGCGAGATGCGGAGATCTCCAGCCCGTCGGGGACGAATCCCACGCCGGTGGTGTTGATGAAAACCTGACCGTTCCCTTCCACCACCTTGGTGTCACCGGCCACGATGATGACCCCCGCTTCCTTTGCCGTCGCCGCCATAGAGCGGGCGATGCGATCGAGAGTTTCGGTGTCAGTACCGGTCTCGATGATAAAGGCGGCGGTGAGGTAGCGGGGAGTCGCGCCCCGCATCAGGAGATCGTTGACCGTCCCCGCCACGGAAAGCCGTCCGATGTCGCCGCCTCTGAAAAAGAGGGGCGTGACTACGAAGGAGTCAGTGGTGAAAGCGATCCTGCCGCCCTCGGCGGGCAGAAGGGCGGCGTCCTCCATTCCCGCAAGGATGGGATTCTGAAAGTGTTTGGCGAAAACTTCGCTGATGAGGCGCGCAGTGGATACGCCGCCCGCACCCTCGGCAAGTGTGATTTTCATAATTGATTCCTTAGAGAATTAGTGTTTATCGTTGATAAAATGGTGATAGCAAGCCCCCTCCATGGAGACCATGCAGGCACCGAAGGGACTTTCGGGCGTACAATCCTTGCCGAACATCGGGCAGTCGCAAGGACGTGAGCGTCCCGCAATGACCTCTCCGCAATGACAGCCTGCAGGGATATGATCCTCGGTGAGGCCGTGGCTTCCTGCGTCCAGATGGGCAAACTCATCCCGCAGGCGCAGACCGCTATGGGGGATCGCGCCCAGTCCGCGCCAGGAGGCGGTGCAAGGCTCGAAATAGCGATCTACTCTGGTGAGTGCTTCGGCATTTCCTTCCTCAGTGACGGCGGAGGGGTAGAAATTGAACAGACTTGCCTTCCCTGCCGATCTTGTCAGCGCCAGGATAGCGGCAAGGAGAGAGGGTGCGGTAAATCCCGCCACAGCAAAGGGCTTGCCCGTTTCTCGGGCGAGTTTTCCGAAAAGCGCGCTTCCCGTGACGGTAGCAACGTGTCCCGGCGCAATGAAGCCGTCGATGGCGTTTTCGCCGGCACACAGGGTGCGAATCACGGCGGGCATAGTCTTCAGCGCGGTGAGGAGTTTCAGATTCTTGATCCCCCGGGCGATGATCTGCTCCGCAAGGAGAGCGTAGATGGGTGCGGTGGTCTCAAATCCCACCGCCGCAAAGACGAAGGTGGTGTCGGGATCGGACTCCGCCAGTTCCAGCGCCTTGAAGGGGGTATAGATCATCTCCACCCGCGCACCCACGGCAGATCGCAGGTCTCCGCGGCTTCCCTTCACCCGAAGAAGATCGCCGAAGCTGACCACGCAGGTGTTTTCAGTGGTGGCAAGCTCGATCAGACGGTCGATATAGGCGCTGACCGTCACGCAGACGGGACAACCGGGTCCCGAAATGAGGCGGATCGTCGGCGGCAAGAGCGAAGGAATCCCGCACTCCGAGATGGCGGCAGTGTGAGTGCCGCAGACCTCCATGAAGGTAAGGAGGCGTCCGTTATAGGCGCTCAGAATGGCAATCAGATCAGCGGTCTTCATCTGGCTTCTCCATAATTTCTCGTAAATCGGCAAAAATAGCGTCCATTTCCTCTGCCTCGGTGGCGGACAGCTTCTGTATGATCAGTCCTGCGTGGACCAGCACGCGGTCACCGGGCGCGACGCGCGTCAGATCGGCGCGGGCTTCGATGATATTGCCGTCAAACTCCACGCGGGCGATGCCGTTCTCTACGGTCAGCACCCGTCCGGGCATTGCTACACACATATAAATCCTCCTAAAGCCGATGAGCGGCAATATACGCCTGCCCCAGCGCGATTCCCCCGTCTCCGACGGGGATTTTTTCATTTCGGTAAACGGTAAATCCTGCGCGCTCCAGCCGATCGCGACAAAGGCGAAGGAGCAGGCGGTTGGCAAATACGCCGCCCGACAGCGCGATGTCGGTGCAGTCGCAGGCTTTGGCGAAGGTCATTGCCGCCTCTCCGACGGCTCCGGCGATAGCAAGGTGGAACCCCCTTGCCAGCGCACCGATGGGTATGCCGCTTTGCACCCCCTCCCGCAGTGCGAGGAGCAACAGATCGGATCGCCAGACCTCTCCCTCTAAGGGAAGCGAAAGTGATGCAGGAACGCCTTCCCAAAGTGTAGCGGCATTCTCCAAAAGAATCGCCGCGCGACCCTCGTAGGTATTCTCGTGACAGATGCCGAGGATGGCAGAGGCGGCATCAAAAAGCCGTCCCATAGACGAGGTGCGAACGCACAGTCCCAGCTTCACGGCGGCGGCAATCTGCACTTCCTCGGGGGATTTTTGGGGGGCTCCTGCGCCCGCCAAGTGGAATCGGGAGAGTCGGAGGGTATCCACAGCACCCTCGTCGCCGCTCGGCATGGGCAGAGGGAGCAGGTGCGCTACGCGGTGATACTCCCCCCCCACGCAGTAAAGCAGTTCCCCGCCCCAGATGGTGCCGTCCTCGCCGTAACCGGTGCCGTCGAAGGCAAAGCCCAGCACGCGTGAAAGTCTATGCTCCGCCATCACCGAGGCGATGTGAGCGTGATGATGTTGTACCATTGTGACAGGCAGACCGCTTTTTTCTGCCGCCGCTCGGCTGAAGTAGCCGGGGTGCAGATCGCAAACCGACCGCCCGGGGATGATCCCAAATAGTTTCGATAAATGCGTTTGCAGATCCTCCCACACGCGGCAGATCAGCAGTTCGGCAAGGTCGCCGGTATGCTGGGAGAGATAGACCTGCTCACCCTTATGAAGTGCAAAAACGGCTTTCAGATCGCCGCCCATGGCAAGGGTGGGAGTTTTCGCCAACCCATCGATGCGGATAGGAAGAGGCGCGTAGCCTCTGGCACGGCGGAGAAAGCAGGGCTTGCCGTCCTCCACGAAGAGGAGCGAGTCATCCTGCGGCGTGACGATGGGGCGATCATGGGTGAGGATCGCCGCGCGCCCGCAAAGCCAATCGGCAAGCGGAGATAGTTCGGTATGAATGGGTTCGCCGGAGCGGTTGGCGCTGGTCATCACCAGAACGCCCGCTTGGGAAAGAAGCATTTGCAAAGGAGTGGAGGGGAGCATGGCACCGATCAGCAGGCTCTCCCCCAACACTTCGAGAGAGGCGAGTGCGCCTTTCGGCTCCAACAGGACGATGGGACGAGTAGGAGAGGTCAGCAGTTCGGCTTCGGGCTCATTCACCTTTGCCACCGCTTCTACGGCGGAAAGATCGGCGAAGAGGAGCGCGAAGGGCTTCTCTTCCCTGCCCTTGATAGCGCGGAGCGCACGCACTGCCGCCGCATCGTCGGCAAGGCAAGCCAGATGGAAGCCGCCGTTGTTCTTCACCGCCACGATCTCTCCGCTTCGCAGTGCAGAGATTGCCGCCTCCAACGCCGCATCGTCTCCGTGAATCGGTACGGCGGCAGGGTCGGCGGGGTGGAAGGTCAGCCGCGGACCGCAATCCTTGCAGGCGATGGTCTGGGCGTAGCTTCTGCGGTCGGCAGGGGCGTTATACTCGCGCTCGCAGGCATCGCAAAGGGGGAAATCGCTCATCGTGGTGCCGATGCGGTCGTAGGGGAGCGCAAATTGGATGGAATAGCGGGGGCCGCAGAGGGCACAGCTCTGGAAGGGATAGCGGTAGCGGCGGGAGACGGGATCGCGCAATTCGCGCTCACACTCCGCGCAGGGGGCGATGTCGGGGGAGACAATGGGGAGCAGGTCTCCCGCATCGCTCTCTGCAATAGTGAAGGCGTCGGGGCACATCGGGTGCGAAACCTCGGACGGATCGCCGATCTCGGTATCCAGATAGACCGTCCCCGACGGAGGAGACGACAAAAGGCACTCGACCAAGCCGTCCAGTGCCTCCTTTGTCCCGAAGGCGCGCACTCTGACGCCGCCGCCGATATTCCGCACGTCGCCCGTAATGCCTCGGGTGATCGCCTCACGGCGAACGAAGGGGCGGTAGCCCACCCCTTGTACCAGTCCGCGAAGGTTCAACGTGCGCGTGTATAGTTTCAGTTCGTTCATTTAGTGTAGGTTTTGAGAAGAGGGATCTCGGCTTCAGAGAGACTCTTTTTAGGGCAAGCCGTAATACAACTGCCGCAAAGGACGCATCCTTCCCGATCGATGGACCAGCTCTTCGCCGCGCGATCTACCGTAATAGCGGAGGTGGGACATTTCTTGACACAAAGTCCGCAGAGGACGCAGGTGTCCATATCGATGGCGATGCCGTTCCCCACGGGTGCGTCGGTAGCAGATGCTTCGGACGAAGGCGCGGGAGCGGGCAGTTGGGGCGCAGTTTCCACGGGGGTCGCTTCCACCACAGGCTCCGACTTGGCGGCAGGGGCCGCAGAAGTCGCTTCCGCTTTCAGCTCCACCGTCTTCGCATACACCTGAATACCGCTGGTGTCGATGCCCTCTGTGGTCTTCGACAGACTGTGCTTGTGGCAGACGTCCAGACAGTTGCCGCAAACTACGCAGGACTGACGGTTGATCGACCATGTTCCCGCCTTCCGATCTACCGCGATGGCGGAAGTGGGACAGCGGCGGACACAGAGTCCGCAAAGGATACAGGTGGACAGATCTACCGTAATACCGATCTCGCCCTTTGGCTGAGCGGTGATGGGAGTCTCGGTCTTTTCGGAAGTAGCAGGAGCGGCGGATCTAGTATAGGTCTCCACCTGAGGATGACCGTTTTCGGGAACCAGTGCCAGCGATTTTTTGGGACATCCGTTGACACAGTTGCCACATTGCAAACAAGCGGCACGGTCAACCGTCCATATGCCTGCCTTCCGATCCACACTCAGCGCGCCGGTAGGACAGCGACGGGCGCAAAGTCCGCAGAGCACGCAGGAGGTCATATCGATGACCAGCACTCGGTCGGGCGCGATCGCCTTGCCGTCGGTGGGAGCAGGTGCCAGAGTGTGGACAGCGGGGATGGGGCTTTCCTTCTTACGGAAGAGTTCGCTCCGCTTTTCGCAGGCGGGTGCAGAATAGGCGCCCTCCATGGTCAGACACTTTTTGGGGCAGTTCAACACACAGTTGCCGCACTGCACACAGCTCATCCGCTTGATAGACCAGGATTTAGCGGCGCGATCCACCGAGATAGCGTCGGCAGGACAGCGGCGGTTGCACAGACCGCAAAAAATGCAGTCGTCAATATTCACTTGCACCGCACCGCGGGTGCGGGGAGTCTGCCGTGCGGGAACGCTTGGATACGCTCGGGTCGCCGGCTTGGTAAACAGGTTTCTCAGCGCAAATTTGGTGAATTTAAAAATTCCTGCCATAAATTTGACATTACCTTTCTAAAATTGGAAGCCTCACCGCTCGGTGCAGCTGATGCAGGGGTCAATGGTAAGGATCAGGAGCGGAACGTCCGCAAACTGGGCACCGGGCAGGATCTTCAGCAGCGAGTAGATATTGCTGAAGGTGGGGGTGCGGACGCGGAAACGCTCCAGATTGCGTGTGCCGTTTGCCTTCATATAGTAGAGTGCTTCGCCGCGAGGCTGCTCCATGCGGACGGTAGCTTCACCCTTGGGATTGCCCTTCACGGAAATGCAGATCTCTCCGTCGGGAATCTTTGCCACCGCCTGACGGATGATATTGAAGGACTGGAAGATCTCGCCGATGCGGACTTCACAGCGAGCGAGAGAATCACAGCCGTTGGAGGTGATGATATCGAAGTCAATGTCGCCGTAGGCGGCATAGCCAAGCTTACGGGTATCCAGCTCGATACCGCTGGCGCGCATCATGGGTCCCACCGCGCCGTAGAGGATGGCGTCGGTCTTGGTCAGCACGCCTACCTCGAACAGACGGGCGCGGACAGTGGTATCCTTTAGGAAGACCTTGGTCAGCGAGCGCAGCTCGGATTCCATCTTGTCAAACTGCTTGACGAAGCCGTCCAGCATTTCCCGATCCATATCGCGGGCAACGCCGCCGATCAGGTTTACCGAGGAGATCAGTCTGCCGCCGGTGGAATCCTCCACCATATCAAGGATCTTTTCCCGGATGCGCCAGCTTTGCATGAACAGCGCTTCGAAGCCGAAGGCGTCCGCCAGAAGTCCCAGCCACAAGAGATGGCTGTGCAGTCTGGACAGCTCGCACCAGATGGTGCGCAGATATTTGGCGCGGTCGGGGATCTCTACGCCGAAGATGCGCTCGGCACCCTCGCAGTAGGACATTCCGTGCATATAGCTGCAAATGCCGCAGATGCGCTCGACCACATAAAGATAATCGTTAAAATCCCGCTTAGAGGCAAGATCCTCCATCCCGCGGTGGACAAATCCGAAGGAAGGAATGGCTTCCACTACCTTCTCGTCCTCCAGCACCAGATCCAAATGGATCGGCTCAGGCAGAACGGGGTGTTGGGGTCCGAAGGGGACTATGGTTCTTTTCATTCTGCTTCCCCCTTACTTCATCGGATGTCCCTGGACGTGATAGAGCTTCACGCGGGGGTCTTCGGGAATGCCGACGATCTTCACACCGAACAGCTCCGCCATCTCCTGCTCGTAGAGCTGAGCGGCGGGATAAGTACCGCTGATGCTCTCCACCTCGGTATCCTCGGAGATGACCATCTCCAGATTGATCAGATGGTATCCCGACGCGATGGAGTAGATCAGCTGATAGCCGTCCCGCGTGCGGTTGGCGTGGATCTGCACCAGTCGGCAGCCTTCGGCGGCAGCTTCTTTGATATAACGCTTCAGCACGGCAGGACCGATGCTGACCGTTTCGACAATGTTAGGCATTGCTTTCTCCTTCCGTGGGTGCGGCAGACGCGGCGGATTTCTTCTCCAGCACCTCCAGCGCCTGCACGATGCCGTCAATGATGGATTCGGGACGGGCGGCACAGCCGGGGACGTACACGTCCACGGGAATGGTGGTATCCACGCCGCCTTTGATGTTGTAGCAATCGCGGAATACGCCGCCGGAGCAGGCGCAGATCCCTACCGCCACTACTACCTTCGGTTCGGGCATCTGACTGTAAATCTGGCGCACCACCGATTCGTTGTAATAGTTGATACCGCCCGTGATCAGCAGGATGTCCGCCTGACGGGGATCGCCCGTGTTGACGACACCCAAACGCTCGATATCGTAGAGTGGGGTCATACTTGCCAACACCTCGATGTCGCAGCCGTTGCAGCTGCTACCGTCGTAATGCATGACCCACGGAGATTTAGTAAATTTAGGCATACGAGTTCATTCCTTTCGGAAAATCAGAAAAGCATCCGGATGATCTCCAGCACCAGCAGATTGCCACCGCCGCATACGGCGGTGACGATCCATGCGGAATAGAGCATATGGTTCCACTTCACGCGGGCAGAGGTGTTGTCGATGAGGATCTCCAGAAACCAAACCAGTAAGACTGCGCCGACGGCAAGGAGGCTGCTCCACCATGCCGAGCTGACGAAGAAGAGTGCCACCAGTCCCAACAGGAAGACGTTTTCGTACCAGTGGGAAAGCTCTACCATGCCCATCAGCACACCCGAAAACTCGGTGGTAACTCCCTTGACCAGCTCCTGATGAGCGTGGTGAGAGGTGGACAGATCGAAGGGAGATTTGCGAAATTTGATGGTCAGAATAAAGAGCAGACCGATGAACACGCCGGGTAATCGGACGATCGCAGGTGTACCTGTGTAGAACACGTCTACGCCGCGGAAGGAGCCGTTTACCATATAGAAGCCTACGGCGGTCAGCAGGATCATGGGCTCGTAGGAAAGCATCTGAATCAGCTCCCGCTGTGCGCCCAGCTCGGCGTAGGGAGAGTTGGTGACGGTTGCCGCCAGCACGAAGAACATGCAAGCGGTAGTCAAGACGAAGAAGACCAGCAAGAGGTCAAATCCGCCGAAAAAAAGTGTGCCGGTGCCTATCACCATTGTCAAGAAGGAGGCGACCATCATAAACTGATAGCGGCTGACAGCCAGCACCTGCTTTTTGAAGAGCTTCGCCAGATCGTAGAAGGGCTGGAGCAGAGGGGGACCTATCCGTCCCTGCATACGGGCGGACAGCTTGCGGTCAAGCCCCGCCAGAAAGCCGCCCACAAAGGGCGCCAGCAGAACGTATGCCAACATAGAGAGAATGCGGTACAGGTATATCATCAGAACGCACCTCCATAGGTCAGGATAAAGCATACGACGATCACGACTACCGTCGCCCAAGCGACGGGTCTATATAGTTTCTGCTCACCGAACAGCTCGGTCAGATACCAATTTGACAGATACATCTTTTTGGGATGACCGTAGGAGTCCTCATAATGACGGTGGTCGCCCTCGTTGACGCCCGACATATACAGCGGGCTCTGTTCAATATGTACCTTTTTCGACAGGATCCTTGCCAGCGCGGGGATCGCAAACACGGCGGCGAGAAGGCAGATCATCACCACCCGGTCGGGAAGCGAGAGCAGCTGGTGTGCATCCGCAAAGCCCAGCTCGCCCAGCATGGGCGTGACGAAGCCGTCCGAGAAGAAGGGATATGCGGCACAGAGGATGAGCATCAGCAGCATATGACAGCCCAGCGACATCCATTGAGAGTTTTCGGTGTGATCGTCCTCACGACGGGTACCTGCAGGAACTGCCAGCAGCTTGATCAGCCATTTCGTCCAGTAGACCATAGTGGTGGCACTGCCGAAGGCCACGAGGATCACCAGAAGCACGCTGATGCCGCCTGCGTTCAGGAAGGAGGTCAGTGCCTCCCATTTGGCGATCAGCATACCGAAGGGCGCAAGGAACATTCCTGCGATGCCGATGATCAGCGCGGATGCAAGTCCGGGCTGACGGCGGAACAGACCGTGCATATCTTCGATATTCCGACTGCCGATGGCGTGTTCCACGGCACCTACCGTCTGGAACAAAAGTGCCTTGGATACGGCGTGGAAGATCAGCAGGATCACGCCTGCCCAGACCGTCTCGGCGGTGCCGACACCTGCGCAGGCGGTAATCAGACCGAGATTGGAGACGGTGGACCAAGCCAACACCCGTTTGCCGTCGCTGTGAGTGATGGCGATCATGCTGGCGATGAAGAAGGTGAGCCCGCCCACCGCTTGCACCATTACGCCGGTGACCTGCCCACCCATTACGGGGGACAGACGAAGCAGGAGATACACACCCGCCTTCACCATGGTTGCACTGTGCAATAGCGCGGAGCTGGGCGTGGGCGCCACCATCGCCCCCAGAAGCCACTTGGAAAAGGGAATCTGCGCCGATTTGGTCAGTGCGGCAAAGGCGAGGAGAAAGACCATGATCCCGATCTTTCCGGCGGGACGAGCCAGCAACACCTGCAGATTAACGGAATGCAATGTCAACGCGCAATAGGCGATGGCTGCCGCAAAGGCGGCACCGCCCAACAGATTCATCCAAAGAGCGCGGAAGGAATTTTTGATTGCCTGCTCTTCCTTGGTATAACCGATGAGCAGGAACGAGATGATGCTGGTGATCTCCCAGAAGAAATAGATCCAGACCAGCGAGCCGGACAGCACCAGTCCGAACATGGCGCCCAAAAAGATGTAGAGCATTGCAAAGAAGAAGGGTCTGCGATCGCCAAACTCGGTATGATGATGGTGATAATCCTTCATATAGCCGAGGGCGTAGATGCAGATGAGCCCGCCCACCACGGCGATGATCAGGCACATCAGCAGAGAGAGACGGTCAAGATAGATGACTCCCGCGCTTTCGTGGATCTTGCCGGACAGCTCCAGCCAGCACATCAGACCGGTCTGCGCCATTGACAGCAGGGCGATGAGGAATTTCTTATACCTCACCGACAGCCACACCACCACGCACATCAAGAGAAGCTCCACGCCCAGCATACCGTAGCCGATATAGGGGACGATGGCTTCGGTGAGAAGTCCGTTCGCATTGGGAAGGCTGAGCGTGTCCTGCCCCTTCATATACCAAAGTACGGCGAGGGTGAGGGCGGTTGCCATAATCAGCCCACTGCCGCCGTAGGTCAGCACCTTCCGAATACGGTCGGAGCGGATCAGGAATTGCGCGACCGCTATAATAAATGGGAGAAGAATCAGAGATATGATCCAAAGTTCCATATTTTTAGTCCTTTTTGAATCCTTTGATGATTGAGCGCCTTCTTTCGGCAAAAAGCGCGAGCATTCGCCGCAAAAGAAGATCATACGACATCTATTGTAGCATAAAACGAACAAAAAAGCAAGTCCTATCTTTTGGTGAGCGGCATAAAATAATGAAAAAGCACTCCGTTTTTTTGGTCGGAGTGCTGGAAAGCCGTTTTTCAGGCAGTAACCGCACGGAAATACTCATTTTTTTACATTTTTGTATGGCGAAAGATATTTGAATTTGGCTATTGCATTTTGCGAAAGAATGTGCTATAATGAAAATACCAAACGAACTGAATAATTTGTTCCCCCAGTGTGTATTTTTATTTTGATAAAAATGCACGCTCGCTTCTGCACACTTTGGGGTAGATTCAGTTTGTTTGGCGACAACCGAGTTGCGTTTTTTGTGCGTCAGCTTCAGCTGGCGCACTTTTTATTTTCAGGAGGTATTATAATGTTTCAAAATCCGGGACGTCAACTCAAAATGCTGGCAAAACTCCTCTGCGCCCTCGGCTCCATTGGCTCGCTGTTATCCGGAATAGCCTTGCTCATTCAAGGTATCGGTGGGATGGTGATCGGCTTTTTTGTACTGACCTTCGGGCTGTCGATGTCTTGGATCTTTTCACTTATTCTGTACGGAATCGGTAAAACCATCGAACAGACCAAGTGGATCGCCGAAGACACGAAACGAATAGAAAAATACGTCTGTTCGTCAATCTTGAATGCGTTCCGTTCGCAACCGGATACCTCTGCTCAACCGAAGTCTAACGAATCCGAATAATGCTCCCCGTTCTTGTTGCAAAACGCCGACGTGCATTCGTCGGCGTTCTTTGTTTGTGGAAACTACTTGGCTTTTCAAAGGAACCAATCCCGACCGACGGTTGGGATTTCAGCTTGTCGAAAAGATCTCCATGACAACTGGAGGAAGGGGATCCAAACCTCCTACCCCATTCCTTGGCTGGCGGCATTCTAAATTTATACTTTATCGACAGACTAAGGACGGCAAGTATTTGCCGTCCTTAATAGAAGTTTTTGAAGATTCCAACGAACATTTTTTCAAAAAGTTTCTTTGGCAGAGCTCGAGACGGAGTCTCGAATACACTTATTTATTCACCCATGATCTGCTTGTCAATGGCGGCGGCGGCGGTTTTGCCTGCGCCCATGGCAAGGATTACGGTAGCGGCACCGGTGACGGCGTCGCCGCCGGCGTAAACGCCGGGTTTGGTGGTTGCGCCGGTCTCTTCGGTAACGATGATACCACCCCAGCGGTTGACCTCAAGTCCTGCTGTGGTGTCCGTGATCAGGGGGTTGGGGGAGGTGCCGATGGACATGATTACGCAGTCCACATCCAGCACGAACTCACTGCCGGAAACCTCTACGGGAGAGCGTCTACCGGATGCGTCGGGCTCACCCAGCTCCATCTTGATGCACTTCATGCCGATGACAGAACCGTTCTTGGGATCGCGCTTGTCGTCGGGATTATTGTAGCCCAGGATTTCTACGGGATTGTTCAAGAGGCGGAAGTTGATGCCCTCCTCCATTGCGTGCTCAACCTCTTCCTTACGAGCGGGAAGCTCATCCAGCGAACGGCGGTAAACGATGGAAACCTCTTCGGCACCCAGTCTCAGCGCGGTACGAGCGGCGTCCATTGCTACATTACCGCCACCAACCACTGCTACCTTCTTGGCACGCAGGATGGGGGTGGTAGCGTCGTCACGGTACGCCTTCATCAGGTTGTTACGGGTCAGAAACTCGTTGGCGGAGTATACGCCCTTCAGAGACTCGCCGGGGATGCGCATGAAGCGGGGCAGACCTGCGCCCGAACCTACGAAGACTGCCTCAAAGCCGTACTCCTCCATCAGCTCGTCGATGGTCAGGGTCTTGCCGATGACCATGTTGGTCTCGACCTTCACGCCCAGTGCCTTCAGGGTATCTACTTCCTTCTGCACGATAGCTTTGGGCAGACGGAACTCGGGAATACCGTACACCAGAACGCCGCCGGCAAGGTGGAACGCCTCGAATACGGTGACGTCGTAGCCCTTCTTGGCAAGGTCGCCTGCACAGGTCAGACCTGCGGGGCCGGAGCCGACGATGGCTACCTTGTGTCCGTTAGACGCAGGAGCCATAGGAGCCTCGGTAGCGTTCTCGTTGTGGTAATCTGCCACGAAACGCTCCAGGCGGCCGATGGCAACGCTCTCACCCTTGATACCGCGGATACATTTTGCCTCACACTGGGTCTCTTGGGGGCAAACGCGTCCGCAGACCGCGGGAAGAGAGGAGGTGAGGGAGATCACCTGGTATGCGCCTTCGTAGTCCTTTTCCTGGATCTTCTTGATAAACTGAGGGATCGGTACGCTGACAGGACATCCCTTCACACAGAGGGGGTTCTTACAGTTGAGACAGCGGTTTGCCTCGTCGATTGCCTGCTCCTCGGTGTAACCGAGAGCAACTTCCTTAAAATTGCGCGCACGAACCTTGGGCTCCTGTGCGGGCATGGGATTCTTTTTGAGAGACATATTCGGCATCTTACTGTACCTCCTTCTGGAAGAGATTGCAAGCCTCGTCGTAAGCATGCTTCTCGAAATCACGGTAGGATGCACCACGGGACATTGCTTCGTCAAAGTCTACTTCAAAGCCGTCGAAGTCGGGACCGTCTACGCAAGCGAACTTGGTCTTGCCGCCAACGGTGAGTCGGCAGCCGCCGCACATACCGGTACCGTCGATCATAATGGGGTTCATGGAGACGGTGGTCTTCACGCCAAAGGGCTTGGTGGTAGCAACCACGAATTTCATCATAATCAGAGGACCGATGGTGATCACTTCATCGTAAGCCTCGCCTGCCTCCAGCGCCTCCTGCAGCGGAACGGTCACAACGCCCTTTCTGCCGTAGCTACCGTCGTCGGTCATCACGGTCATCTTGGTGGAAGCCGCTTTGAACTCGTCCTCCAGAATCACCAGATCCTTGTTTCTAAAGCCAACGTAGGAGTGAACCTCACAGCCCATCTGGTGGAGCTTCTCGGCGATGGGGAGCGCGATGGCACAGCCTACGCCACCGCCAACGATCGCCACTTTCTTCAGACCCTCCAGCTCGGTGGGTCTGCCCAGAGGGCCAACAAAGTCCTGAATGGACTCACCCTCGTTCTTGAGAGAGAGCTTGTAAGTAGTAGCACCCACGATCTGGAAGATGATCTTCACCGCGCCTTTGGAGGGATCGGTGCCTGCAACGGTCAGCGGGATGCGCTCGCCGTCCTCGTCCACACGCAGGATGATGAACTGACCGGGCTGTGCCTTGCGGGCAACCAGGGGAGCTTCGATCTCCATCTGCATGACGGTGGGATTCAGCGCTTTCATGGTAAGAATCTTATACATTACGCAAAATTCCTTTCTTAATTTTAAGGCGGCATTTGCCGTGAATATATGATAACTGTATACAATATAGTAAACAGGATGAGATTGCTCATCCTTCGCATCGTAGGGCGGGGGCTTGCTCCCGCCGTTTGGGTTATTACCGAAATTGATTGAATAGCCATAAGCAATTCCCATGGAATGTGAAATCGCCGGATGATTCAAACTTACGCGGGCGGCGGGAGCAAGCCCCCGCCCTACGACAGCGGAGTTGATTTCGAAGCGTTGCATCTAACCAACGATAGGGTTGCCGAAAAATCCTTCGGCAACCCGTAGGGTCAATTGTTTTCCAGGTAATACTCCACCGAGCAGAGCTTGACGCTGAGGGCAAAAATTTCTGCCGCCAGCTTCAGGTCGTTCAAGGGAGGATAAGAGGGAGCGATACGGATGTTGCTATCCTGCGGATCCTTGCCATAAGGATAGGTGGCACCCGCACCTGTCATCACCACGCCTGCCTTCTTGCAACGGGCAACGATCTTCTTTGCACATCCGGGGAGGGAATCAAAGGAGATGAAGTAACCGCCGCAGGGGTTGGTCCAGGAGCCGATCTCCAAACCGCCCAGCTCGCGCTCCAGCGTCTCTTCCACCATCTCAAACTTGGGACGGAGGATGTCGGCGTGTCGGCGCATATGCTCCACGATACCGTGGATATCGCCGAAGAAGCGAACATGTCTCAGCTGGTTTACCTTGTCGTGACCGATGGTCTGATGGGCAAGCTGCTTCTTAATGTCCTCCAGGTTGTTCTGAGAGGTTGCGATGGCGGCGATACCCGAGCCGGGGAAGCTGATCTTGGAGGTAGACGCGAACTTATACACCAGATCGGGGTTCCCTGCTCTCTTACACTCGGCAAGGATCTCGACGAGATGATCCTGACGGTCATCGTAAAGATGGTGTACACAGTAAGCGTTGTCCCAGTAGATACGGAAGTCGGGAGCGGCAGGCTCCAGACGTGCCATACGGCGAACGGTCTGGTCAGAGTAGGAATAGCCCTGGGGGTTGGAGTACTTCGGCACGCACCAGATACCCTTGATGGAATCATCCTCGGATACCAGTTTCTCGATCAGATCCATATCGGGTCCTTCGGGAGTCATGGGGATATTGATCATCTCCACGCCGAAATACTCGGTGATAGCAAAATGACGGTCGTAGCCGGGAACGGGGCAAAGGAATTTCACCTTATCCAGCTTGCACCAAGGGGTGCTGCCCATTACGCCGTGGGTCACACTGCGGGAGATGGTATCGTACATCACGTTCAGGCTGGAGTTACCGTAGATGATAACGTTTGCAGGAGCCACTTCCATCATATCGGCAAGCAGTTCCTTTGCCTCAGCGATGCCGTCCAGCACGCCGTAGTTACGGCAATCGGTACCGTCCTCACAGGTGAGATCGCACTCGCCGTTCAAAACGTCCATCATACCCATGGACAGGTTCAGCTGCTCTACGCTGGGCTTTCCCCGTGCCATGTTCAGGGTCAGATCCATCGCCTGGTATTCTTTATACTTCGCGGCAAGCTCTGCCTTGAGCGTCAAAAGTTCTTCTTTGGTTAAATCTTTGTATGCTGCCATTGGTTGCAGTCTCCTACGGAAATAGATTTCAATTGATTTGTTGTTTACTCACCGTCACAGGGCTCCAGCGTCTCTGCCAGATGGTTGGAGAGGATCGCCAGTGAGGTCGCCATGTTTTCATAGCGCACCAGCACGCCTGCAGGCACCTGCAGATGAGCGGAAGCGAAGCTCCAGATGGCGCGGATGCCGCAGGACAGCAGCTGCTCCGAGACCGTCTGTGCCGCCACCGCGGGAACGGTGAGCACTGCCATACGGATATTCTCCCGACGGCAGTAGCCCTCCATTTCGGAAATAGGCAGGACCGGCTTTCCGGCGACCTCTCGCCCGCACACGTCGGGAGAGAGGTCAAAGCCTGCCTCGATGTGGAGTCCGTACTGGGCAAAGCCCTCGTAGCTGAGCAGTGCTCTGCCCAGATTGCCCACACCCACCAAAATGGCGCGGTTGGTATTGTGGTATCCTAAGAAAAGCTCGATGTCGTGGATGAGCTCGGTGGTGACATACCCGACCTTGGGTCTGCCGCCCTTGCTCACCGATGCCAGATCCTTGCGGACCTGCACGTCGTTGAGTCCCAATGCCTCGGCGATCACCGTGGCAGAGACCGTTGGGACGTTTCCCGCCGCCAGCCCTTTTAAGTAGTGCAGGTAACTGGGAAGTCTTTGCACGGTCAGAATGGAAACGGAATTCATCTGCATAGTGCTTTTCTCCTTTCAGAACAAGTTTAGAAGAGTATGATCAGGAACTGGGAGACCAGAACCACTGCGATCAGCGCGATCGGGTAGGTGGAGGCATATGCCGCCGCCACATCCTCGGTGCCAGCGGTACCGATGAGTGTACCCAGTGCGGGAGTGGAAGTCATACCGCCGGTGATCGAGCCCAGATTGTTGAGCAGGCTCAGCTTCAGCACATACTTGGCAAAGAGGAAGCCCACGACCATCGGAACGATCGTCATGATGATACCGTATACAAAGTACATCGCATCAAAGTTTTCGACGAATTCCGCACCGCCGGGGATGCCTGCGCCTACCAAGAAGAGAACCAGCCCCAGCTCTCTGAAGAGCTTCAAGGTACCCGATGCGGGCATGATGCTGACTCTACCGATCCGACTGAAATGACCCATGATCAGGCTGACCAGGAGGCAACCGCCGGTGGTAGTCAGAGAGAAGCAGGTGCCGTCCAGACCGTCGCCCGAGAGCGGGATCTTGATCTGTCCGATGAGCGTACCCAGAATGGCAGCCAGCGAGAACGCCGCGATGCCCATATGGTCGATCTCAAAGAGCTTGCCGACAAAGGACTTCTTCTCGCCTTCTTCTTTGACGACCAGCTTAGCTCTCTCCTCTTCCATATTCGCCTTGGAAAGCTTGGGGATCAGCTGAACGAAGAGAACCACGCCGATTACACCGAAGATGTAGGCAATGCCGTGGCCTACCGAAACCAGTGCCTGATAGTTTTCTGCAACGGTAGACTTTGCCGCCGAGAAAGCGGGGGTGGAGGTCAGAGAGCCGGAAAGCAGACCGACGATCATGGCAACGAAGCCGTCCTGCTCTTCGATATTTCCGCCATATCCCAGCACCTCGCCCAGCGCGATACAGCCTGCGGCAGCAAGTCCGCCTGCAATGATGATGATCAGACCGATCATCACGTAGGACTTAAAGTTTCTTTTGAAATTACCGAAAAATTTGGGTCCTGCGATAAAGCCGACCGAAGTCACGAAGAGGACCAGACCCAAGCTTTCAATCAGCGAAAGCCCACTGGAAAAGTCGTAGGGCTTTTGCGATCCGCTGAAAACGAGCCCTGCATCCCCGACGCTGAAGAACAGTGCGCCGAACAGGAGTGCGATGATAAACACGCCCGCATCTCCAAGGGAGATGCCCTTAATGGTGATTCTGCCAAGGGCATAACCAACCATCAGAACTGCAAATACCACGAACAACAGCGTGGAAATATTGCTGATGGAGATAACTCCGCCAAATAAATTCATATGATATCAAGACCTTTCTATCTTATACTGTCAAATAGACTGCTGCTTCGTATAGTTGGGAAGCAGCTTGGGAGATACAACATCGGTCTTGATGCCCGCGTCAGACATTTCCTTAGCGAATGCGTCCACGTGGGACAGGGTCAGCTCGCCAACCTCTACGCCTTTAGACTTAGCGGAAGCGTTCTTACCCGCGTTTCTGCCGAAGACGATGATATCCAGCAGAGAGTTGCCCATCAGACGGTTGCGTCCGTGGATACCGCCCACTGCCTCACCTGCAACGTACAGGTTCTCGATGTTGGTGGTCATACCGTCGGCAGTGATGTCCAGACCGCCGTTCTGGTAGTGCAGAGTGGGGTAGATCAGGATGGGCTCCTTGCGAATGTCAATACCGTACTTGCCGAACATACGCATCATTGCAGGAATGCGCTTTTCGATGGTACCTTCGCCGTTCTTCAGCTCGATCATGGGAGTATCCAGCCAGATGCCCTCGCCCTGCTCGGTGGGAACGCCGTTGCCGCGGCGGCACTCACGGATAACCGAGGATGCGCATACGTCACGGGTCTCCAGCGGATGCAGGAAGACTTCGCCGTTGACATTGACCAGCTTAGCACCCAGAGAACGAACCTTCTCGGTAACCAGCGCGCCGAAGATCTGCTGAGGATATGCGGCACCGGTGGGGTGATACTGGAGAGTGTCGGCGTACAGCAGCTTCGCGCCTGCGCGGTAGCCCAGCACCAGACCGTCTGCGGTAGCACCGTAGTGGTTGGAGGTGGGGAAGCCCTGATAGTGCATTCTGCCTGCGCCGCCGGTTGCGATGACCACGGTCTTTGCCTTTGCAATCAGCAGTTCCTTGGTTTCCATGTTCATCAGAACTGCGCCTGCTGCCTTGCCGTTCTCGTCCAGAATCAGCTCGATAGCGGCGGTGAAATCAACTACGGGAATGCCTCTGTTGAGGACCTCGTCACGGAGAGTACGCATAATCTCTGCGCCGGAGTAGTCCTTTGCGGCGTGCATTCTCTTTCTGGAGGTGCCGCCGCCGTGGGTGGTGACCATAGTGCCGTCGGGCATCTTATCAAACTCCACACCCAGATCGTTGAGCCACTGGATGGCATCGGGCGCCTCGTTGACAAGGCGATAGAGCAGTTCGGGCTTTGCGGCAAAGTGACCGCCGCCGAATGCGTCTACGTAGTGAATTGCGGGGGAATCGTTAGGCTTATCGGCAGCCTGAATGCCGCCCTCTGCCATCATGGTGTTGGCGTCGCCCATACGGAGCTTGGTCACGATCATAACCTTTGCGCCGTTGTTGTCAGCCTCGATTGCTGCGGAAGTACCTGCTCCGCCGCCGCCGATGACCAGCACGTCAACATCGTAGTCGACCTTGGACAGGTCGATGTCAGCAGGATTGATTCTGCTGTTTGCCTGCAGGATCGCTGCCAGCTCCTTCGGAACCTTCTCGCCCTTGTTGGGACCGATCTGCAGAAC
>JAFTPF010000037.1 GCA_017463445.1 Clostridia bacterium
ATTGGCTTAAAAATGCATACTTTTTTGTGCTCGCGCTCTCCTTCAGTCGCCTTGCGGCGACAGCTCCCTCCCGGAGGGAGCCTCGGGTTTGTGCAACTTTTCAAACAACTTCTTCTCAGGGAGGTTTGTCAGTAGCCTGACAGCCCGACGAATACTCGTCGGGCTGTTTTCTGTCAAGTTTTGTCCTTGGAAGCAAACCAATACTCGTGCATTTGGCTCAAAAATTCCTTCGAGATGGGATACCCCAAATTCTCGCCGATCACCGCATCCACGCCGCAGCGGGGACAAAGCGCGGTGCCGCAGCCTTCGTTCAGCCAATCGGTGATCTCGTCGGGAGAATAAATGTTTTGGCAGTAGAAACAGCCGCAGATCTCGCTCTTTGACAGAGCGTCTTGGTTGCGGGTACAATGCTTGTGGGCGGAGCGAAGCCGTTCGTTCATAGACTCACCTCGAAATAGAGTTTTCGTATTGCCAACGGATTGGATTTTCGAGGATATACTTGACGTGTTCTTCATAATCCTCACGATCACGAATGATGTGATCAAAAAAACCGCGTTGCCAAATGTTCTCGCCGTATTCTTTGTTGCAAAAACGCTTGAATGTTGATACAAACCGCGAGACAGTCGAATGTTGCCTTGTAGGGGCCGACGCGAGATAAAATACATCTCCTGTTCTCCGTGCATATCGTTATGAAATAAACGGCGGCGTTGTTGTAATCATATTATTGAAGCCTTGTCGGCTTTCTTTTCGCAAATTCATTCTCCATCTTCTATTTCCCGGTGATGCTTTTTCAAAAGTTTTTGGGGGTTCGGGGGCTTTTTACCAAAAGCCCCCGAGAAAATCATTTATTCCACTACAACCTCGCCGCCGTCTTTGACGGTGATGGTCATGCCGTCCTTGACGTAGTCCAAAAACTCGTCGCCCAGGCTGTCCACAACGGGCATAGTCACGTCGTCCACCCACACGTCGGCGAGGATCGCGCCTGCCGCGGCGAGGGAGTCGATGGGCTTGGAGAAGAGCATACAAGCGGGCTGCCGCTTCATCGCACAAGCACAGTAGAGCACCAGACCGCCGGTGGTGGAGCCGATGGTCATGGGCAGGCAAAGTGCCTTACCCAGCATCTGCTTACCGTAGAGATCGGGATTGTTCTGGTCGCCGCAGGTGGCGGTCTTGTCGCCGAACTGGAGCGCCTTCTGGAAGGATGCAAGGGTGTTCAGACCGCCGTGAGAGACCAGCGCCTCAGCGGTGACCGTTCCGGGTGCTACCACCCGTCCTTTGAATACTTTCATCAGTTTACGCCTCCTTTGGTGATCTGCATGAGAATCTCGTCGTCGGTGTAATAACGAGAGGTGGTATAGGTGCGAAGCTTATTGGAAGAGGTGATGACCGGCATCTTCGCACACAGGGGGTTGTTCATGTACATCAGCGGGCAGATGTAAGAGGTGATGACACCGGTCGCCTTCAGTCTGGCGGCGTACTCGGTTTTCTCGAACTCGCGCAGAACGGCGGGAGAGGCAGTGAAGACAGTGGGAATAACCACCTTCTTGTTGCCGGCTTCCTTCAGAGAAGCTTCCACCTTGTCGGTCCAGGACTTGAGCTGCTCCAGACTCATGTGGGGGCATCCCATAAAGCAGAGCTTGGGCTTTGCGTCGGGATTCTTCCAGATCACGGGGTAGGACTTGTACACTCTCTCCAGCTCGGCGTCATCGATAACGTAGACCTGTGCGCCTTCTGCGATGAGGGCTTCGCCCTGCTCTACCGCTTCGGGAGTGAGGTTTGCGATATGATACAGACCAACCGCACCGTTGGAGGCGGTAGCCGCACCGAAGTCCTTCAGATAGGTGCAAGCGGCATCGTTCAGTTCGGTACCGATCCACTTGTCCAGCCCCTTCACATAAGGAACGGCTTCCATGACCTTCATACCGATTGCAGAGCCCAGCAGCTGCGCCTCGGGCTTTTGGGTAGTCTTGATCTCCACGATCCAGGTGGCTTTTCTGCCTTCATCGGTGAGCAGACCAAATTCGGGCACGCATCCTGCGATGGAGCCCATAATGTCGATGATGCCCGAGTTACGGTTGCATCGTGCGCCCAGCACGGAGTTGGCGTAGACAACGGCGGAGGATTCTGCCCAAGACAGAACCTCGCCCTTCTGAGGCTTATTGCCTACCTCGTCCATATAGCAGGTGCAGGTGAAGGCGTCGTCGGCCAGCAGTCCCAGCTCCTTGAGCTGACCCTCGTAGAAGTCCTGGGTCGAGTACATGAACTTGTTGAAGATCAGCTTCTGCAGGAAGTTTGCGGGGACGTTCTTATCCAGCGGACGGGGGTCCACCGAGAACTTCTGCTCGGAGGTAACGCCTGCGTCGATCAGCTCCTGCATCAGGTTGAAGACGGGCTTCATCATCTTCAGACCGAAGGAGGTCACCAGATGGTTGTACTTAGAGGTAACGGGGACCATTCTTTCTGCACCGAAGGCGTCGCCGTACATCACGAGGGTCTTCATGACCTTCGCCATAGTCTCGCCCTTGGAGCCGTCCAGAATGGCTTGTTGTTCTTTGGTAAGAATCATTTTGGATATTTCCTTTCATTGATGATTATTGTTGGGGTTGGATCCGGTGATTATACAGCCAGTGTTTGGGATTATCATACATATAGCGCACGTTTTCTTCGTAATCCGCACGATTGAGAATGATATGATCCATATAAGACCGCTGGAAAATATTTTCCCCTAATTCTTTGTTGCACAACCGCTTCAAAGCAGCGGCCAACCGAGGTATCTTGGCATTTGTAGGGGACGGCGCCCTCGACGTCCCGTCTCCTTCAAATTCCGCATCGTTTCCATCATGCGATGAATGCAGAATTACAATCATATGAATATGATCGGGCATAATCACGTATCGGTCGATGGTAACATCTTTGATGCTGTTGCTTGAAATAATGTATTTTTCTACGATTGCTCCAATTTTTGTCAACCGTAATCGCGGGAGTTGAGGGCGCCGTCCCCTACAATCGTAGAGAGAATCTCCTGTCTATCCTTGGTGCAAATCGTGATAAAATATGCGCCGTTTTTGCTGCAATCAAATTTTTTGACGCAGAGGAGTTCGTTCTGCTATCACATTTTCCATACCCTTCTCCACGCCGCAAGGATTTGCGGCGTTTTATAGAAGTTCTTTGCGTCGCTTTCTTTCAAGAAAGCGACCGGGGTGCGGGGTAGAACCCCGTATCAGATCTTCATACAGATATCCCAGGCGCCCCAGATGACGGTGCGGAGGTTGCCGACCTTGGCGGCGTCGCCGATGATGTGGACTTTGCCCGATTTCTTAGCGATGGGGGCGGGCTTGTAGCCCACCGAGAGGATCACGGAATCCGCGGGGATCTCGGAAGTGTTACCGTCCTTGTCGGCGATAGTAACTACGCCGTCCTTGATCTCCTTCACGCCGCTCTCCAGATGAACGGGAACCTTGTTGGCCTTGAAGAAGTCGCGGAGGAAGGAGGTGTTGGCAAGGCAGATGCCGGGAGTGGTGATCAGGTCGTCCTGCATCTCCACGATGGCGGGCTTCTTGCCCTGCAGATAGAGCTCGTAGGCGATCTCACAGCCGGTCAGACCGCCGCCGATGATGACCACCCTCTCGCCAACGGGAGCCTTTCCGAGGAGGAAGTCTACCGCCTGGATCGCACGATCTGCGCCGGGAACGGGAATGCGGTTTGCCACCGAACCGGTAGCCACGATCACCTCGTCTGCATCCAGCGACCTTGCGTCGGTGACCTCGGTGTTCAGCTTCACCTCGATGGAGGGATATTTGGTCAACTCACGCTTGTACCATGTGATCAGCGCACGATCCTTCTCCTTGAAGGAGGGAGCCGCCGCCGCGATGAACACGCCGCCCAGCTCACCCGACTTCTCGTACAGCGTAACCTTGTGTCCGCGCTTTGCCAGCACCAGCGCCGATTCCATACCGCCGATGCCGCCGCCGATGACGGCGATCTTCTTCTGCTTTTTGGCAGGCTCGATGTAGTGCTTCTTCGACTGCATCGTCTCGGCATTGAGGGCACAACGGGCAAGTCCCATGGTATCGGGAAGAGCTTGGGTGTTGTAATGTCCCTTGGAGGAGGAGAAGTTAAAGCAGCCGCTATGACAGCAAATGCAGGGCTTGATGTCCTCCAGACGGTTCTCAATCAGCTTGGTGATCCACTCGGGATCCACCAAGAACTGACGGGCAACGCCCATAGCGTCGATCTTTCCTGCGGCGATGGCTTCTGCCGCAACGTCGGGCTCCATACGACCTGCGCAGATCACGGGAACGTCCACAAACTGCTTGATGTGGGCAACGTCCTCCAGATTGCAGTTCTGGGGCATATACATAGGCGGATGCGCCCAGTACCAGCTGTCGTAGGTACCGTTATCGCAGCTCAGCATATCGTAGCCTGCGTCCTGCAGATACTTCGCCGCACGCTCGGACTCTTCCATATTTCTGCCCATTTCCTTAGCGTCGTCACCGGGGACGATGCCCTCGGCAAAGCCCTTCAGCTTAGACTCGACCGAGTAACGGAGCGATACGGGGAAGTCAGCACCGCACTCCTTCTTGATGGCTTGTACCACCTCTGCGGCGAAGCGGTAGCGGTTTTCGAAGGAGCCGCCGTACTCGTCGGTACGCTTGTTGAAGAATTCGATGGCAAACTGATCCAGCAGATAGCCCTCGTGTACTGCGTGTACCTCCACGCCGTCCACGCCCGCGTCCATACAGAGCTTGGCGGTCTTGGCGAAGGCCTCGATGATCTCGTGGATCTGCTCCTTGGTGATCTCGGGACATTCGATGTCGGGTGCCCAGCGGGCAGGCTGAGGGCTGGGAGACGCCAGCTCGTGGCTGGTATCGATAATGGGCTTGATGATGACACGGGTGAACTTTTTCTTGTGCAGGGGGCCTACCAGCTCGGTGATCGCCCAGCTTCTGCCCATGCCTGCGGTAAGCTGGATAAAGAGCTTGGCGCCGGTCTTGTGAATCTCGTCCATAAAGACCTTCAGCTCCTTGAACATCTTGGGGTTCTGCCAGAGCCACTTGCCCCAGAAGGTGTCACGCAGAGGCGCGATGCCGGGGATGATCAGACCCACGTTGTTCTTGGCGCGCTCCAGGAAGAGCTTGGCCGCCTCCTCGTCAAATCCGCAACCGGTGAGCTCGAACCAGCCGAAGAGGGACGTGCCGCCCATGGGGCACATGACAATACGGTTTTTGATCTCTACGTTGCCTATTTTCCACGGGGTAAACAGGGCTTGATATTTGGGATTCATTTGATCCATTGGGATAGTCTCCTTTCCGTGAGTCCCTATGATATTATTGATTATACAACAATTTCGCAAAAAAAGCAAGTCTTTTAGAAAAAAAGCGCAAAAATAACAAGTGACAGAACTGTTTTTTTATGCTATAATGTGAACAATGGTTTATAATCGACCAAATAATTCATTATGAGGTGATCAGATGAAGCGATTCATCAGCGGTTTACTCTGCGTCTCCATGCTGACATCAAGCCTTGCCCTTCTGGCTTGTAACAAGAGTGAGGGGTCTGCAGGCACTACGACCGCTACCACAAACACCAACACCCCCGGAGGACCTATGAACAACGACACATCAAATGCAACCATTTATGATATGCTGACCGAGGATCTGAAGAATCCCGTCGGCATTGACGACAGCACCCCCGTATTCAGCTGGAAGGTGCAGTCCGACGAGATGGGCTGGCTCCAGTCCGCTTATCAGATCGTAGTCAAGAACGGCGACACCACCGTCTGGGACAGCGGAAAGGTGGACAAGAGCGATTCCGTAGGCATCGCTTACGACGGCGAAACGCTACAGTCCTCCACCGAGTATACTTGGAACGTCACCGTCTGGGACAGCAAGGGCAATTCCAAGACCTCGGACGACGCCACCTTTGAGATGGGACTGCTGGGCTCCAGACCCTTCAAGGACGCCGACTGGATCAGCTATGCGTCCTCCACCCTCTACTCCGGCACCAAGTACACCATCGACTTCGACTTTATCATCGACCGTGACAACCAGGGCTTCTGCTTCGGTATGTCCGACACCGGCACCTTCGTGATGTGGCAGGTCAACACCAAGTCCAGCCCCGGCAGAGTGCTGCTCCGCCCCCACTTCAAGTCGGGCGGCAACTGGACCGCTTATCCCGGCGGCCCCGGAAACGTGCAGGCGGTGGACGTAACCGACGCAGTCGGCTACAGCGGCACCGAGGTCATCGGCAAGACCGTTCACGAGCGCATTGAAGTAGACGGCAAGGTCATCAAGACCTACTTCGGCAAGGACGCCGACAATCTGACCCTGGCTTCTACCTACACCCACAGCGCAAATATTCCTCTGACCAACATCGGCGTGCGTCACAACACCGACGCTACCCAAGATAAGGAGATCGCCCGCTACGACAACATCGTCATCCGCGATGCGGACGGCAACGTGATCTTTGAGACCGATTTCTCCGGTGACAGAACCGGCTTTGCAGGCTCCTCCTACGCCGTTCTGCAGGACGGTATGATGAAGATGGGCACCGAGTCCACAACCGGTGAGTTTATCGCCTACCTCTCCACCGCCGACTCTATGCCCGCATTCCGTAAGCCCATCACCGTGAAGAGCGGTCTGGTCTCTGCCAAGCTCTACACCGCAGGTCTGGGCGTTTACGAGGCCTACGTCAATGGCGACCGCATCGGCAGAAAGTATGCCGACGGCACCGTAGAATACGTAGAGCTGAAGCCCGGATTTACCGAAATGGCTGACCGCAAGTTCTACACCACCACCGACATCACCTGGATGCTTACCGAGGGTGAGAATGTCCTCTCGGCAGTAGTCAGCAACAGCTGGTGGAGCGACCAGGCAGCGGCGAAGTTCGGTAAGAACAACGCCTTCCTGGCGAAATTGATCCTCACCTACTCGGACGGCACCACCGAGACCGTCGTCACCGATACATCTTGGAAGACCGCCAAGGCGAGTGCGGTAGTCTTTGCCGACATCTACACCGGCGAGACCTACGACGCAAGAATAGACCAGTCTTGGATGAAGCCCGGCTTCAATGACGGCGAATGGGCAACCCCCGTGGTCAACAAGGAATTTAACGGCACCATCTGCGCATGGATGGGCTCTCCCATTACCGTCAGAGAGGATCTGAACCGCGATCCCGCGTCGGTCACCGTTTACAAGGGTGCCACCGGTGCCAACAACAATCAGTACGGTAAGATTAACGTCCTGAAGACCTACGGCGACGAGTCCTTCACCCTGAATCCCGGCGAGACCGCTCTCGTTGACTTCGGTCAGAACTTCGCAGGCTGGGAGGCATTCACCGTAGAAGGTGCTGCAGGCACAGTCCTTACCATCGAGCACGGCGAGATCCTCAACGACAACAACGGTCTCAAGTCCCGCGGCAACGACGGCCCCGAGGGATCCATCTACAACGCCAACTACCGCAGTGCGGCTGCCACCACCATCTACACCCTGGCAGGCGGCGGTAAGGAGAGCTATCATCCCTCCTTCAGCTTCTACGGCTTCCGCTACATCGAGATCACCACGACCGCTACCGTTACCTTCCACAGCGTGGACGGTCAGGTAGTCACCTCGGTGGAGAAAGAGACCGGCGCTATGGAGACCTCCGATAAGGACGTCAATCAGCTGATCTCCAACATTTTCTGGGGTATGTACTCCAACTATCTCTCCATCCCCACCGACTGTCCTCAGCGTGACGAGCGTATGGGCTGGACTGCCGATACCCAGGTATTCTCCGAGGCTGCTACCTATCTGGCATTCTCCAAGAGCTTCTTGGAGAAATTCCTCACCGACCTTCGCGACGCACAGCGAGCTGACGGCGCATATCCCGGCACTGCTCCCACCGGTAACTACGGCGGCGCAGACTGGGGCGGCACCGGCTGGGCTGACGCAGGTGTCATCGTTCCCTACAATCTGTATATCCAGTACGGTGACACCGCCGTCATCGAGGATAACTGGAAGGCTATGCAGAAGTATGTAGACTCCTATCTGGGTGCCACCAACAAGAACGGTCCCCGAAACGTTTGGGGTGACTGGCTGGCATACGAGTCCAACGATGCCGAGATCCAGTCCATGCTGGCAGTTGCCTTCTACGCATGGGACGCGCTGATGATGGCAGAGATGGCTGAAGCCATTGGCAAGGACAGCGATGCCAAGGATTACCTCGAGCTTTACGAGGTTGAAAAGGCATACTTTATCGAGAAGTACGTGAAGGACAACGGTCAACTGAAGCGCAACGAGCAATCTGTCTGCCTGTACGCACTCTATCTGGATCTGCTTCCCGACGAAGACTCGGTCAACGCAGTCATCAAGCAGCTCACCGATAACATCAAGCGCAACGGAAACCGTCTCCAGACCGGCTTCCTTGGCACCGCCATCATCCTGCCCACTCTGACCAAGATCGGCAGAAGCGATTTGGCGTACACCCTGTTGCTCCAGCACGACAATCCCTCCTGGCTGTACTCTGTAGATCAGGGTGCCACCACCATCTGGGAGCGCTGGAACTCCTACACCATCGAAAAAGGTTTCGGTGATGTGGGCATGAACTCCTTCAACCACTATGCTTACGGTGCAGTAGCTGCGTGGATGTTCGACTCCATGGCAGGCATCAACACCGATCCCTCGATCCCCGGCTACAAGCGAATCATTCTGGCTCCTCAACCCGACGCCCGTCTTGCAGTCAAGGCTTCCTACGATTCCGCGTACGGTACCATCAAGGCAGAGTCCACCTATGAGGACACCCTGTGGACCTACAACTGCTCTCTTCCCGCCAACACCACCGGTCAGATCCGCATCCCTGCCGCAGGCGAGCAGTATTGCCTGGTAGGCGGTAAAGCGGTCACCGATCTGACCATCGAGACCGACGGTCTCACCTACGTTGGTATGGAAGACGGCGTACTGGTATTCGAAGCAGTCTCCGGTAGCTTCAGCTTCACCACCCGCATCGGATAATTCCCAAATAGCAACCCTGACAGGACGGCTTACGCCGTCCTCAGGCTACTGACAAACCTCCCTGAGAAGAAGTTGTTTGAAAAGTTGCACAAACCCGAGGCTCCCTCCGGGAGGGAGCTGTCGCCGCAAGGCGACTGAAGGAGAGCGCGAGCACAAAAAAGTATGCATTTTTAAGCCAATG
>JAFTPF010000038.1 GCA_017463445.1 Clostridia bacterium
CAGCAAAATAAACAAAGCAGATCCATCCAACGCCTCCCTTGTGAAAAGGGAGGCGTCATTTTCGCAAGAAAATGACGGAAGGAGTGTCAAAAAAGCATAATTATTAGTAAAAAACAATCCCTCAGTCGCTTCGCGACAGCTCCCTTTGCACAAGGGCGCCTTCTGTGCTTTGTGCAAATTGATAGTTTGATTTTTCTTGGTAAGCTTTGTCATCAGTCTGAAAGCACTTCGAAAGAAGTGCTTTTTCGTTTTTGGAACGATGTGTTCCGCCCCGGCGGAACGAGATGCGCACGACCTGCGTGATGACGGCTTCGCCTTGTGATGTGCCCTTTGGGCGTGAGGCGGAATACATCACATCACTGCGCCCAACGGGAGCAACATCACTATGCGAAGCATAACATCACTTGCCCGCAAGGGCAAGCATCACTCTTTACAAACTCTCGAAGTTATGATATACTATCATCGAAAGCGAGGTGCTACCTATGGCGGAGTCAAAATTGCGTGAATTGTCCATGGACTTTTCCGTTGATATCATCCATCTTGTTAAATATCTGAAAGCAAACCGCGAAACAATTATTGCAAACCAAATCGGCAGAAGCGGCACTTCGATCGGTGCAAATTCAGATAACATTGCATCAAACAGAATTATTGAAAAAACAGCGGCAAAAAGAAAGACTATGTCCATTCGGGCATAGTCTTTCTTTCTGCCAAGAGCTTTTTGCAGCGCCTCTTGCATATCGGGGATCACATCACCATCGCCAGCAGCATAGCGATCAGGATGGCGGGGAGGAAGTTTGCGACCTTGATCTTGGTGATGCCCATCAGGTTCAGACCGATAATCACGATCAGCAGACTGCCGACACAGTTCATCTCGGCGATCATATGGGAGGTCAGATAGGGCTCGATCAGGCCCGCAGCCAGCACCAAACCGCCCTGGAAGAGGAGGACGAAGGAGGCGGACAGCAGTACGCCGATACCAAAACTGACCGAGAGCGCGATGGAGGAGACGAGATCCAGCGTACCCTTGGTGAAGTAGAGGGTGTTGTCTCCCGACACGCCGGCGTTGATGCCTCCTACAATGGTCATAGAGCCTACGCAGAAGAGCAGACAGGCGCTGACAAATCCCTCGGCGATCTTGCCTTTATGCTCGTTGTTGTCCGCGGCGGACTGTTTGGAGAATTTCCGCTCTACCGCATCGCCCAGACGGGTCAGGTGGCGGTCGATGTCGATCAGCGTTCCCAGCAGTACGCCCAGCGCAACGGCGATGATGGGCATGACGGGATTCGCTTCGGGATCCGATCCCGCGCTGAGAGCGCCCGAAATGCCGATATAGATGGTGCAAAGTCCGATGCCGCACATCACGGCGTCGGTGAGTTTTTTGGGAAAGCCTTTTTTGAACGCCAGCCCGATCAGCGAACCGACGATAACGGTCAGTGTGTTGAAGATCACGCCCGAATAGGGAAAGGTGAGTAGTTTGTCCATGTTTGCCTCGATTGGGAGAATTACTATTCATTATTATACATCGATTTGCCTGATTTTGCAATAGGGTTTGCATAATTTTGCGGGATCGCTTGCAAAATGCAGAGAACTATGTTATAATCAGATGAAGTTTTTCGGATGAGATATTCAGTATCGGAAAGGAATCGTCCCATGCGTAAAATCCATTTTGCCTCAAATTCCATCCGTCGGATGGCTTGTGCGCTGTTGACCGGTGTATTGCTGCTTCCTTCGGTCATTGCCTGCCAAAGCACAGCGCTGACTGTCGACACGACCACCGCCGCGGCATCCACCACTCCCGGCGTCACCACCAAGGCACCGGAGGCGTATCCCTATCCTACGACTCCGCAGACTCCCTCTGCTGCAGGACTTTCCTGGGAAGCAGGGCAAATCTTTCCCACTTTTCCCGAGGGTTCGGGCGAGCTGGACGTGATCGTGGGAAGTAATCTTACTGTCGAGGAAATGAACGCATATGCCTGCCTGCAGGGGCACGTGAACGCGCGGGAAATCCGCATGGCAGTCTATGTGGACAGCGTAGAGGAATGGGCGAAGGTCTACGGTTACACCGCCAACAAGGCGACGACCCGCGGTGAGCGGGACGCCATCGTAAAAAAGTACGCCTCGGAGATCACCGGCGTGGTGATCTACACCTCCCGTCAGGCAAAGACTTGCCCGGACATCGCCAATCTTGCCACTTCGGTTGCCAACATCAAGGGAGCGATCCCGCTGACCGAGAGCATCTACCAGGCGTGGCGCAAGCGCGGGATCGATCTGCCCGTAGTGGAGGATCTGACCGATCTGAAGCTGGAGGACAAAATCGACGTATACAACTATCTGTATAACCATTACTGGAAGGATTGCTCCAAACGGCTGTTGTTTATTCAGGATCCCACCTTCCATCAGATGCGCGATCTGGCGGCGGCATCGGGTGCGGCGGTGATCCACCTGTCCTGTAGCTCGGATGATATGCAGGAGCTGCGGATCGTGAAGAAATTCTTTGCCGATCTGACCCCCGGCGAGTCTATGCTGATGGGCTGGAACGGTCAGGAGCGGGAGCTGATGACCACCGCGGCACAGTACGGACTTTCCTGCGTGCCTGCTGACTATTTCTGCTCGCCCTCCCTGTTTGCCCGGGACATGGACGTGAAGATCAACGCGGTGCCCGATATGCCGGAGCTGGAAAACAAGATCTACATCGCCTTCTACTTCAGCGACGGCGACAATATCCAGTACAATATGAATGCTATGAAGGAATACTGGGACAACGGCTCCCGATACCGTGGGCAGATCCCCATCAACTGGACTATCAGCCCCGCACTTCTGGAGGTGGCACCCGGGATGATGAACTATTACTATCAGTCTGCCACCGAGAAGGAGTGCTTTGTCAGCGGGCCGTCGGGACTGGGATATACCATCCCCGTCAACTCCTTCGGCGCCAATCAGGGCAATAACTTCAAGAACGACGAATATTTTTCCGCATTCGTTCAGTTGACCAACCGCTATCTGGCGGCGACGGGACTTCGTGCGGTGACTATCTGGGATAACCTCAGCGCCAGCCAGCGGCAGATCTACACCTCTCAGGGTACCTACCTCTACGGTCTGACTGTGCAGAATCTGGTGAACGGCAATTTGAATTTGGGATATACCGGCGTCACCAACGATATGCTGATTCAGCAGTTGACCCCCGGGTATTTTGCCAAGAACGAGGAGGGAACCAATCCTCTCACCGATATGACCGGCGATATTGAGCGCGCCGTGCGGCATTTGGGCTACGACGGCACCGCGCCCGTATTCATCTCCTGTCAGGTGTCGATCTGGGGCTTCCACAACGTCCCCGAGGTGGTTAGTTTTGAACAGCACCTCTCCGAAAAGTACGCCGCTATCTACGGCGAGGATGTGGTAGAGTTCGTTCGCGCCGATCATTACTTCAATCTGTACAACCAGGCAAACGGAATGCCCTACGATCTGACCCTGCGCTTCGACGTTACGGTGAGCGCATCTTCCGCTACCGACAGTGCCGCCCTTGTAGCGGACGGCACGCCCGAGACGGTTTGGGAAGCGTCGGAAAACGGCGAGGAGTGGCTTGCGCTGGACTTTGGCGCGACTTACTCCCTCAGTGAGGTGTCGGTCTTCTTCGCCGAAATGGAAGGGGAGAAGTATACCGCCGCCGATAACGCAAAAGCGATGAAGGTGGAAGTCAGCACCGACGGCAAGGGTTGGACTCAGGTCGCGACTGTTGCGGATAACACCGAGGCGTGGGTGAATCTACCCTTTGGAGCCGCCGAGGGCAGATACCTGCGGATTACCGTTACCGATCCCGGCGAGAGCGGCATCGCACGCATTGCCGACGTGAACGTGAACGGCGTGGCGAAGTAAGAGATGTGAAAGATTCCCCCGAAATCGTCAGATTTCGGGGGATTTTGGTTTATGAAGGGTCATTTGCTCGGTTGCGCAAGGACGTTGCGCAATGAGGTAGTGTATTCACCCATGATAATATCATAGTATTCCGTAGTATTTTCGTACCCCATACAAATCTGCAGTTTTTCTACATTTCCGGTGCGACTGATGCGGAAGTACAGATCTTGCGGAGCATCATAACCACTATACAAATCGTGATACAGGTATCTCCCATCCTGCTCCACGGTGAAGTAAAAGGAGAATACACCCGAGGTCGGACCATATCCTAACGTACACCGATCTTCGATTCCGAGGATGGGATTCACGGCGTATCGATGTCGGTGTGAAGCGTGGGGATTGGGGCTTAGAGATCTCCTGCGGAACCGGTTCGCCGCTGGGGAGCAGGCTGAGGATGCTCTCTAGGGTGAAGGGAATGGTGAGGCGGACGGCGGCGGGGATCCACAAGAGACAGAGAAGTCATCTCGGTGCACGGCGCAGCAGGAGGCAGAGCAGGGACAGGGCAAGGATGATCCAGCTTGCCGTCAGACTCATGTTCAGGAGGGTGAGAAAAACGGATTCCATCTTACTCCTCCTTCATTGCGTCGATGAGGCGGCGGATCTCCTCGGCTTCTTCGAGAGAGAGGGCTTTGTGCTTGGTAAACGCCGCGATAAAGGCGGGAAGGGAGCCGTCAAAGGCGTCCTCCACGAACTGCTGGCTCTGACGGGCGAAATATTCCTCTTTGGAGATGAGGGAGGTCACGCATCCGCCTTCATTTTGGAACAGCCCTCGCTCGCAAAGCTTTTTCAGCACGGTGTAGGTGGTGGATTTCTTCCACTCCAGCCGCTCCTTGCAGAGGTTGACCAACTCTCTTGAGGAGAGCGGTTCGTTTTCCCAGATGATGTCAGCAAAGCGCGTTTCCACAGTACCCAACTTCAATTCTTCCATAGCGATTCCTCCTTCGGTCTATTGACAGTAGACTACATATTTGGTCTATCACGAATAGACTAATTTGTCAAGTGGTTTTTCTCAAAAAGTTGAACCGATAAAAAATCCACCGACCGTTCGGTCGGTGGATCTCATTTAAGGGTTACTGTTTCTTCTTTTTCACAATCACAACTGCCGCAATAACACCGATGAGGGCGACCGCGCCTGCGCCGATGAGAATGGGGAGCAGGGTGGAGGACTCGTCGGGCTCGTTTCCGTTGCCGGTGGAAGAATCGGCTTCACCGTCGCCTTTGGGGGTGGTAACGGCACTCTCGCCGGGCTTGGTATTGACTGCCGGAGCGTTGGTCACGGGAGGATCCACAGGCTCGGTCACGGGGGGATTCACAGGATCCTCGGTGGCGGGAGGATCTACTTCGGTATCCGAGGTGTAATTCACCTGATTGAAGCTGCCGCCGCCATTCCAGGAAACCAGCCCCAGCGTACCGGTGAGGTTTCTCACTTGGTGGCTTACCGACTGACCGTTGACCGTGTAGGTCAGCGTGTCGTCCTCATAGGTGACGGTGAGGGTGTAGGTGTCGGCTTTGGCGATGGTCAGCATCTCGTTCCAGGTCTCGTTGCCGTTTGTGTTACAGAAGAGCTTGATGCCCACCTGCGTTCCGTGGGTGTCCACGTTTGCACCGTACCAGGTGCCCGACTTGGGAGAGGCGGGATTGGTGGCACCGAAGACCAGACCCAGACAGCCGCCCTTGCCGCCGAAGTCGGCAATGCCGGTGTAGGTGAAGTCGCCGTCGTGGATGACGGTAGAGAAGGTGAAGCTGTCGCCGGAGGATCCTGCGATAGTCCAGCCGCCCTCGCCCTCGTACCAGTCGCCACCGGAGGTCCAGCCCTCCAGATTGGTGTCAAAGCCTGTGTCTGCAACCGATAGGATCAGCTTTTTGCTTTCGTCTCCCGCGGTGGCGGTGAGGATCAGCTTGCCCTCGGTAACGCCCTTGAGCACCAGCTTGCCGCCGTCTTTGGATACCACGGTCGCCAGCGTGGCATCAACGTCGCCCCAGGTGACCGATGCGTCCTGACGCTCGCCCTTCTCGTTCAGGAGATAGGCGGACACGGTGGTCTTTTCGCTGAGGGAAACACATACGGGGGCATCAAAGTAAATGCCGGCCTCGGGGAGGATCTCCTCGCCCTTGTGCCAAATGGAGGTCATCCGCCACAGCTTCAGCGAACCGATTTCGATCTTTCCGCTGACCGACAGGGAGGAGTTGATGCAGTCGCTATCGGGGAAGATGAAGCCGGTGCAGGCGGTCTCGCCCTTGTTGCCGAAGACCTCGATGACGGTGGTGTCCATCACTACACGGATGGTCACATTGCCGTCCTTATCGGGATAGAGGGGCATTTCCATGGTGCCGGTAGGGATGTTTCCGGTCGCAGAGCTTGCTCTGCCGCGCACCACGCGGAGCTTGTTTGCCGTGCTGTCGTAGATCACCTGGACATTGTTGGTTCCGTTATCCCGCAGGGTAAGGGTGGCGACCGAGCCCTGTTCGGGTTTGAAGGTCAGCTCCAGATCGTAGGCTTTGCCGGGATTCTCGGCAAGTGCACCGTCGGCGGCATCCACGGTGGGCTTTTTCAGATCCACGGTCTGTGTGCCGCGAAGAGCGTCCACCTCAGCCACAGGATAGGAGGTCAGGATGATCTTGCCGTTTACCGTGCACAGCGTCTGCTCGTGAGGGAGCGACTGTGCGCCGTTCCAGGTTTTGCCGTCCAGCGAATCCGCGGAATTGTCTTGCAGCCAGCTGATGCCGATACGGCGGTTGGTGCCCGATCCGTCGTTGTAGAAGGACTGGGTAGCATAGACCTCGCCGTCGCCGTTGTAAGTGATGCGGTCGGATTCCTGCACGAACTTGTACTCGGTGGCGCTGACCTTTTCCAGTCTGCCGATGATATACCAGTCGCCCGATGCGGTGTAGACCCACTTGATGTTGTTCTGATCGCCATCCACGGCCAGGGGATAGAAGTCGGGACACTCGGAGTCAAAGCCCATATCGCAGACCATCGTCCAGTCGATCAGGTTGTCGGAGGTAAACAGTCTTGCTCTGCCGCCTGCGATGACCATAAACCACTTGTCATCGTAGCGGAAGATCTTGGGGTCACGGAAGTTTCTGCCGTATTGCTCGCCCTTGTTGGAGATGACAATGTTCTTGTCAATGGAGAGATCGGGCTTGATCCAGGTGACGCCGTGGTCCTTGGAGTAGGCGATGCACTGCTTCTCTACGCCGTGGGTGGTGTCGCCGCCGTCGGAGGTGTAGAGGGCGACCAGCTTGGACTCGCCCTTCTTGTTATCGGTGAAGAAGCCGGTGGTGTTGTTCTCGTCCACCACGCAGGAGCCCGAGAAGACCGCGCCGAAGGAGTCCTGGGGGATGGCGATGTCCAGCTCCTTCCAGTGGACCAAATCAGTAGAGACGGCGTGTCCCCAGACCTGATTGGCGATATTCAGTCCGTAAGGGTTATACTGGTAGAACAGATGCCAGGTCTTGTTGGAGGGGTCGTAGACCAGACCGTTGGGGTCGTTGATCCAGTTGACCAGGGTAGAGAAGTGGAGCTGTGCGCGCCATTCTTCGTTGTAGATAGTGGCAGGATCGGGTTCCACTTTCACCTTGACCACATAGCTGCGGACGATGTCGCCCTTAGTGACCGAGATCACCAGATCAAAGTCACCCTTGATGTTGCTGACTGTGATGTTCTTCCCGCTGACCTTGACAGTGGTGCCGTCCGCCGTTGCGGAGAGGGTACCGTTCTTGGCGGTAGCGGTGAGCTTCAGTTCCTTGGTGCCGAAGGGTAGCGTCTCCTTCATGCTGCTTTGCCCGCTGAATGCGGTAGACAGACCGGTGAGAGCGGTCAGCTCGGGCATGTCCTCGGACAGCACAGCCCAGCGGACATTGGTGTATTTCAGGGAGGTATTGTAGGTCAGCAGACCTAGACGAGTGCCGTGCTTTACCGAGCTGTCGGTGATGGAGACCACAGGCTCGCCGTCCAGGAAGTAGACCATGCTATCGCCGCTTACCTCCACCCGCAGGTGGAAGGTGGATTTTGCCTTCTCTGCGGCGGTGAGCTTGTACTCGCCCTTGGTGGTAGCACCGCCTGCCGACTCGAAGCGGAAGATACGGGCGTTGCCTGCCGATAGATCGATGTTGGCTACATAGGAGCCGCGGGCGGGATTGTCGGAGGACAGGAAGACCAGCGATGCGGCGCCGCTTCGGTTGACGAATTCCACGTCTGCTTCAAAGATAAAGTTTTCTGCGCGGCTGTCGGAAAGGGCGAACATATCGCCTCCGCCATTGCAGGTGATGGGATCGCCGAAGTTCCAGCTACCCTGAAGCCCCTTGAGATTCTCAAGGGGCTTCATTTCGCCGCTCTCTGCCGCAAAGGCAGGGAGAACGGGGGTCAGCATAGAAAGGGCCAGCAGAACCGAAGTGATGAGTTTCAGAATCTTTTTCATAGAAAGGGTCCTTTCGAAGGCTATAGCTTACGCGCGTTCTCTTCTCTTGGAAACGATTACTGCGCCTGCAAGTGCAACGGCTGCAACGACAGTCAGGACGATCGTGGCGTCACCGGTCTGTGCGGGCTTTTCCAGCTTGGGGATTTCTTTGCCGGTCTCTACGGTCACGCCGCAGTCCTTGCAGACGGTGTCGCCGGTGTAGCCGGGTTCTTCGGTGGTAGCCTTCTTTGCATTCTGCTTTTCGGTGTGATTGTGGTAACAGGTGTAGCTTTCCTGTGTGCCGTCATCGGCGTACTTGCCGACACCCTTGTCGTCCACAACGGTGCCTGCCTCAGCGGAGCCGAATACTTCGCCCTTCTTGCCGCCGTTGGATACGGTCACAGTGTTGCCCGAAACGGTAGTGTCGGTGATCACATAGGTGACTCCGTCGCTGCGGATACGTCCGACCAGCGCGCCGACCTTTTCGGTACCGCTGACGGTGGAGTTCTTGACGGTGTTGCCGGTGCAGTAGTGGTAATCCACACCGTCGATGTTTTCGTATGCGTAGGAGATTCTGCCTACTACGCCGCCCACGTGCTTGCCGCCGGCGATGGTACAGGAATCAACGGTACAGTCGATGATTCGACCGCGGTCGGTCATGCCTGCGATAGCGCCGACTTTTTCGGCGGAGGTAGCGGTGATGGAGCAGTTCTTGAGGGTCAGGTTCTTGACGGTGCCCTTCTGGTTGTCGCCGTTGGCGACCTTCAGTGCGATCAGACCTGCGTCGCCGGTCGCGTCGGTGGTGTAGCTGATGCCGCTGAGGGTCTTGCCGTTGCCGTCCAGCGTGCCGATCCAGCTGGTGAGAGGAGTCCAGGTCTTGCCGGCAAGGTCAATATCGGAGCCGATGATCAGAGTCTTACCAACGGTTGCGTTGGGATTGGATGCGGTTGCCGCGTTTGCCTGTGCAATGTACGCCAGCAGCTCGTTTGCGGTGTTGACGGTGGCAGTCTCGGGGAGTGCCACACCGCTGACCACGTTGTAGGTCGCGGAGGTGAATTCCACGCCTGCCTCCCAGGTCATCAGACCTACGTAGCCGCCATTCCAGACGGTCGCCTTGTTTTCTGCAAAGCAGACGCCGTTGCAGGTCAGATAGAAGGTGCCGTCGGGGGTGATCTCCAGGCCCAGAGTGAGGTCCTCGCCTCTTGCGATGGAGGGGTCGAACCAGTAGGGATCAATAGGCTGGTTCACGTTGCAGGCAGCGTTGACGCAGAAGATTCTGGTCTTGAATACGTCCACCGATGCGTTGATGCAGACCCATCCGCTGCCGAAGGGATTGGTCTTGTCGGTTTCTGCCAGCATGATGCCCCAAGCGTTACCGTCGGTGATCTTACCGGTTGCCTCGATGTAAACGTGGTCGCCGGGCTTTACGAAAATGTCGGAGAGGATGGCTCTGTCACCGCCCGAGCGAGCGGCGGTCATCTTGCCGTCTGCGATGGTGAAGCCGCCGTTGCCCGAGGTGTACTTCAGTACGTCGGAGGAGAGCAGGTTAGTGGTGGAGGAGTACTCCAGCGTTCGGGGAGCGGTATTGCGGACGGTAGTGCGGGTAGGTGCGCCTTCCCGGATACTAAAAGACTTGAACTGTACGTCGGCACGGCAGGTCATCAGACCCAGCGTTGCGCCTTCGAAGCTCGCCTTGTCCAGATAGGTGTGCATTTCGCCGTCCAGATAAAGCTTCATCGTGCCGTCGGCAAGAATTTCAAGACCCAGGGTGTGGTATTCGCCGTCGCGTGCGTTGGGGAAGTAGATGTGAGACCAAGTAGGATTGTCGGTACCCAGGAAGTAATCAATGCCGCTTTGGGTCTTCGTATTAACGAGGAAGAGACGGGTGTTGCAACGGTCGGTATCTACATTGAGGCAGAACCACTTGTCAAAGGCGTTGTCTTTGCCGGATTCGGACAAGAAAATACCCCATGCCAGACCGTCGGTAATCTTAGCGGTTACTTCGATGTATACGTGTTCGCCCTTATTGATGACAAGGTCGGTGAGGAATGCGGCGTCGTTGGCGTCCTTGTTGGCGGCGGTCATGGTGCCGTCGGCGTTGAAGGTGCCGTCGCAGGTCTGACCTGCGTCTGCGGTGATGTGATGAACGAGCTTATCTGCGGCCAGCAGATTGGTGGGTGCAGCCTCTGCGTGAACTGCCATAGGCAGAAGAGACAGAAGCATACAAAGAATGATGAGGATAGTGGTAAATTTCTTCATGATCTTTGTCCTTTCTGAATAAGAAATTTTTCGGGTGTTATCCTTAATTCTATTCTACAGCCTTTTCCTTGATTTTTCAATAGAAAAAACACGCTAAACAGGAGAAAAAGCGTTATTATTTTTCGAAGACCGTTTTTTTGCATTTTGCCCCTTGCAATGAAATGGAAGATAGTATATAATGAAAATAACCAAGTATCTCTGCAAAGGAAGGCAAAAACTATGTCAGATTACCAAGTAACTATCAAAAATAAATACATCGTGGTGCCGGTGAATATGCACTCGAAATGGAAAAAAATCAGTTTTTTCGAAGATGGAGAGCTCATCTGGGATTTTGACGCCCACATCGACTTCACCTCGCCCCGTTTTTACACCTATGTCAACGTATCGCATCTTCGCGGAAAGACCGTGACCCTCACCTCCACCCCCGAGATCGATATGCATTTCACCTTCGTGGACGCCATCCCCACGGCGGGGTATTATAAGGAAGAATTCCGTCCGATGGTCCACTTTTCGGCAAAGATCGGCTGGATCAACGACCCCAACGGTCTGGTCTATGTGGATGGAATGTACCATATGTTCTTCCAGCACAATCCCGCCGACAGCAATTGGGGCAATATGACCTGGGGACACGCTATTTCGGACGATCTGGTTCATTGGCACGAGCTGGACTCCGCCCTCCAGCCCGACCGGCTGGGCACCATGTTCTCGGGCAGCGGCATCGTGGACAGAAAGAACGTGACCGGGCTGAAAAAGGGCGATCCCGATCCCGTTCTGGTCTATTACACCGCCGCAGGCGGCAATTCCGCCATCTCAGCAGGCAAGCCCCATACCCAGTGTATGGCGTACTCCTTGGACGGCGGCATGACCTTCCAAAAATACGCGGGCAATCCCGTGATCGGTCACATCGAGGGCGGCAACCGGGACCCGAAGGTAGTGTGGTGCGAGGAGCTGGGGTGCTATATCCTTGCTCTTTATCTGGATCGGGACGAATACGCTCTCTTCCGCTCCGACGATCTCGTTCACTTCACCGAGAGCCAACGGCTCCATCTTCGTGGCGACGACGAGTGTCCCGACATTTATCCGCTGAACGTGGAGAACGAGCCGGGCGTGCGCAAATGGGTGTTCAGCGGCGCCTCCGACCGCTATCTGATCGGCGACTTCAAGGGCGGCAAGTTTGTGCCGACCCAGGATGCTAAGCCCTACTTCTACGGACACCGCACCAGCTATGCGGCGCAGACCTTCTCGGATGTGCCCGACCGTCGCATCAAGATCGCCTGGGACGTACTGCACGCCCCCGAGTCGGTGTTCGAGAATCAGATGGGCATTCCCGTGGAGGTGAGCCTCCGCAAGGTCGGCGGTGAGTACCGTCTTCGCACTCTTCCCGTGGAGGAATTCGAGACTCTGCGGGTGAACACCGAGACTCACAGAATCGGTGAGCAGGAACGCTTCCGCCGTTCGCTTCATCGCAAGGCCTACGATATCGAGCTGACCGCTCCCAAAAACTCCCCCGATTTTGCCATCCGCTTCTTCGGTTACGAGCTGAGAGTGAAGCCCTCCGACAACACCCTGTCCTACAACGACGTAGTGATGCCCTTGTCCTATACCGGCGGGGAGATCAAACTCCGTATTGTCTCTGACGTGCTGGGACTGGAGGTCTTTGCCGACGACGGTCTGATCTATTCCGTAGTGGGCTCGCTTGCCGACTTTGGCATCCGTTATCTGACGGTAGAGCCGCTGTCGGGCAGCGAAAAGCCCAACGCTACCGTCACGGTTCACACCCTGAAAGGAATTTGGTAAGATGATCCACATCCCCGGCGGCGTCCGCTACGACAAGGTGGAGGTGCAGGCGGAGCTGGACGTGTCCGCCGCCTATTACATCAGCGTCCCCGACGGCTGGCTGCACAAAGAGCGGTTTTTAGATCTGTCCGAGCTGATCTGTGTGACCGAGGGCAGTCTGCATCTTGCCGTTGGCGGCGAAGAGATCTCTCTTTCTGCAGGCGACGCCTATCTCTTCCGCAAGTACACCACCCTTTCGGGTAGCCGTGCATCGGAAGGCGCATGCAGTTTTTACACCGTCTCCTTCTACTGCACGCTGGAAAAGTACGACGTTCTCTACGGAAAAGTGCTGCATATCTCCTCCCGTTCCTCTTATGCCGAGACGCTGTTTAACAATCTCAGCTTTTTCGGCTCCAAGGAGCGGGGCGAGGGGCATCTGCTGGACGCATCCTTCGCGCTCCTTTTGGAGGTACTGTACGATTCCCGCAATCGGGAGCCCGAGCGAGTGCAGATGCACGGCATCCTCGGCTATATCAGTGAACATATCTCCTCGCCTCTTACCATCGAGGAGATCAGCGAACAGTTCCACTACAGCAGCGACTATATCTCCAAGATTTTTCGACAGCAGTTCGGCGTGACCATCAAGCAGTATATCATCGAAAAGAAGCTGTCGGTGGCAAAGCGCCTGCTGACCACCTCGGACATTTCGGTAAAGCAGGTGGGGCAGGCGGTGGGCTTCTCGGATCCGGTGCTGTTTGAAAAGTTTTTCAAATACCACACCAAGATGACCCCGAAAAAGTATAGAGGATTGTATATGTGATCTTAGCACTTCCAACCACTGTTTGCAGTTATGCAGGCGGTGGTTGGGCAATACTGTGAAATTGCTGTTTTATTTGTAATTGTTGCTGAATTGCCGCAAGGTACTTTACATCTACGGAAATTCTCGCTATAATAAAGAAAAACTATCGTCTGAAGGAGATGACTGTATGAACAGCACCGAACGTGTCCGCAATGCTATTTTAGGAAAGCCTGTTGACCGTCAGCCTATCTACGGCTGGGTATCGGCGAACCTTTCGGGTGAGATTACCGCCGCCTACGGCTCGGTGGGGGCCTTCGAGGATCACTACGAGTTCGACATGGCGCACCTTTTCGGCGGCCCTTCTGCCTTCCGTTGGGATGCGATCGCCCGCCTGCGAGCCGAGAACGATGAGCTGACCCCCGATTTGCTCCTGGAGGAGGACATCTTCACCTTTCCCGGACCTTTTGACGTTTATCAGGACATCCTTCATGCCCTTCGCCATCACAAGGCGAGAGCGCGGTTCTGTTATATCCAGACGCCGGGCTTTTTCGAGCAGTTCAACGACCTGTTCGGCATCGAGAATCAGCTCCTGTACCTTGCTATGTACCCTGACGAGCTGAACGAGCTCTACCGCCGTCAGGCAGAGTGGACGGTTCGCTTTGCCGATCATTGCATCGACCTTGGCGTGGATATGATCCACATCTCCGACGACTGGGGCGCGCAGAAGAATCTGCTCTTCAGCCCTCGCCTGTGGCGGGAGATCATCTATCCCCATATGAAGCGGGTGGTGGATCATGTCCATTCCCGGGGGGTACTGTGCAGTCTCCACTCGGACGGCTGCATTGACAAAGTCACAGACGGCATCGCAGAGCTGGGGCTTGATTGCGTTCACCCTTGGCAGGAGCGCGCGGGAATGTCCTACGATCTGTATTTGGAGAAATACGCCGATAAGTTCGCTATTCTCGGCGGTGTCTGCGTCCAATCCGCCATCGGCATCCTACCTCGGAATGCACTGGAAGCCGAGATCCGACGGGTGTTCGGAAAACTGAAAGGGAAGCGGTGGATCTGCTGTACCACCCACTTCGTGCAGAATCATTGCTCCATCGAAGATTTGACCTTTGCCTACGATCTGATCTATCGGCTGGCAAGAGAGTAATTGCATATTGCAATAAGGAGACAATCATGACCAACAGAGAACGCACAATGAATATCCTCCACTATAAGGAGGCAGACCGTATGCCTGCCGTCCATTTCGGCTACTGGAACGAGCTGCTCTGGGAATGGGCAGAGCAGGGGAAGATCCCCCGTGAGATCGCCGAGCGCTGGTATGACGGTAGCGAGGCTGAGCGGGAACTGGATCGGATGATCGGCTGGGACTTTAACTGGTACCGCACCGTAGGTTCGGACAACGGTCTGCGCCCCGGATTCGAATACAAGGTGCTGGAGGTCCTTCCCGACGGTACCCGCCGTGTACAGAACGGCGATGGACTCATCGAGCGAATCAAGCCGGGTGCTACCTCCATCCCTTCGGAGGACGATTATCTGCTCAAGGACAGAGAAGCCTTTGAGATGCTCTACAAACCGAAGATGCAGTTTTCCCCCGATCGTGTGAACCTTGATTACTATCGCCATTTCAACAATACTCGCCCCACCGACATTCCCGTGGGACTTCATCTGGGCAGCGTCCTCGGCAACATCCGCAACATGACCTCGGTAGTGGGGATGAGCTATCTCCTTTACGACGAGGACGAAGAGCTGTTCGCCGACATCGTGGATACCTACGCCGAGATGCAGTATAAGTGTGCCGAGGCGATCCTGGAGACCGGTGCGAAATTCGATTTCGCCCATTACTGGGAGGACATCTGCTTCAAAAACGGTCCGCTGATCGCCCCCGATATTTTCGAAGAGCTCTGTGCTAAGCACTACAAAAAGCGCAACGATCTTTGCAAGAAATACGGCATCGACATCATCTCACTGGACTGCGACGGCGTCACCGACAAACTGCTCCCCATCTGGTTCGAAAACGGCGTGAACACCATGTTTCCCATCGAAATCGGCGTGTGGGGCGATCAGTTCGAGCCTGCCCGCAACAAATACGGCAAGGGAATGCTGGGCGTGGGCGGCATGGACAAGACCGCGCTTCGCGTGGACAGGGCGGCAGTGGATCGAGAGATCGAGCGGATGCGCCGCTTATCAGCGCTGGGCGGCTTCATCCCCTGCCCCGACCATCGGCTGATGCCCGGCACCAAGTTTGAGCTGGTGCAGTATTACGCGGAGAAGATCAAAGAAATACAGTAGAATTTTCAAAATTCTATTGCTATTTTGGGTACTTTATGCTACAATGACCTCAGTAAATAATATCCTGCAAGGAGATCATTATGTCTGAACTCTGGACTCCCGCCAAGCGTGCGATCTGCGCGCTGAATCGCGGCACACCCGACGAAGTCCCTACCTTTGAGCTGGAATTCCAGCTCTCCGAGGAGCTGTTTGGCTATCCTCTTTCCGACCGCCGGTTCGAGCCCGAAATTTGGAAGACCCTGACTGCCAAGGAGATCGAGCGTGCGGCATACGATCTGGCCGATAAATACGCCCGTGTGTACGGCTCAGGCAATGCTTACGACATCGGCGGTGCGGCCTTGTCCGGTAACCCCGAGCTGGACGCAAAGCCCGGTCTCGACTACTGCATCATTCCCGTCTACGCGCCCGAATGGTGGAATCCCACCCATCCCCTCACCGTCGCCTTCCGTAAGCGGCTCCGTGAGCATTTTGGAAACACTCGTCTTTTCGGCGGTCACGGTGACGGCACCTTCGCCATCCCCTCCGGCTCCGATATGTACGAGTTTTCCTACCGTCTTGCCGACGAGCCCGAGGAGGTGCTTGCCGAAGCCCAGCGTATGGCAGACGCCGCCATCGAAGCCAACAAGCGGCAGAGAGAAGCAGGCATGGACGTTGCGCTCCTTTGCTCCGACTACTGCTACAACTCGGGTCCCTTCCTCTCGCCTGCTATGTTTGACGAGTTTATCGCACCCTTCCTGGCAAAGATCTGCAAAGCGGGCAGGGAAGACGGTATGTATATGATCAAGCACACCGACGGCAACATCATGCCTATCATTGACTCGCTGGTAGCGGCAGGTCCTCACGCCCTCCACTCCATCGACCCGATGGCAGGGGTGGATATTCGTGAGGTGAAGCGTCTCTACGGCGACCGCGTCGCCCTTTGCGGCAACGTCCACTGTGCGGCGCTCCAGACCGGAACCGACGAAGAGGTCATCGCCAGCACCGAATACTGCCTGACCTACGGCAAGGAGGGCGGCGGCTACATCTTCGCTACCAGCAACATCCCCTTCAAGGGAATGCCCCCTCACCGCTACGAAATGATCCTCGACATCTGGAAGAAGATGAGGAAGTATTGAACCGTGGGGCTTTGCCCCCAAAGAACTTTTATAAAATGCGGCAAATACTTGCCGCATGGATAGTGACATATATTAAGGAGAAAAAACATGAGTATTCTCATTGAAATTTCAGAAAACCTGCAAAAGGGCAAAGCCAAGATCGTCAAGGAGCTGGTACAGAAGGCGGTGGATGAAGGTATCCCTGCGGAGACTATTCTGAACGAAGGTCTGCTGTCCGGCATGAACGTGATCGGCGAAAAGTTCAAGAACAACGAGGTCTACGTGCCAGAGGTGCTGGTTGCCGCCCGCGCCATGAACATGGGTGCGCAGATCCTAAAGCCCCTGCTGGCCGCCGAGGGCGTACAGTCCACCGGCAAGGTCTGCATCGGCACCGTACAGGGCGACCTCCACGACATCGGTAAGAATCTGGTGAAGATGATGATGGAAGGCAAAGGTCTGGAGGTTATCGACCTTGGCACCGATGTTGCTCCTGAGACCTACGTGCAGACTGCCATCGAGCAGAACTGCCAGGTCATCTGTTGCTCCGCGCTCCTGACCACCACCATGGGCGTGATGGCAGACGTAGTCAAAGCGGCAGAAGCGGCAGGCGTCCGTGACAAGGTGAAGATCATGATCGGCGGCGCGCCCGTGACCCAGGACTACTGCGACAAGATCGGTGCCGACGTCTACACCTCCGACGCCGCCAGCGCGGCAGACGCGGCTGTGAGACTTTGTAATAATTGAATTAATAAATTGGAACCCCTTTTTTCAAAAAGGGGTTCCAAGCCTCCCCAAAAACTTTCATAGATGCGCCGCAAATGCTTGCGGCGCGGTGGGTGTCGAAAAAGCGTCAATTTTAAGCGCCGCCAGCCAAGGAAGGGGGTGAGGGGAACCGTAGCCTACGGCTACGGTGGGGAGAAGGGGAAAACTTCGGCGTTTGAGATGGTTTCCCCTTCTCCCCAATGAAATAATCGAACCGGTTGAGCGCCGCAAATGCTTGTGGCGCGGAGGATAACAATATGAAACGAAATATGCAAAAGTGGCTGGAGGAGCTTCGCGCCGCCCTCGTGAAAAAGGCGATGCCCATCCTCTCCTTCCCAGCCGTCCAGTTGCTGGGGATCAGTGTTAAGGAGCTGATCTCGGACAGCGACCGTCAGGCAGAGGGAATGCGCTTGGTTGCCCAGCGCACCGATTCTGCCGCCGCAGTGAGCCTGATGGATCTTTCGGTAGAGGCGGAATGCTTCGGTGCTACCATCCGCGTGTCCGACAGCGAGGTTCCCACCGTTGTGGGCAGACTGGTAAACGACGAGGACGAAGCCGCCGCGCTGGAAGTCCCCGCCGTAGGTGCCGCCCGTAGCGGACTGTATGTGGAAGCCATCGAAAAGGCGCTGGCAGTCATCACCGACCGTCCCGTGCTGGCAGGGATCATCGGTCCCTTCTCGCTGGCGGCGCGTCTTCTCGATGTGACCGAGATCATGATGGACTGCTACGACGATCCCGACATGGTCCATACCGTGCTAAAAAAAGCCACCGCCTTCCTGATCGAGTATGCGAAGGCGTACAAAGCCGTGGGTGCCAACGGCATCGTGATGGCAGAGCCGGTAGCGGGTCTGCTTTCTCCTGCTCTGGAGGAAGAGTTCTCCGCACCTTACGTCAAAGAGATCGTGGACGCGGTGCAGGACGAGAATTTCATCGTCATCTACCACAACTGCGGCGACAACACGATCCGCATGATCGATTCTATCCTGACCACCGGAGCCGCCGCCTACCATTTCGGCAACTCCATCGATATGGCAGAGATGATGACCCATATCCCCGCCGATACTATTGCCATGGGCAACGTTGATCCTGCGGGCCAGTTTTTGGGCGGAACTCCCGAGTCCATCCGTGAGGCGACCCTTGCGGTGATGGAAAAGTGCTGTTCCTGTCCGAATTTCATCATTTCCTCGGGTTGTGACATCCCTCCACGGTCGAGCTGGGAGAATATCGACGCCTTCTTTGCCGCCGTTGGTGAATATTATGGGAAATAACTCCAATTTGTTCGATTTGCTGACCGAAAAAGCCCTTGCCGAGGGCGCGTATAAATCCGCCATCATTGATGCGTGGAAGGTGGAGACGGACGCCGCCTTCCGCACCCTGTGCGAGTCCAACGCCTGCGGCGCCTACGGCAAATGCTGGAAGTGTCCTCCTGATGTGGGCGAGATCGAGGAGCTGATGGCAGAACTTCGCACCTTCGACCATGTTCTCGTCTACCAAACCGTAGGAGAACTGGAGGATAGCTATGATATCGAGGGTATGATGGAGGCGGCAAAGGCGCACACCGCGCTGACGCTTTGTCTGACCGATGCGATCACCGATCTGCCTCTTGTGAAACGGCTCCATCTGTCCAAGGGCGGCTGTCAGGTCTGTCCCACCTGCTCCAAGGTGCAAGGCGAGCCCTGCCGCTTTCCCGATCGTGCGATTCCGTCGCTGGAGGCGTACGGCGTGAATGTATCGCGCCTCGCCGCCGCATCGGGAATGAAGTATACCAACGGGCAGAACACCGTCACTTATTTCGGTGCGATTTTCTTTAATCTGTAATTCGGAGGCTTCTATGCCAACCGTTCTTTTCAACGATATTCCGTACATCGCGGAGGCAGGCAGTCGCATTTCCGATCTGCCGCCCTACAAAGACACCGCCGCCCTCCCCTGCGGAGGGCACGGCAAATGTGGAAAATGCAAGATCATGGTGATAGGCGCACTCCCTCCGCTTTCCAAAGCCGAAGGGGAGAGGCTTTCCCCTGATGAGATCACAGCAGGCATTCGATTGGCCTGCTGTACAACTATCGTGGGGGACTGTACCGTCCGCCTTGCCGAGAGCGGAGCAAAGAGTGTGATCCGTACGGCGGGCGATATGCCAGAGATCACGCTGCGCCCTGCCTTTCCGGCTTACGGTGCCGCCATCGACATCGGCACTACCACGCTGGCGGCGCGGCTGTATAATGCTGACGGCGCGCTTCTTGCCGAGGCGAGCCGTCTGAATCCCCAATCCGCCTACGGTGCCGACGTGATCTCCCGGATCGAAGCGGCGCTTCGGGGGGAGGCACACGGGCTCGCTATCGTCATTCGCCGCGCGATTGATGAGTTGCTTACCGAGATGGCTGAGGCGGCAGGGATTGCCCCCACCGTCATCGACGGTGCAGTCATTACCGGTAACACGGTGATGCTCCATCTTCTCACCGAGACCTCGGTGGAGCCGCTTTCCCGTGCTCCCTTTGCGGCAGAGCGTCTCTTCGGGGAAGTGCTGACGGCAGACGAGCTTTCGCTTTCCGTCCTTGCTCCCGAGACCGAGATCTACCTCCCGCCTTGCGTGGCGGC
>JAFTPF010000018.1 GCA_017463445.1 Clostridia bacterium
ATTCAAAACAGGCGTGGCAAGGATTTGCCACGCCATTACAGACGTTTTTGGGGAGGTTGGGAACCCCTTTTTTCAAAAAGGGGTGCCAATATTCATTTATTCAATACCTCAATCAAAATCTCCACGCCAGCAGCGATCTCTCCGTCGGTGATATTCAGCGGGGGGAGGAGGCGGACGGTGTCCGCGCCTGCGGTGAGGACCAGCAGTCCTGCCTCAGCCGCCGCCTTCAGATAGTCGGCGGGGGTACCTTCCACCTGGAAGCCCAGCATCAGACCTTTTCCCCGCACGCCCTTAATCGCTTTGGGTGCGGCAGACATAACCGCCTCGCAGATCATCTCGCCCTTGCGGGTGACCTCATCCATAAATCCGGGGGAGGTCAGCTTATCCAGCACCACCAGCGCACCTGCCGCCGCAACGGGGTTGCCGCCGAAGGTGGAGCCGTGCATCCCCTTGCCCAGGGTGTCGGCGCACTTTTCGCCGCAGAGGAAGGCTCCGATGGGAAGTCCGCCGCCCAGACCCTTTGCCAGGGTCAGCACGTCGGGAAGAATGCTCGAATGCTGGAATGCAAACATCTTGCCCGTCCGACCGATGCCGCACTGCACCTCGTCCAGGATCAGGAGCAGATCGTGATCATCACAGAACTTGCGGAGGGCTTCCAGATAGGAGGTCTCCAGCGGATAGACGCCGCCCTCGCCCATGACGGGCTCCGCCATGACGGCACAAACGTCGGGGGTGTATGCCGCCTCCAGCGCGTCCATATTGCCTGCCTCCACGTAGGCAAAGCCGGTGGGAAAGGGATAGAACCACCGGTGGAACTTCTCCTGACCGGTTGCCATGAGGGTGTTCATTGTCCGTCCGTGAAAGGAAGACTTGAGGGTGAGGATGGTGCCTCTGCCCTCGCCGTATTTGTCGTAGGAGTATTTGCGGGCGACCTTGATGGCACCCTCGTTTGCTTCCGCGCCTGAGTTGGCGAGGAAGACGCGGGAGAGTCCCGACAGGTCGGTGAGCTTTGCCGCCAGCTTGGCGGAGGATTCGGTATAGTAATAGTTGCAGACGTGTTGCGCTTTACCCAGTTGCTCGGTGACGGCGGCGATCCAATCCTCGTCGCAGAGACCGAGGGCGTTGACGCCGATGCCGCTGGTGAAATCGATATATTTCTTGCCGTCGGCATCGTACCAAGTAGCACCCTTGCCGTGAGAGACGGCAAGGGGCAGTCTGCTGTAGGTCTGCATCATCGCAGACTGTTCCAGCGCAATGATTTCGTGGTTGGTCATAATGGTTTCTCATGTATTGTTTATTGTTGTGGTATTCAAAAAGCAGTTCTCCGGAAATCCGAGAGGGGGAAGAAACCATCTCAGACGCCGAAGTTTTCTTCCCCCTCTCGGGCTCTCCCCCAACTTCCTTGGCTGGGTCTGCCGGAATCCCAATGCTCTCAGCTTCTGTAATCGCCGTTGATCTTGACGTATTCGTAGGTCAGATCACAGCCCCACGCGGTGGCGTAATCCGCACCGCTCTTCATATCCACATCGATGTAAATGATCTTCTGGGTCAGGATCTTCTTGGCAATGTCCTCGTCGAAGGGGATGCCCCGTCCGTCCACGCACACGGGGATCGATCCCTCACAGCTGCGGAAGGAAACGTCCACGCGGTCGGGATCCATGTCCACGCCCGCGTAACCCAGCGCGCAGAGGATGCGTCCCCAGTTGGCGTCGGCACCGAACATTGCCGCCTTCACCAGAGAGGAGCGGATCACCGACTTCGCCAGCACCTTCGCGTCCTCGTGGGTGGCAACGCCCGAGACAGTGCATTCCAGCAGTCTGGTGGCACCCTCGCCGTCGGCGGCGATGGCCATCGCCATAGAGCGGCAGAGGAGGAAGAGCGCAGACTTAAAGGTCTCGTAAGCCTCGCCCTCGGCGTCAATCAGCGCATTCCCGGCGCATCCCGAGGCAAGGACAGTGACCATATCGTTAGTGGAGGTGTCACGGTCCACGCTGACCATGTTGAAGGTGTCGCTGATAGCGTAGCGGAGCGCCTTTTGGAGCAGATCGGGGGTGATGGCAACGTCGGTGGTGATAAAGCCCAGCATGGTTGCCATATTGGGTTCGATCATGCCGCTTCCCTTGCAGATACCGCCCAGAGAGACGGTCTTGCCGCAAAGCTCGAAGGAGTAGGAGAACTCCTTCTTCTTGGTGTCGGTGGTCATGATAGCGGTAGCGGCGGCATCGCCTGCCTCCTCGTCGTTCCACAGCGCATGCTTGAGGGGACGGATCGCCGACAGAATCGGCTCCAGAGGAAGCGGAACGCCGATGACGCCGGTGGAAGCGACGATCACGTCGTCAGGGGAGATACCCAGCTCTTCTGCCACCGCCTTACAAGTGGCTTCCGCCTTTGCGTAGCCATCGGAGTTGCAGGTGTTAGCGTTTCCGCTGTTGCAGATCACCGCCTGGGCATAGCCGTTTGCCAGGTGCGCGCGGGTGACGCCCACGGGAGCGGCGAAAACTTTATTTTGGGTGTACACGCCCGCGGCGGCGCAGGGAGCGTCGGCAACGATGAGGGCGATGTCCTTTTTGCTGGTATTCTTCCGAATGCCGCAGTGCATACCGGCGGCACGGAATCCTTTTGCGGCACAAACGCCGCCTTTGATCTCGGTCAGTTTCATGGTGTTGAATCCTTTCGGTTGTGATCAGATAGCGGGGGGAATCATATCAATGCCGACGGTCTCGGCAAGTCCCATCCGCAGGTTCATATTCTGGATCGCCTGTCCTGCGGCACCCTTGAACATATTGTCGATGACGGAGGAGACGATCAGCGTTCCCGTCCGCTCGTCGGCGTGGAGCGAAATGTCGCAGTAGTTGGACATCCGCACGTTCTTGACGTTGGCGTAGGAGCCAAGAGGGAGCACTCGGACGAAGGGTTCGTCCTTGTAAAAGTCGCAATAAGCGGCGTGGATGACGGCAAGATCGGTCTTCATCTTGCAGTAGATGGAGGACTCGATGCCTCGGTTGATGGGAAGCAGGTGGGGGACGAAGGTGATCTGCATCGCCTTGCCTGCCAGATGAGAGAGGATCTGCTCGATCTCGGGAGTATGGCGGTGCACGCCCGCCTTATAAGCGGCGAACGCCTCGTTGGTGTCGGGATAGTGGGTGCCCTGGGTGAGTCCTCTGCCTGCACCGGTAACACCCGACTTGGAGTCGATGACAATACCGGTAGTCTCGACGAGTCCCTTTGTCAGCGCGGGGGCAAGACCCAGCGCAATGGAGGTGGGATAACAGCCGGGATTGGCGATGATCTTCTGCTCCTTCATCGCACTTCGATGTAGCTCGGGGATGCAGTAGATCGCGTCCTTGTGCAGTTCGGGACAAGTATAGGATTTCTGATACCATTTTTGGTAATCCGCCTCGTCCTCCAGTCTGAAGTCCGCGCCCAGGTCGATGAGAATCGCCCCCGTCTTGGCGCACTCTGCCGCCAGCGGCTCGGACAGCCCGTGAGGCAGTGCGGCAAATACTACGTCACAGGTCTCTGCCATCTTGCCCGCATCGGTCAGAGGCATCTCGCAGACCTTTGCCAGATTGGGATAGACCTCGGAGATTTTCTTTCCCTCAAAGGAAACCGAGGAAATAGCGGCAAGCTCTGCCGCGGGATGTGTCAAAATCAGACGAACCAACTCGGCGCCCGCATACCCGGTCGCACCGACGATTCCCACACGAATTTTCATAAATTTATCCTCCTGATTCGGGACGCTGTCCCGAACCCTGCTCAAGAAACTTTTTGAAAAAAGTTTCTTGAGAATCTTCAAAAACTTTCTTATAGCGCGACAAGTACTTGTCGCGCGGGACTATCGATTTCGCCTTGGAACAGCCAAGGAGTATGGTGGGTGAGAGTCTGCACCAAATTCGGCGAAGCCAAGGAAGATAAGAGGGAGTCTGAGGGAGAGAAGAAAACTTCGGCGTCTGAGATGGTTTCTTCTCTCCCTCAGATTGCAATTCCGAAGGAATTGCTTCCTTAGACTCCTAACCCAATTCCGTCTAACTAACCCTTAGTCCACTTCACGAACAATACCTTATTATACCGCATTCTTTCGGAAATTGCAATAGGAAAAGTGAATATTTATACAAAAATCATGAATATTTTTTCATTCATTCCGCACAAATTACATACCTTGCGTTCCAAACTTGTATTATAGCACAAACCACCGCAAAATACAAGATTTTCATCGCAATTTTTCCGAAAAAAAGCGCAAAATTTCAGTACGGCGGTATCATTTCACAAAACCGCCGCCTTGGAATCCAAGAAAGGTATGGTCATACGATGAAACACTATCTCAAAGGGGTGCTTTGCCTGGCATTGGCATTGATCGGCGGACTGCTGGCTCCCGCAAATGTCTATGCATTAGCCGATACCACCCCTTATAACTGGTATTGTAAAAACAACGATACCCACACTCCGCCGACGCTGGACAGTCAGCAGAAATGGATAGAGGACTACGACGCTTACTATCTTGACCGTTCGGTGAATAAAAATGACAAGGTCATCTATCTCACCTTCGACGCCGGCTATGAAAATGGTAATGTGGAGAAAATACTGGACGCGCTGAAAAAGCACAATGCGCCCGGCGCTTTCTTCATTTTAGATAATCTCATCACTCGCGCCCCCGAGCTGGTGAAGCGGATGCAGGCAGAGGGGCATCTGGTCTGCAACCACACCAAACGACATCCCGACATGACCAAGATCAGCGACCGAAAAGCCTTCGCCGAGCAGCTGACCACGCTGGCGGAGCATTATAAGGAGCTGACCGGCTGTGAGATGCCCAAGATCTACCGTCCCCCCGAAGGGCGGTATTCGAAGCAAAATTTGGAGTACGCCAAATCCATGGGCTACAAGACCGTCTTCTGGTCCTTCGCCTACGCCGACTGGGACAACAACCGTCAGATGAGCGAGGAGGCGGCGCTGAAAAAGATTCTCGCCCACACCCACAACGGTGAGATCATGCTGCTCCATCCCACCTCCGCCACCAATGCGGCAATCATGGATTGCCTGCTGACCCGTTTGGAGGAGGAGGGCTACCGCTTCGGTAAGCTGACCGAGCTGTGGGACTGATCGGGCGAAAAACCGGCGCGATCCTGCTTGCCGCTCTGACGCTGGGGCTGGTGTTGCCGAGGGGCAACGCAGTACCGATCACAGCGAAAGAGAACGGCGGCGCCAAACGGATCGCCCTCACCTTTGACGACGGTCCCTCCGAACGCTATACCGCCGAGATCCTCGATATTCTGCAGGAATACGGCGTAAAAGCCACCTTTTTCGTGGTGGGAGTCAATATCGAAAAATCTCCCGATCTGCTCCGCAGGATCGCTTCGGAGGGACACGAGATCGGCAACCACACCTATTCTCACCCGCATCTGCAGAGGATGGACGCTTCCACATTGGCAGGGGAGCTTGCCCGCACCGACGCGCTCATTCGAAAAGTGACGGGCATCTCTCCCACCCTCTTTCGCCCGCCCGAGGGCGTGGTCACCACCTCGGTCAGGACGGCGGCGGGAGACGGCGGCTACCGTCTGGTGCTGTGGAGCATCGACACCCGCGACTGGGCGCTGAATCCGGCGTCCAATATTTTGCGGATCGTAAGGCGTGACGCGTCGGACGGAGATATCATCCTCTTCCACGATTGGGTGGCGGGCAACAGCCCGACACCCGACGCGCTCCGACAGGTGATTCCTTGGCTGAAGGCAAAGGGGTATGAGCTGGTATCTGTCGGTGGGCTGTCACAATAACAAAATCTCCCGATGCGGTCGCATCGGGAGATTTTTGGGAAAACTTACATTGTAACGAAGATAAACTTCAGAACGAACAGGATGGAAATGATAGTGATGGGGATGTCCTTCTTGGTGTACTTTCCGGTGACCAAGGTGATCAGCGTGTAAGCGATCGCACCGATACCGATACCGTTGGAGATGGAGTAGGTGAGGGGCATCATGATCAGTGCCAGGAAGGCGGGAACGGAAGAGCGCAGATCATCCATATCGACCTTAGCAAAGCCCTTCATCATCAAAACACCAACGTAGATCAGCGCGGGAGCAGTAGCACAGGCAGGAACCACCGATGCAAGAGGAGACAGGAAGAGACAAATCGCAAAGCAGATGGCGGTAACCAGTGAGGTCAGACCGGTTCTGCCGCCCGCACCAACGCCTGCTGCAGACTCAACGAAGGTGGTACAGGTAGAGGTGCCGCAGACTGCACCTGCAACGGTAGCAACCGAGTCGCAGGTCATACACTTATCCACATCGATGGGGTCACCGTTCTGATCCAGCAGATTTGCCTGTGAAGCGGTGCCGTAGAGCGTACCGATGGTATCGAACATATCCACCAGACAGAAAGTGATCACCAACATTACTGCGGAAAGTGCGCCACCGATCACGGGGCCGGTAAAGGCGTCCTTCCAAGACTGGGGCTGGAATACACCTGTGATACCGATCTCACCAAAATCCTTGAAGGACTGACCGATCTGACCCATATCGAAGGTGGGAACGGTCCAAGTACACAGATAGTACAGAACGGAAACACCTGCAATACTGATCAGCACGGAGCCCTTCACGCGGAACTTTTCCAGAACAGCGATAGTCAAAAAGCCCAGCAACGCCAGCAGGGCGGGCAGAGCGATTTCTTTGAAGGTGCCGTTATCCAGTGCGCCGTTGATATCCACAAACTGTACCAGCGTATACTGATTGTCCTGAATGATGCCAACGTTTTGGAAGCCCAGGAAGGCGATGAACAAACCGATGCCCGCAGAGATCGCCTTTTTCAGACAATCGGGTAAAGCCTTTGCAATGTAGGTACGAAGACCGGTCAGCGACAAGATCAAAAAGACCAGACCGGACACCAGAATAATGACCAGACCTGCCTGATAACCATCCACCACATCGCTACCGCTGAGCATTGCAGGAAGGATAAAGGAAACGAAGAAGAATGAGTTCAGACCCATGCCACACGCCTGTGCAAAGGGCATTCTTGCGTAGAACGCCATCAAAAGCGTGCCGATCACGGCTACCAGCAAGGACGCAATATACACCGCGTTTCAGATGCGACCGAAATCGCCGTCGAAATTGTAGCTGGTGATCTGGCTGGGGTTGACGACTACGATATACGCCATCGCAAAGAAAGTAGTCAGACCGGCGATAATTTCGGTGCGGACGTTAGAGCCCCGCTCCTTGATCTTGAAAAACTTGTCCATACAGTTTCTCTCCTAAAAAATAGTTTTTTCCCCAAGCGACAACTGCTTCGAGGAAGTTACCACCATTATAGCAGATGATCCGACATTTTGCAACAGTTTTTTCACAAATTATGCAATAATTATTCACTTTTTTCTCGCAGGGGTAATGGCTTTGAACCACCCTCGGTAGGGGAGGGGCTTACTCCTCCCGTCCGTGCGGTCTGCACCAAGGTGACGGTTGGTGGGAGACGGTTGAAACGCGGGCTCCTTCCGTCATTTGCTTCGCAAATGCCACCTTCCTCCCGGAGGGAGGCTTGGGTGCGTTCGCACCAACCTTGTAGGGGCGCGCATTGCGCGTCCGCTCAAACGGTTTGCACCGAGGTGACGGGCGGTGGGAATCGTTTATTGCGAGCGATTCGTGAATCGCCCCTACGGGTGCGGCGTATGTCGGATCAACGGATGACGAACCAATCCCGAAAAACGAAAGCACCGCCCGAGGGCGGTACTTTCGTTTCATTATCTGCTGGTCTCGCGCATGACGATGGCGGAGCTGTTGTAATACTTCAGCGCCTTCAGCGACTGTGCGGTCGCCTGGAAGAAGACGATGGTCTTTTTGCCGGCATCGTCGGTGTGCAGAGCGAAGTAGAGGTCGTAGCAGTCCATTGCGGGAACTGCCTCCACGCGGTTGTCGGCGGCAAATCCGTCTGCTTCCGAGCGGTATTCGTCATCGTAAGGAGCGATCAGGGAGAGATCCTTCACCTTCGCCTCAAAGAGCTTGATCTTCTTTCTGCCGCCCAAGACCTTCTCCACGGTCAGCATGCTGGCGTCAACGGTGAAGCTGTACTCAATGGACACAGCAGGCCAGGTCAGGCGATAGACCACCAGCGCCGCCATGGGAGAAAGCGCAAACATCGGGATCGCAAGGATGCCCATCTTGGTCAGATTGTTGACCACAGCAACGACGGCAAGGATAGCTACCGCAATGCCCAGGTATGCAAGGAGCATCAGTCTCCGTTGCATCTTGTATTTTCCCTCGACCTTTTTTTCTACAACGTATTCCGCGTAGTTGCTGCTGCCGTAGGCGTCGTCCGCACGGGCAACGATATCGTCCCGAACCTGTTTCTTTGCCATAATAATTCTCCTGTTATGTAAATAAATTCTACAGTATAGTTTACCACAGATCGGTCCCTTTTGCAAGAGGAAAATGGGATTTTTGCGGGGATTTTTTCTATTCGGAATCATGCACAAATATTGTTAATTCTGCTGTATTGACAGCCCTACAGAACCATGATATAATGTTGTTAAACAGGAAATTATTTCCCGTTCAACAATATTATCAAGGAGGACCTACCATGAAAACTTCCCTGTCTCTCATTCTATCTGCTATCCTTCTTTTTTCCCTCTTTGCCTGCGCCGAGGTAAATCCCAACGCAGAAAGACAAGCAGAGGCCACCACCGCGACCACCACTCCCGCCGTCACCGACGACCCTAACGCACTGATCGCACATCTGATCCATCCTTGTGAGATCCCCGACGGGTACGTCTATCCCGAAGGCACGGCACAGTTTTATATCGATAACGGACTGTGGCTAAAGGAAGACTTCTATCGACCCGATATTATCTGGACTACTTCAGTACTGGTAACCATGGACGTCCCCCACACCGGAACGGTTCGATACTCCTTGGATAACGACCCTCTATCTTATCCCGATACCAAGCGCGCCTTTACGATTTCGCTGTATCAAAATACCACCGCCGAAATGGAAGAAGCACTGGCTACCTATCTGGTCGGGCTGGGCTTTGAGCTGATGGATACCCGCAACTCCGTCGGTCGACTTATTTTCGCGGGAACCGGTCGTGCTATCGAAGCGCTGGATTGCACCGCACTGCAGAACGCCATCGGATGCCCCACCGAGTACGGAATCGACATCAGATTCGAGTATCAGGAGCGTCACGTTCATACGGATGCCGCTCCCGAAGGAAAATTCTGGTCTTGTGGTTATAACGACATTGAAATCGCTCCTTAACTCCCCAAAAGAACCGCCGAAAGGCGGTTCTTTCACTTTTAAAAAGCTTTTTTTCGTCAAATCGTACGAAAAGCGCCCTTCCCTCTTGTGCGATGCTACAAAAATCGACTTTTGCGCGAAAATGGGATGAAAAAACCGATAAAATGTGATATAATAATAATATCTAATTTAAATAACAAGGAGATTTGACCCATGAACAAGAAAGAACTGATCCGCGCTACTGCCGAGACCACCGGCATGACTCAGAAGGATTGCGCAGCCGTACTGGACGCACTGCTGGCCGCTACCGCTAAGGAGCTGGCTTCCGGCGGCGAGGTCTCCATCACCGGCTTCGGCGCACTCCGCGTAAAAGAGCGCGCTGCTCGCAAGGGTATCAACCCCAAGACCGGCGAGACCATCGACATCCCCGCAGGCAAGGGCGTTTCCTTCAAGGCAGGCGCAACTCTGCTGGACGAAGTCTGTGGCAAGTAAGCGATGAAAGGGCTTGTCCGGCGGCCGCTGGCGGTCGCATCTGCCCTATTTCTGCTTTTGCTGTTCACATCCCTCCGTTGCGGCAGTGCGTATGCACTGCCGCTTTGCGTTGGGGCGATTCTCGCCGTCCTCTTGATCTTAGGCGCGGGCTTTCTGTTTGCAAAAGCCGACTCCCGCTCGCGGCGGGGACTTTTTCTTTGTGCGGGACTTCTGAGCGCCGCGGCGCTGGCGTTCTTTTCCGCCTATCGGGTAGATCAGTTCGGTCTGCACCGAACGGTCGAGCCGCACGACGGAAGGTCGGGGCAGGCGGTACTGACAATAAACAGGATGGAATCCAACACTTCCTATTCTACCTCTCTGCTCTGCACGCTTCACAGCTTCGATCAGCAGGCGATGGAGATCACTGGCAGAGTATCCCTTCCCTATGCGGCAGATCTGCGGATCGGCGATCGGATCGCCCTGACTGCTGAGTTGACCGTTCTCTCGCCCGACAGCGAAACGCTGGCAGAGTGCTACGATTATTCCCAAGGAATCTTCTTCGAGGCGATCGCCGACGAGAACGGCTACTGCCTGCTGTCGGGCGATGAGCCCCGTTCGGAAGGGCTGCTTGCAGAGCTGCGCACCTCACTCCCACGGCAATTTTATCCCTACCTCAGCGATGAGGACACGGGACTTGTGTCCGCTCTGCTGACCGGCGACAAGTCGGGACTGTCGGACGAGCTGTCCGATCAGTTCCGCAATCTGGGCATTTCTCACACGCTGGCGGTCAGCGGTCTGCATCTGGGCATCCTCTGCGGCAGTTTGCTGTGGATCTTCCGAAAGCTGCGGCTTGCGCGCCGATTTCGCCTGCCCGTTCTGCTCCCTATCCTGCTGTTCTATATGATGATGGTGGGCTCCCCATCGGTGTACCGTGCAGGCGGGATGACCCTGCTCCTGCTTGCCGCCTACCACTTCGGCAGACGGCAGGATCCCATCACCTCTTTGCTGGCAACGGTAACGCTGATCTGTCTCCTCGCCCCCGAATCGGTGCTGGACGTGGGACTGCTGCTTTCCTTCCTTGCCACCTTCGGCATCCTGCTGATCGCCGTTCCCCTGACGGTACGGATGCGATCGCTTCCCCGTCTGCCGAAGGCAGTGCTGTCCGCGCTGGCGGTGACCGGTGCGGCGACGGTGTTTACCCTCCCCTTCTCGGTATGGTATTTCGGAGAATGGGCGATCCTCTCCCCCCTTGCCAATCTGCTCCTGGTTCCCATCGTCACCGGACTCCTCTATCTTGCGCCCCTTCTGCTGCTCCTCTCCCCCATCGCACCGTTGGCGACCGCGCCCGCACTGCTGATCCGACTGCTCAGCGGCATTCTGCGCGCTATGGGAGACTTCTTTGGCGGCAGCGATCACCTGCTCCTGCCGCTGGGTTATCCCGTCATTGAAGGGATAGCGCTGATCGCCGCTTTCGCGGTGATCGCGCTCTGTTTTTTCCGCAAGACCCGTCCGCTGACGATAGCGGCGGCAGTGGTGTTCCTCTCAGCGACAGGGGGATATTGTACCTATCACGCCTGCACGCTCACCGGGCAACGGGAGATCGAATGGCTGGAGGAGGGAGAAAACCAATGTCTGACCGTCACCGTAGGTACGCGGGTGATGCTGATCGATCACTCGTCGGGCTCCTACACCTTTCTCGGCGGTGCAGTAACGGCAAGCGAGACCGACCCGCTGATACGGGTGGACACGCTCCTCCTGACCCATTACCGTTATCGGCAGATCTCCACGGTCACTCATCTGCTGGAGGCGGGGCGCTTGGAATATCTCATCCTGCCCTCTCCCGCTGAGGAAGACGCGAACACCGCCTACACCCTTGCCGAACGCGCCACCCGTGCCGGCTGTTCGGTACAATGGTACTCAAAAGACGAGTCCTGCATCGGCTATCACGACACCGAGCTTCGCTTCACCTTTGTGGAATGGGACGAATGGGTCCCCCGCACGGTGACGGTCATGCGAGGCGGTATCAAGCAGACCTTTGCGCTAAACGCAAAGGGGGCACCCTCCGCTGAATAAAATCCCCCCGATACTCCCATACTATGGATATTCATCCAAAGTACGGGAGTGTTTTTATGTCTGTATTGTCCGAAGATCGGCGGAGGGTATTCCGTCGGCTCTTTCTCGGTCGGCATCTGTCACGCATCCTGCGCGGGGACGACCCCGACCGTCTCGATCCGCAGGAGATCGCGCGCCGATTTGCCGCACCCTCTCTCCGCTCCATCCGCCGTCTGTGGCAGAAGCTGGAGCGCTATGCCGATCGGCTCCTCCAAAAGGGAAGCCTCTCGCCCGAGCGGCATCGGGCGTGGATCCTATGGCTTGGCAAAGCTTCGCCCGACGAACTGGCGGAGCTCCTCTCCCCCTGCCACGCTCCGCTGGAAAAGCTGGAGTTCTATCACCTTTCCGACGCCGCCACCCGCCGTGCGCTCCGCCGCGGACTTGCCCGTTTTGCGCGCCGCCATCGGCTGTCCCCCGAATCCGCCGTCCTGCTGTGGAGGGGGGAGACCCGAACCGCCTCTCCCAAATCCGCCGCTCTGCTCCTGCTCCCTCTCCCACTGCTGGTCGGTGCGATCCTGTTTGCCTTCTTCATTCTTCCGCTCCCGGTAGCGTGGCTCTTTCTGCTTGCGATCCCCGCGCTGTTTGCGGGCGGCTACACGGCGGTCGCCGCGCTGCTGCGAAGGCTCCTCCCCAACGCCGCTCTTCCGCTATTGGAGGACGGCACGGGACACGCGGTCCTTACGGTCTGCGTCGGCACGGTAGCAGAGGCAGACCGCGCCTTCGATACGGTTGCCCGCATCATCGCCGCAGAAGCGGACGGAGATTGTCTGCTGGTGCTGGCACTTTCCGACGCATCGGTTGCCGAAGAAGCCCGGGATGCCGGGCAGATCGCGGCGCTTCGCCGCCGAGCCGACGAGCTATCCCGCACCACCGACGTCTCGGTGGCTCTGCTGGTCCCGCCCCGACGGTACGCCCCCGGCAGATTCGGGAGGACCCGCTATCGCGGGATGCCCGATCTTCCCCTGCTGGCAGGACTGATCGCCCGTTATACCGACTCGCTCCCCTCCCGCCCCGAGGCGGTCTGCTTCCTGCCCGCCGACGGTATTTCTTTGCCCGGAAGCGGGGAGCGGATGGCGGCCGCCCTGTTCCACCCGCTTTGTAAGCAGGATGTTCTGGTCTACCGCTCCCCTGCCGATCCCGCACTCCCTCACGACCGCCTGGCGGTACTTCGTCAATGCCTGTTGCAAAAATTCGACGCTCCCGCCGATCTCGTGGGTTGGGGGATCTATCGCACGGACGCGCTCCGCACCCTCGCCGCAGGGGACATTCCTTCCGCAAGGCTCGCGCCTCAACCGTTGTATGCGCCAAGCGGTAAAGCTCCGTCTCTTTGCACAGCCTTGGTACGGAAGACGCCGACGCTGCTCCCCGCTCTGCGGTGGGCGCTGCCCATCCTGCGCGCATTGCTGATCTTCGGTATGGTCGCCGCCGATCTGCCCGTCCGCTTCATCCTCCTGTTGTGGTTGACCGCATCCGCCGATCTGCTCACGTCTGCTCTCTTGTCTCTGCGGACGGGCTGTCGCTTCTTCCTCTACACGCTCCCCGCGTGGAAAAAATGCGCCATTGCCCTTCTGCACCGCACCTTCCTGCCTATGGCAACTCCTTGGCGGCTGGCGGGCGGTGAGAGTCTGTCGGGGCTATGTGCCCTCTCCCTCCTGTTCGGAGGCGCGGTGATCGCCACAGGCGCGCCGCTATCCGTCCTGGGACTCTGCTTTTGCATCGCGCCGCTGCTTACAGGCGAATTTCCCGTCCGAACCGAGCTGTCTGCCGATCAGAAGGGGGCTTGCCACAGGCTGGCGGGGGAGCTTGCCTCGCTCCTGCCGACAGACGGCGATCGTCTGCCGCCCGCCTACCTTACCGAAGACGGTCAGCAATGCCCCTACACCACCCCCTCCGCGTTGGGACTTTGTCTCGCGGCAGAGGTGGCCGCCTGTGACCTGGGACTTATCGATCCCTACACTCTGGAACGTCGGGTGAGCGGTCTGCTCCATTGCATAGAAGCACTTCCCACCCGATGCGGGCTTCCCTACGCCCGTTACCGTTGCGATACGGGCGAATTCTACCAAAACAGCCGGGTAGATACCGCCGAAGCGGGGTTGTACGCGCTCTGTCTGGCGGCGGCGAAGGCTGGGCTTCGAGAGCACGCCGTCCGACAGCCCGGACTGCTTTTGCAGGCAGAACGGCTGGCCCGTCTGTCGGAGCGAATGGACCTTACCCTTCTGCAAAACGACGACGGGAGCCTCTGCCGTGCCCTCACGCCCGAAGGCGAGAGGGAGGGGCGCTTGTCCTATCTGTTCGGGAGCGGCGGACCCGCGCTGTTTGCCTTTCTTGCCTCGGACAGCACGCGGGGGATGAGCGGCAAGCAAAAGACCTCCGCGTGGAACGCTCTCCTCGCCCCTGCACGATGCCGTAAGGGGCACTGCCTGCTCCTGTCGGAAAAGGGCGCGCTTGCCGACTATCTGCTCCCCGCCTTTCTTCTGCCCGCTTCGAAAGGGAGCATGATCCGCGAAGGCACCCGCCTTGCCACCCGCGCCGCGCTTCGGGAGGGACGGCGAAGGGTCAAGCGTGTCTCCTTGCCTGACGATCCCCCCCGCGAACAGAGGATACGGGTCAAGAGCCTGCTTTGCTGGCCGCGGCTGGGCAGATCCCCACGCCCTATTGCCAACGGCTGTGCATCACTCAGCCATACCGCGCCGCAGACATCACAAGCCATCACCGCTCCTCTGCTCTGCCTGCTACTGAGCGACGATCCCCGCTTGGCACTCTCCCATCTGTCCCGTCTGCAGCAGACCGATCCCGCAGGCGGCTTTGCCCATCCCGACCGTCCCGGTCAGATCGCCACGGGCGAGATCGCCCTTTCCCTGATCGCGCTGGCAGGCGCGGTGACCGGACGGCAGTTTTCCGATCGGTTGGCATCGATCCCCCGCTTCGGCGCGCTCTTACCCCTGCTGAGCCACCGTCCGGACGAGTGGAATACGGAAATCCCCGCCCGTCCCGAGGCAATCGTCTGCCCCGTACTCCCCGCACGCTCCGCGCCATCCCCATCGGTCTGTCTGTTGGGGGACGCATCGGGCGGACTTCTGATCGCTGAGGGACGGGGCATCTCCCTCCGATACCAAGGCTGTGCGCTGACTGCTCCCACCCCGGTCGGAGGACTGCTTGCAAGCGGCAGATTCTCCGGGCTTTTGCTGATGCGAGAGGATGGTATACTGCTCCCGCTCCCCCGCACTGTCCGCCGCAGAGAGGCGGGCGCGCTGACCTTGGCCGACGACGGCGGCGTCTGCCGCGTCTGCGCAGCGGCGGGCGGTTGGAGCCTTATCTGGGAGCGCACCGACACCGCCCCCGTTGACCTGCGCTTTCTCTTTTGCCCCGCCGTCCCCCGTGCGCGCCTGTCTGAGGAGATCCTATCGGACAGCGACGGCAACGAGATGATCTGTCTGTGCATCGAATATTCCCCGACGCTAACGGTGGTCATCGGGGTGACAGGACTCGCCGCTCCCTTCACCCACGCCGATCCCTCGCCCTTTCCGCGCGGGAGCGGTCAGGTAGCATCGATCTTCCGCATCGCTCCGAAGCAGGCGGCAGGTATAGTCGAAACCCCTTCCTGTATGATCGGCGGACGGCTCTGTCAAGCGGCTCTGCAGGTTCGGCTGACGGTTGCCGCTGACCGCGCCGCCGTCCTGTCGCTGTTGCGGGAGCATTCCCCGACCGACGCCGTGAAGCCAAGTCCGCTTCCCCTGCCCGTCCCCGACGGGAGTCTCGCCTCTCGGGTACTGGAATGGCAGATCGGCAGACTGTTCGAAGGCTCGCCCATTCCCGCCGCTATGGCAATCGGCAGCGATGGCAGCGACCGCGATCAGCTGGCTCGTTGTCTTGCCGGCGGCGCAAAGCTGCTTGCCGAAAAGGGCTTTCCCCTCTCCGACGAGGCGCCGTTGCCGCTGTCGGTCAGCCGCCGCGAGGGAGCGGAGGCACTGATCGCCCGTCTGCTTTCCGCCGCGCCTGCCGATGCCGAAACGCCTCTTCTTCCTGCCGAAGGGAGGATCACCTATCCCGACGGCTTCCCTCATATCCTACGCGGGCGAGACGAACCTACCCCCGCACGCTCCTACCGCAACGGCATCGCCACGCTGACCGCCTCTCCCGATGGGCTCCGCTACCGCCCCCATCGGGGGGCGCCCGAGCTGTCGCTGTCCCTGTTCCTCACCCATAAGGAGCGCACGCTCCTTATGCCCGCCGCCGCAATGTCCGTAACCTATTCGCCCTCCGAAGTAATATTCGAAGGAGAAGACTTTACCCTGCGGGCAATGCTCCTGCCGCGGCTTCCCCTGTTGGCGATCGGTCTGCGAAGCGAGGGGGACGCGGTGCTGACCTGCTCCGCTCTGCCATCGCCATATAAAGAAGAGGAAAACGAATCCCTGTACGCTCTCCCCGACGGGCGGATGCTTTTCGTCAGACGATTGATGGGAGAGCGAGAGAAGGTATTGCTGATCGGCAGTTTTCCCCGAGAGCGCAATCATCTCTATTATCGGATCCGCGAAACGATCACTCTGCGCTCGCTCCCCGGCATCACACAGGGCTACGACCGCCGTCTGCGCACCGCCGCCTCCCTGCTTCGGATCGAAGGGGAGGAGGCACCATCCCTGCCCGCCGTCGCCGCGGCGGTGCTGGCATCCGATTCTCCCGCAAAAGCGTTGCTGTCGCCGCTCTGCGCCCCCGAGGAGGCTGTCGCCGCTCTGATACGGCTTGCAGGGTCGCCGCCCACACTGCTCTTCCCGATGGCGTTGGCGCTACAGGTTGACGTCACCGACCGCACTACCGCCGCAGAGCTGCGAATCCCCGTGGAGGGCGGACGGGCAAGCCTCTATCTGCTGGCCGCCCGCTGTCTGGAGCAGGCGATGGAGGAGGACGCCGCCCATCCGCTCCTTCCGCCCGTGGTCGCCGCCTTCGCCCGCCTTGCCGAGCGGTTGGGCGATCACACGGGGAAGGAATTGTACGCCGCCTTTGCGCCGCCTGACGATCCGCCGCCTACCCGTTGGGACGCGCTCCCCGATGTCTCTCCTGAGACGATTGACCTGCTGGCAGACCTGCAACGGGGAGCGTCAGGCGCGGTGGATGCGCTACTGAACGCGCTAAGCGATCTCCCCGTCTCTCCCACACCTGCCGACGCAGCTCTGCTCTGGAGCGGACTGCTCTGGGGCGTGCTGGGATTCACTCCTTCTCCCTTTGGCGACGGATTTACGCTGGCACCGCTTGCCGCAGAGCGGGAGATGACCGTGCTTCTTGCCTACAAGGGTGAGTGGCGGATCCGGATGGCTCCCGGAGAGGCTCCCATCTGCACCCGTGCCGACGATCCCGGGGACAGCAGTCCCGCGAAAGAGCAAAAAATCTTTCAAAACCGAAAGTTTTCTCCGCAAAGCAGTTGCATTATTCACAAAAATAGTGTAAAATAGAAAGATACCAACGATAACCCCCGTAAGGAGGGATCATTTGACAAAATCTATTTCCGCCTCCCTGCCTGAGGTCGTCCCCAACCAAGTGCGGCTGACCCAGCAGGTGCGGCTTTGCTATCTTCCTATGGAGCATTGTAAGGGAAACTACCTTTCCCTGCGTTTTCTGCTTCCGCTGGGCGAGATGACCTCCACCTGTGCGCTGCTCCCCTATGTGCTCTCCCGAGGCAGTAATGAATATCCCGACATTGACGCCATCGACCGCGCCGCCGACCTGCTCTACGGAGCCGAGATCTCCCCGATGGTAGGCTCCGAGGGCGAGTGGCAGGTCATCGGCTTTTCGGCGTCCTTTCTTGCCGACCGTATGGCGCCCGACGGGTGCGAGATCCTGGATGGCGTCCTGCACCTGCTCTCCTCTCTGCTCCTGTCCCCCCGCACGGAGGGCGCGACGCTTCTTCCCGAATACGTGGAGAGCGAAAAGGTCAAGCTTTGCGACCGACTGCGCTCGCTGAAGGACAATCCCGATCTCTACGCCATCAAGCGCTCCGAGGAGCTGATGTGCGCAGGCGAGTCCTACGCACTCTACGAACGGGGCGAGGAGTCACAGGTGGCGGCAGTCACCCCCGAAGCACTCACCGGGGCGTGGCAGAACCTGCTTAGCACCGCCCCCCTCTGCATTACCTACGCCGGCGACTGCGCCCTCGAGCGGCTAAAGCCGCTCCTGCTCTCCCGTTTCGGGAGGCTGACGGCAACGCCCGCGCCGCTTCCGCCCACCGAGGTCATCCGACAGGCGAAGGGAGAGCTCCGACGCTTTACTGAAAAGCTGCCCACCGGGCAATGTCAGCTCATCATCGGACTTCGCTCGGGCTCTGTGATCGGCGACGAAGATCACGCCGCCTTTTCCCTGCTCTACGCCATGCTCTCCTCGGCGCCCACGGCTCGGCTGTTCACCAAGGTTCGGGAGGAACGCTCGCTCTGCTACAGCTGCTCTGCCCTCAGCGACTCCCATAAAGGGATCCTGCTGATCACCTGCGGTCTGCGGCGGGAGCGTCTGCAGGAGGCGGAGGACGCTATCTTCGATCAGCTCCGCGCCCTTGCCCGGGGCGACTTCACCGACGAGGAGTTCGAATCCGCCAAACGCTGGCTGATGGGGCGTTATCCCATTTTAGAGGACAGCCCCATCGCCCTAGCAGGCTGGTATTTCAGCCGCTCACCGCTGGGGCTTGCCGAGTCTCCGCGCACGGAGGCGGAGCGAATCCGGCGCGTCACCCGTGCCGACGTGATGCACGCGGCAGGGCGGCTCTCGCCCGATACGGTGTACACTCTGCTGGATCGCTCCCGCACTCGGAAGGAGGTCTCCCATGAAAACTGAGATCCATCCCCTCACCGACGAGCGGGCGGTGACCTTCACCCATCCCTCGGGACTTACGGTCTGCGTGCTGGAGAAGCCGCTCCATACTTACTACGCCCTGCTGGGCACAGGCTTCGGCTCGATCCATCGGGAGGTGAAGATCGACGGCGTTCGCTATCGCCTGCCCGACGGCACCGCCCATTTTCTGGAGCATAAGCTCTTCGATCAACCCGACGGCAGTGACGCCTTCACGCGCTTTGCCGCCATCGGTGCCGATGCCAACGCCTTCACCACCTATCTCTCCACCGCCTGCCTCTTCGACTGTACCGAACGCTTCAACCAAGCGCTGGAGATCCTGCTTCGCTTCGTCACCGCCTCCCATTTTACCGACGAGACGGTAGCGAAGGAGCTGCCCATCATCGGCGAGGAGATCGCCGCCGACCGCGACTCCCCTGCGGAGACGCTGTACAACGATATTCTGAAGGCACTCTACCAAAAGCACCCCGTGCGCCAACCCATCCTCGGTAGCCGCTCCTCCATCGCGAGGCTCACCCCCGAGCTGCTGACTACCGTTCACCGCGCCTTCTATCATCCCGCGCGGCTCACCCTCTGCGTGGCGGGACGGATCTCCGCCGAGGAGGTAGCACAGATCTGTGATCGGGTATTCCCCGATCCGCTCCCGCCTCCGCCTACGGTGGAATTGCTTCCCACAAGGGAGCCTGCGGCGGTCTGCAAAGCCCGTACCGTCCGCAGGTGGAACGTCACACAGCCGACAGTCGCCTTCGGCATCAAGCTGCTGCCCGCCCCCGACGAGGACATCCCCCGTACCGCCGCCGCGCTGGAGGTGCTGGGCTGTCTGCTCTTCGGAGAAAGCTCCGCGCTGTCTCATCAGCTCTATCGGGAGGGCACCATCTCCGGTTCCCTCTCCTTCGAGGCAACGGTCAACCACAGCTTCGGGCATCTGATCGTCTTTGCCAACACCGACCATCCGGAGGAGACGCTCGCCGCGCTGAGGTCTGCCCTTGCAGACTTTGACAACGCCGCCCCCGAGGACTTCCTGGCCTGCAGACGGATGGAGCTGGGCGATCTCTTCCGCTCGCTGGACTCCACCGAGGAGTTTGCCTCGGACTATCTTGCCCACCGTATGGAGGGCAGTAACCTCTTCGCTTACGCCGACGCCCTGTCGGCGCTAACCCCCGCGGATCTGACGGCGCTTGCCGACCGTCTCAAGGATCCCACCCACTCGGCGGAGGCGCTGATCCTCCCCAAAACCTGAAAGGAGCACATCCATGGAAAAAATCCACAAGATCTCATTTCCCGGGCTGGGCATCGGTGAATTCAGCATCGATTCGCTGGCTCTCGACTTGAACGGGTTGTCGGTCGCCTGGTACGGCATCATCATCGTCACCGGCATCTTCCTTGCCGTCCTCTACATCTATCTGCGCGGCAAACGGAAAAAGCTGCTGATGGACGATCTGATCGACATCGCCTTCTGCACCGTCATCCCGGGCATCGTAGGTGCACGTCTCTACTACGTCTTCTTCGACTGGCTGAAGCATCCCGGCGAATACGACAGCTTAGAGGACGTGGTCGCCATCTGGAACGGCGGACTTGCCATCTACGGCGGTATCATCTTCGGCGCGCTGGGCTGTATGCTGGCACTGCGCTGGAAGAAGATCCGCATCCCCGCCTTTTTTGACATTCTCGCTCCTGCCGTTCAGATGGCGCAGGCCATCGGCAGATGGGGCAACTTTATGAACGCCGAGGCATTCGGCTCAGAGACCACCCTGCCCTGGCGCATGAAGCTGGAATGCGTGGAGCACAACTGCTCGCTGATCACCAACGGAATGGAGGTCCATCCCACCTTCCTGTACGAATCCCTGTGGAACCTGATCGGCTTCCTTTTCCTGACCTTCTACTCCAAGAAAAAGAAGTTTGACGGCGAGATCTTCCTCCTGTACCTGGGCTGGTACGGTCTGGGACGGATGTTCATCGAGGGACTGCGCACCGACTCCCTGTACATCGGCGGCTTGAGAGCCTCGCAATGGCTTGCAGGTGCTTGTCTGGTAGCGGCGCTGGTCCTGCTGGTGCTCTGCTACTTCGTAAAGAAGGTGCGCGGCGTTGCCGACTGCATCTATCTCCCCGAGTCTAAGCGTTACGCCGAAGTGATGCAGGTGAATGCAGAAGGCACTTCCAACCTTCCCGACGTGTCCGCATACGACAAAGACGGCGACTCCCCCTCCGCGCCCGACGGCGATGCCCAAGACGCTCCCGAAGACGCATCCGACGACCCAACGCCCCCCAAGGAGGATCAGTAATGGCATATATCATTGACGGCAAGGCGATCTCCGCCGCCGAACGCAACAGTATGAAAGAAGAAACCGCCGCATTCGTAGCGGCAAACGGCTTCGCCCCCGGACTTGCGGTGATCATCGTAGGCGAAAATCCCGCCTCGCAGGTCTATGTGCGCAACAAGCACAAGGCTTGCGGCGAGGTGGGCTTCCTCTCCCGTGTGTACGAGCTGCCCGAGGCCACCACCCAGGACGAGTTGAACGCGCTCATCGACGAGCTCAACGCCGACGACGCCATCCACGGCATTCTCTGCCAACTCCCCCTGCCGAAGCACCTCAATGAGAGCGAGGTCATCGCCCGTATCTCCCCGAAAAAGGACGTGGACGCGTTCCACGTCCAAAACATAGGACGCATCATGCTGGGCGACTACGATTTCCTCCCCTGCACCCCCGCAGGCGTGATGGTTCTGCTCCGTGAGGCAGGCGTGGAGATCGCGGGCAAGGAGTGCGTGGTGCTGGGCAGAAGCAACATCGTAGGCAAGCCCATGGCAATGCTCCTCTTGCAGGCAAACGGCACCGTAACCATCTGTCACTCCCGCACCAAGGATCTTGCCGCGGTCACCCGCCGCGCCGATATTCTGGTGGTCGCTATCGGTAAGGCGAAGTTCATCACCGGCGATATGGTCAAGCCCGGTGCGGTGGTCATCGACGTGGGCATGGACCGTGACGAAAACGGCAAGCTCTGCGGCGACGTGGACTTTGCATCGGTAGAGCCGATCGCATCCGCCATCACCCCCGTCCCCGGCGGTGTGGGTCCCATGACCATCACCATGCTGCTGAGAAATACCCTGACCGCGGCAAAGAGAAAAGTGCAAATTGCAAATATATAATTGCAAATTTCGGTACAAAACCCGCCCTTGGCGGGTTTTGTTTGTTGTGCACTTGGCTACTTTCTAAGAATATTTGACCGTTTTTGCTCATATTTTCGTGCATATAATGATTCAAAAGCGGCAAATCCAGTCATTTTGCACACAACCAACCGTAGATTTTTGTGCAATTCCGCGCCCAAAATGTTGTTCTGCACAAAACAGTGGCCGTCGTTTTGTGAAAATGTCCGAACTTATTCGGGAGCAACAACGGATATTGACAAAAAATCAATAAAATGTTAAAATGTAAGTAACATTTGTGCAGACAGTAATCGCGTCTGTACGGATAAATTTTTTTGGAGGTATTTATGAAACGATTAATCCCCTTACTCCTCGTAGCGGCAATGGTTCTCACAATGGTCCCTGCGTTTGCCGTTACATCGTCCGCAGCAAGCGCGACGCCTGAAGAGGGTCTGAAGGCTTCCTACTGGCTGTCCCTTGCAGAAATCGATGAAGGTGAGTCGGGTCACTTTGATGCTTGGAAGAGAATCATGGGCTGGCACGGCGGCGAAACCACCGATTACACCAACAACCGCAAGTTCGATCAGGCGATCGATCAGATGCTCCACCTCTCTGCTGAGACCGGCACCAAGACCGGCATCACCGAGTTCGGCGCAGGATTTGGCGGAGGCGACTACAAGGCTGCTACCGGCATCAACAGCGACAACGAATACATGGTCAAGTGGACCGGTACCATGAAGGCTACCACCGCAGGCACCTACACCTTCGTTGCACACAAGGTTGACAACGGCTGTGTTATCTTCGTAGACGGCGAAAAGGCATTCGAATTCTGGGGTGCTTCCTACTACTTCGACGATGACGGCGTAAATCTGCTTTCCGAGCAGACCTTCACCATCACCGAAGAGCAGGTAGGCAAGGACATCGAATTCGAGATGTGGTTCCTGGAGATCGACGGCGGCGAAGCCCTCAGCTTCTCCGTAACCGATAACGGCTCCGCTGACGGCAAGAAGTCCATGGCTGACGCAGGCTTCACCTTCGACCTGACCGCTACCTACTACACCTGTAAGGTCAGAGGTACCGACGGTAACGAAAACGCTGACATCGAGCAGTATATGCAGGACGGTGTCAAGGTGGACAGCAACGGCAACCGTGCCAACGCTGCCGACCCCGGCAACCACAACTTCGACGAAGAAGAGCTCACTAACATCAAGTCCGAAATGTTGCTGGTCGGCTCCTCCGTTATCCCCAACTTCCAGACCTCTTCCTACAAGGATCAGATGATCTCCGAGCAGTTCGGTATGCTCTACGACGACTACATGGTAGAATTTGAAGGCTACCTGACTCCCACCAAGTCCGGTACCTACACCTTCGGTACCAGATCGGTTGACAACTGCTTCCTGCTCCAGCTGGAGATCGACGGCGAGTGGAAGACTGTCTACGAGCTGTGGGGCAAGGGCATCTTCAACGATGCTGCTGAGACCTACTACAACGAGTCTGTCGATCTGACCGCAGGCACTTCCTACAAGCTGCGCGCTATCTTCCTGGAGCTCTCCGGCGGCGAGCCTCTGGAAGGTCGCATCAAGATCAACGACGAGGTACACAACCTGGCAACCTCCGGCGTGATCTTCACCACCGAGGCTTACGAGCCCGGCACCGCTCCCATCACCGTTGACATCTTCGGTCTTGGCTCCGAGTGGAAGTACCAGACCGGCTCTTGGGCAAACGATAAGGCTCCCGAAGCTCCCGCAGGCTGGCCCAACGCAATCGCTGACACCATGCAGACCGGTACCGCTCCTATGGCAGACGAGTGGGCTACCACCGAAATCCCCGACACCGATCCCAACATCGGTAAGCAGGCAAACGCATATCTCTGGCTGGCGAAGGAATTCACCATTGAGGATCTGGACGCTCTGGAAGGTCTGGCTCTGATGGCAGATATGCACTACGACGACGACATCAACCTCTACATCAACGGCGTACTGGTGTTCGACCACGACCGTTGGAACAGCGGCACTCCTCGCTACAAGTTCGCAGATGAAGCTTCCGACCTCTTGAAGGAAGGCAAGAACATCATCGCAGTCAGCTTGGTTCAGCACTGGGGCGGTTATGACTTCGATCTGGGTCTCTCTGCAACCACCATCAACAAGGACGGCTACATCCCCATGTACGCTTCCATCACCACTGCTGACGAGCTGAACGCTTACGTTGCAACCATCAACAAGTTCACCGCAGAAACCGAAAACATCACTCACCCCGCAAACGTTTATATCGATGCAGACATCGATATGACCGGTAAGGAATGGACTCCCATCAAGCGTTTCGTCGGTACCATCCACGGTAACGGTCACACCCTCAGCGGTCTGACCTATATCACCGACGTTGTCAGCTCCGACGTTGCGCTGATCGTTTGCAAGCTGTCCAACCTGTGGCAGGACAATAAGCCTACTGAGAACGGCACCATCCTCGACCTGAACGTAAAGAACTCCCTGCTGGTAGCTCCCAAGGTTGAAGGAAACGCAGTCGGCGCCATCGTCGGTAACATGGACCGCGGCGTCATCAAGAACTGCTCCATCGAAGACGTTACCGTCATCGGCGGCGACTGGACCGGCGGTATCGCAGGCCGTGCTTCCGGCTGGTCCATCATCGGATCCAACGATTCTCCCGTTGAAAACTGCTCCGTGAAGAACTCCACCATCATTGCTACCACAACTCCTTCCGGCTGGAACAAGGCAGTCGGCGGTATCGTAGGTACTAACGACTCCACTTCCAAGGTCATCCTGGGCGATTACACTATGGAAAACGTAGTCATTATGTGTGACGAAGGTTGGACGCTGAAGGCTAACACCATCGGCGCTCCCTGCACCGAAGCAAACTGCGAGCCCTCCGTTGGTGCAAATGCGAAGGAAACCAACGTTACCATCGTAACCAAGGCTGACGCTGCCATCACCGAAGGCGCTGAGTCCACCTGGGTCAACACCGATGCTTCCGATGTGACCATCACTGTTTCTACCACCGATAACGCGATTACCGCAGTTACCGTGGACGGCAAGGCTCTTCCCGCATCTTACTACACCGTAAAAGAGACTGCAGAGAACACCACCGTTCTCACTCTGAAGAAGGCCTACCTCCAGTCTCTGGAGACCGGTGAGTACACCGTTGCAGTTGAGTCCTACCAGGGCGACGTTGAGACTACGCTCACCATCGCCAACGACGACGTTCAGGAAGCTCCTCCCGCAACCGGAGACGCTATCCTCTTCATCGCTCTCTTGGCAACTCTGTCTCTGGCAGGCGTAGTATTCGCTACCAAGAAGAGAAGAAGCGTAAAGTAATTGATTAACAAAAAAACGAGAGGCTTCGGTCTCTCGTTTTTGTCATCTCTCCGCGAAAGCAGCCAGCCAAGGAAGTTGGGGTGGAGCTCGAGGAGGGGAAGAAAACTTCGGCGTTTGAGATGGTTTCTTCCCCTCCTCGATACTGAGGAGATACTTTATCGACAAGCTCAAACGAGAGACTTCGGTCTCTCGTTTTTAGCTTCCTTTTGCGAAAAAATATTGTAAAACATACGAAAAATTGCACTTTCCCCCTTGACATTGACAAAGTTTTGTGGTATACTATTGACTGCCGCATGATGTCCGGTTGCAAGTATGGCTCTGCCATCACCGTACTCAGCGAGTTTTGTACCCAGAGTTGGTACGATCAGAAAGGATGGTGCTTTTCATGTTCGCAATTATCGAAACGGGCGGAAAGCAGTACAAAGTAAGCGAAGGCGACGTAATCTTCATCGATAAGCTCGCCGTAGAAGCAGACGAAACCGTTACATTTGACAAGGTTCTCATGGCCGATAAGGACGGCAACCTCACCGTTGGTGCTCCTTACGTTGACGGCGCTTCTGTCACCGCAACCGTAGTAAAGAACGGTAAGGGCAAGAAGATCTACGTCTTCAAGTACAAGGCTAAGAAGAACGAGAAGAAGAAGATCGGTCACAGACAGCCCTACACCAAGGTTCAGATCCAGACCATCAGCCTGTAATCGGCTGATCCGCAAGGTCCTATGACAAAGGTCACATTTTTCAAGAAAAACGGCGTTTATTACGGCTTCAAGGAGACCGGTCACACCGGGTTCGCTCCCGAGGGAGAGGACATCCTCTGCGCGGCCATCTCGGCAATGACCATGCTGATGATCAACGCCATCGAAGTTTCCTACGCTTCGGACGTAGACTATACCATCGACGAGAAGACCACCGACATCACGGTGATCTGCAAGGCGGCTCTCCCTGAGTATGCAGAGGATGAGAAGAAAGCCTATGCGGTCGGCGGACTGATCTACGCCTACTACATCCAGCTGATGGATCTGCTGGAGGAGTACGACGGCTATCTGGACGTCAGCGAAGCAGAGGGTCCCGAAATTATGTAACGGAGGATACTAAAATGCTTAGAATCAGTTTGCAGTTTTTCGCTCACAAAAAGGGCGTAGGTTCTACCAAGAACGGCCGTGACAGTGAGTCCAAGCGTCTTGGCGTAAAGAAGGCTGATGGCCAGGCAGTGATCGCCGGCAACATCATCGTTCGCCAGAGAGGCACTCACATCCATCCCGGTGTAGGCGTAGGCAAGGGCTCCGACGATACCCTGTACGCACTCATCGACGGCACAGTGAAGTTTGAGATGAAGAGCGGCAGCAAGAAGTGCGTTAGCGTTTACGCCAAGGCATAAGTTGCTACTCATCCGGTTTACTGCTACAAGATCATGTCAAAAACACTGTTGCATTTTCAACAGTGTTTTTGCTCTATTATGACCATTTCCATTTTTTCGGAGGGTTTATGATCCGATCCAACCAATCCCAAAAGCGCGCCTGCCGTCTGACAGCCGCGCTCATTTCGGCAGTGCTTCTCTTCCCTGCACTGTCTGCTCCCCTCTACGCAGAGCCGGACGCAGACGACACCGATGACCCGATCGTTGACAGCGGGGTTATTGATAACGGCACCCTGCCCATTTGGAACGGCGGTGCCGCCGACGGCTACGGCGGCAGCGGCACACAAAGCGATCCCTACCGCATCACCTGCGGTGAAGAGCTGGCTCTGCTGGCGCAGGAGGTACGGGCAGGCGAGACGTTTGCAGGTAAATATTTTCTGCTCACTCAGGACGTTCTGCTCAACGATACGGCCAACTATTCCCGCTGGAGTGATAATGCTCCGGCACGCCGCTGGATCCCCATCGGCGGTTACGCTACCGTTCACGTGGGCTCGGCGGAGGATTTTGACCGCCTTGCAGCAGAATCGGACGGACTGCTGGTCCGTACCGAGGAGGGCTACCGACCTGCGGAAAGCTACCAAAGCGGCGTCATCTACTACCGTCTGACGGCCTTCAGCGGCATTTTCGACGGCGGCGGACACACGATCAGCGGTCTGTACACCGCAGACGGCTCGGATTACCTGGGTCTCTTCGGTGCCTGCCAAAACGCCGTTTTGCGGAATATCACCCTATCCGAATTGTATGTTGAGGGAGCAGATCAGGTCGGCGGGCTATCCGGTTCGCTGTGTGCTAACAGTAATCTGACCGTAAGCAACTGCTCCGTTCAAGGAACCGTGATGGGCAATGAATGGATCGGCGGTCTGATCGGCTACGCCGAGGCTTCGCAAAACGGTAAATTGACCGTCAGCTCCTGCAGCTTTTCCGGAAAGCTCAACGGATCTGTCGCGGTAGGCGGTATTTTGGGTGGATCCGGCGACCACGGCGGCGTGTTACAGCTCTCCGGCTGCGTCAATAACGGACAGATCACCGCGGATTCTGCCGTAGGCGGCATTGCCGGCAGGCTTTGCGGAAATAACGATCAGATCTCCTCTTGCAAGAGCAACGGTGCGATCAGCGCGGACACAGATCTGGGCGGTATCGCAGGACTCATCAACCCTACAAGCGGTATTATCACCGTCAGCAATTGCCAAAACGGCGGCACTCTGCTTTCCGGGAGCACAGCAGGCGGCATCGTCGGCAGAGCGCTGATGGAAGGCGAATATTCTGCCCTGGAGCTGCTCTCCTGCCGTAATGTAGGCGAACTGATCGGCGGTCAGGCGGTGGGCGGCATCATCGGCACCTGCAAGCTGTCGGGAACCGAAAATCACGTCAACCTGACCGGAAATAAAAACTCCGCCGCGATCCGCGGAAAAGCGCAGGTCGGCGGCGTCATTGGATTTGCAATGGCAGACGCCGGGTCGCTTTCCGTAGGCGTTTGCGAGAACTATGGATCCGTCACCGCCTCCGACAGCTATGCCGGAGGGATCGCAGGGTACGGCGAATCAGCCGCCACTCTGCATCTGTACGAATGCTCGGTCCGTGCCGTGATCACAGCAGGCGTCAACCACAGCGGCGGCATTGCCGGCGGTCTGCACGCCGCCAAGGGCAGTATCACGGTAGAACGATGTTCTGCCGGAGGCAGCGTTTTTGCAGATCAATCATCGGACGGTGTGGCCGGTAGCATAGCAGGCACGCTGATCGCGTCGGATGCAACCGCCGTTGCAGAGATTAAAAACTGTTTGGGAGCCGCAACCATTTCCGCCAAAGCCGCCGCAGGCGGTATCGCCGGTCAACTGACCGCGGAGAACGGACAGTGCCGCGTCACATCGTCTCTGTTTTGCGGCGGGATCGTTACCGGATGCAAGCTCAGCGGCGGTATTGCGGCAGTAGCCCACGCCCAAAACGAAGATTCCACCATACAGGTCGCTGACTGCTATTACCGCCAAAACACCTCCTCCCGTGCTATGTACCCTTACGGCGGTGAAGGAGCAGAGTCCTGCCTGACCACCGAGGCACTTTCCGACGAGGAACTGCGGACGCCCGAAAAACTGGGCGGTCTCGACTTTTCGATCTGGCAAGCACCTCAGTCTGCGGACGAATATCCTACACTGCAATCGGTTCCCTTCGTATGGGAGGAATTTGAATACACCGTAACGCGGGACGGCGCTATTTTGGACGCCTACCTCGGACGCAGCGAAGTGGTGGTGATCCCCGAAAAGCTGGGCGGCGTAGTGGTATCCGCCATTTCGTCCCAAGCGTTTTGGCAGAGCGACGCAGTCCGCATTACGATGCCCAACAGCGTAAACGCTGTCGGCGAAGCCGCGTTTGCAGGCAGTGTCAAGCTGGAGCGGGTCACTTTATCTGCCAATCTGAACTCTATCGGCAATCGCGCTTTCCAAGGATGCACCGCGCTCAGCGAACTGCGATGCACCGGTACGTTGAGTACATTGCTGATCGGAAGTGAAAACGATCCCTATCGTTCCATCGCATCGAACGGCTACACGCATCCCGTCACATTGCAGGTCGTCCACAGCTACGAGGACGGCGGCAGTGCGGGAAAAGGCACCGAACTTGCCGTATACGCAGGCGATTACTACGAGATCGAACCGCTGGATATCGAGGGCTACGAGCCCGACCGCTCTTCTCTGTCGGGAATCTGCCATACAAGCGCCCGTGTCACGGTGATCTATCGGATCGGCACCTATCATCTGTCCATCCGCTATCTCTATCCCGACGGCACCGAAGCATTTCCCACCTATGAAGGAGATCTCCGGTTCGGTGAAGCCTATCGGGTCTCTACTCCCGCGCTGGACGGCTATACTGCCGACTATCTGTTTATGGAAGGCTCAATGCCCGGGCAGGATACCGTTCTGACCGTCTACTTTAGTGAAA
>JAFTPF010000039.1 GCA_017463445.1 Clostridia bacterium
GCTCCTCCCGTGAGCACGCCCCCATCGCCATCAAGGAGAGCGGCATTGCGCTGGTAATTGCAAAATCCTTCGCCCGCATCTTCTACCGTAACTCCATCAACATCGGTTTGCCCATCATGGAATGCCCCGAGGTGGTGGACGCCATCGAGGAAGGTCATCAGCTTTCCGTGGACGCCGACAACGGCGTGATCCGTGACCTGACCACCGGCGAGAGCTACCCCGTAGCTCCCTTCCCGGAGTTCATCCAGCAGATCATCCTGGCAGGCGGTCTGATTCCCGCAATCACCGAGGGTTTGGTAAAATGATTTGTGGGGCACCGCCCCACACCCCGGTCACTTTCTTGAAAGAAAGTGACACAAAGAACTTCTAATAAGCGCGCCAAATACTTGGCACGCAAGATATAATATAATAGCCCTTTTTCCAAAAGTTTTGGGAGTTCCAAGAACCCTTATCCAAAAGGGTTCTTGGTGGGGGTTGGGGCAAAGCCCCAAAAGGAGAATAACCTATGACTTATAACATTGCACTTCTTCGCGGTGACGGTATCGGTCCCGAGATCGTGGACAGCGCCTGCCGCGTGCTGGACAAGATCGGCGAAAAATACGGTCACACCTTTAACTACACCCCCTACCTGATGGGCGGCTGTGCCATTGACGCTACCGGCGTTCCGCTGCCTCAGGAGACCATCGACGGCTGTCTGGCTTCCGACTCGGTCCTGCTGGGCGCGGTAGGCGGTCCCAAGTGGGACACCCTCCCCGGTCATCTGCGTCCCGAAAAGGGACTTCTCGGCATCCGTGCCGCGCTGGGTCTGTACACCAACATCCGTCCCGCCAAGCTCTACGCTTCCCTGTCTGCCGAGAGCCCTCTGCGTGCCGACATTTCGGCGAAAGGCATCGATCTCGTCATGTTCCGTGAGCTGATCGGCGGCATCTACTTCGGCGAGCGCGGACGCTCCGAGGACGGGCTGACCGCTTACGACACCGAAAAGTATTCCACCTACGAGATCGAGCGCATCGCCCACGCCGCTTTCAAGGCAGCAAGACTGCGCTCTAAGAAGGTGACCTCCATCGACAAGGCGAACGTGCTGGAATCCTCCCGTCTGTGGAGAGAGACCGTTCACAAGGTCGCCGCTGAATACCCCGACGTGACCTGCGAGGATATGCTGGTGGACAACGCCGCTATGCAGCTGGTGAAGAACCCCTCCCAGTTCGACGTCATCGTCACCTCCAACATCTTCGGCGACATCCTCTCCGACGAGGCTTCCCAGATCACCGGCTCCATCGGACTTCTCCCCTCCGCCTCCATCGGCGACTCTACTCGCGGTCTGTACGAGCCCATCCACGGCTCCGCCCCCGACATTGCCGGCACCGGTAAGGCGAACCCTATCGCCACTATCCTTTCCGCCGCTATGATGCTCCGCTACGCCTTCGCGCTGGAGACCGAAGCCCGCGCCATCGAAAAGGCTGTGGACGACGTCCTTGCCGGCGGTCACCGCACCGGCGACATTCTGGGCGCATCTTCCGTGACTCCTCTCACCTGCGTGGAGATGACCGACAAAATCATCGAAGCGCTGGCATAATCCATCGTTTTCCATCCCCCTTCGGGTCACGTACCTGCAGGGGGGTCTTTGTACGCCAAAGCATACGGGAACGAGCACCCACCCTCCCCTAAAGGGGAGGGGCTTGCTCCTCCCGCCTTCGAAGACGGCATCGTGCGATCTGCACCAAGAGAACGGGCGATGCATTTTGTTCGCACACTCCTGTAGGGGACGGCACCCTCGACATCCCATTTCGAACGGTTCGCACCAAGGGTACGGTCGGCAACAAAGGTTGCAGCAAAAAATGCAACCATGAACCACATCTCTTTTTAGATTATCACCGATTCCATATAATACACTCACAAATTCGTCCTTTTGGCCAATTTTGTTTTGTAAAGTTTGTACAAAATCACCTGTGCATTTTCATGCAAAATCTATTGACTGAACGCACTCTGTGTGCTATAATAATGGTAACACTAAATAGTGTAAAATACTATTTTCACAAGGAGATGTTCCCCATGAAAAAATTTCTTAGCGTGGTTCTTGTCGCTGCTATGATGACCGCGGCTCTCGTAAGCTGTGCGGGCGAAAGCGCAGACAACACCACCACCGCAGACAGCAAGAACAATGCTGCTACTACTACCGTAAACGGTGTACAGACCACCCCCACTGTGACTCCTCCCACTACCGTAACTAATGATGTAAATCCCGATGAAGTTATCGAAGTTCCCAAGCTTCCCGGCGACGGTCTGGAAGAGCTGCTGGAAGGTCTGACCAAGGCTGAAGTAGATCTCAGCCAGTTGGGCGTTGTTGACTTCGACGCGTGGAACGACAACGAAAACATGGAAAATCTGGACAAACTGTTCGACGGCATTAAGACCGAGGTCGACTTTGTTGAAGCCGGACACGGCAAGTGTGGCGGCGATGCCAAATGGGGCGCAGAAGCAGGCGGATATTTCTACTTCGCGCTGACCGAAGCTACAACCCTGAAGGCTTACGTCATCACCACCGGTAACGACAACCTGGACTATCCCGGTCGTAACCCCGTTGAATGGACGCTGTACGGCACCAACGACGCTGAGGCATTCACCGCAGGTGCTGCTGCCGGTCTGAACAACAATCCCTCCGGCGGCGACGACACCCGTGTGACCTCCACCGATATTCCCTTTGACGAATCCAAGTGGACCAAGCTGGACTACGTATACGACGGCGGCATCGCTGAAGGTAACTTCCTGGAAAACGGCTACGAGATCGATGCTGACAAGCAGGGCGAATTCCAGTACTACGTATGGGTTCTGGGTTACACTAAGGACGGTAACTTCCAGGCTTGTGAGTTTGAGCTGTACAAGTAATTCCCAACTATTGAATAAACAAAGAAGACGGCGATTGCCGTCTTCTTTGTTTGCTCAATGGAATAACCGACAAGATCATCACTGCGCCGGCATAATCCAGCACTTTCCATCCCCCTGCGGGTCATGTACCCTGCAGGAGGGGAAAATGTATCCAAGGATTTCAGCAACTTTAAGAATAATACGGCTTTATTAATAAAAATCTTGTTGATTCGTCCTTTTGACTAATTACCGTTTATGAAATTTGTACAAAATTGCCTGCTGAAATTTTTATGAACTCTATTGACCAAATGCACTTTTTATGGTATAATACTAACAACACTAAATAGTGTAAAATACTATTTTCACAAGGAGATGTTCCCCATGAAAAAATTTCTTAGCGTGGTTCTTGTCGCTGCTATGATGACCGCGGCTCTCGCAAGCTGTGCGGGCGAAAGCGCAGACAACACCACCACCGCAGACAGCAAGAACAATGCTGCTACTACTACCGTAAACGGTGTACAGACCACCCCCACTGTGACTCCTCCCACTACCGTAACTGATCCTCCCAATGATGATGAAGTTCCCGAAGTTCCCAAGGTTCCCGGCGACGGTCTGGAAGACCTGCTGGAAGGCAAGACCAGCCTGACTGCACAGATCGATATGGTCACTCTGTCCTCTGTTGGCTTCTCCGCTTGGAATGATCAGGAGACCATCGCCGGTCTGTTTGACGGCATCGACACCGAGATGGAATGGTTCTACGATCCCGATGAAAACGGCGACCTCACCGTTCTGAAGACCGGCGCAGATCCCGAGAATCCCGACGGCACTCAGCGTGGCGGCGGCCCCGGCAAAATGGGCGGCGGTATCGCCAATCCGACCTACTTCTACTTCGGTCTGCTCGATCAGGCTACCATCACCGCTTACGTGCTGACCACCGGTAACGACAACGTTAACTATCCCGGTCGTAACCCCGACGAGTGGTGGCTGTACGGCACCAACGATCAGTCCGTATTTGAGGCTTGCTCCATCGACGGCGCAGAGTTTGACGAGACCCAGTGGACTAAACTGGACTATGTTTACTCCGGCTCCGTTACCGAGGACAACTTCGCAAAGTGCGGCTACGAGATCGACGCTGACAAGCAGGGTGCTTACCAGTACTACGTATGGAAGCTGGGTTACAACACCGGTTCCGTTCAGCTTTGCGAGATGGAGTTCTACGCTGGCTAATTGAAGCAACATACAAAAATCGGCACTTCGGTGCCGATTTTTTGTTGCCATTTCTCGCGAATAACTTGACATTTTTGCAGAAAAAGCGTACAATAGAGGCATATCATCCCGAGAGGTGTTCTATGACCGAAAAGCTCTATTATCAGGATCCTTATCTCTTCACCTTCACCGCAACAGTGCTCTCCTGCACTCCGCAAGGCGACAACTACGCAGTGGAGCTGGACCGCACCGCATTCTTCCCCGAGGAGGGCGGTCAGTACGCCGACACGGGACTGCTTGCAGGCATATCTGTTTTAGACGTAAAGGAAAAGGAGGGGGGCATCCTGCACACACTTCCCTCCCCGCTTCCCGTCGGAGCTGAAGTTGTGGGGCAGATCGAGGAAAAACAGCGGCTGCGCAAGATGCAGAATCACACGGGCGAGCACATCGTCTCAGGGCTCTTCCACTCCCTCTACGGCCTCTCCAACGTGGGCTTTCACCTGGGACACGATGACTTGACCATCGATTTGGACGGCACCCTGACCCGTGCCGATCTGGAACGGGTGGAATATCTCGCCAACGAGGCGGTCTGGAAGAATCTGCCGATCCGTGCGGAGTTCCCCTCTTCGGAGGCACTGGCGACCCTCGACTACCGCTCCAAGCTGGACCTGACCGAGAACGTGCGGATCGTGACGATCCCCGGCTACGACGTCTGCGCCTGCTGTGCGCCGCACGTTGCCTACACGGGCGAGGTTGGGCAGATCAAGCTGTTGGATTTCGCCCGTTACAAGGGCGGCGTGCGGATTCATATGCTCTGCGGAATGGATGCGCTGGAAGATTACCACGCCCGATACGTTGCCACCGCCGCCATCTCGGCAAAGCTGACCGCGCCCCAAAGCGAGGTAGCCGAGGCGGTTGATCGTCTGCACGCCGAACTGCAGGAGAAGAAACAGCAGATTGCCCGTCTTCAGCTTGCCCTTGCGGACGAGCTGCTCCACGCCCTCCCCGACGGTGACGCCCCCGCCCTCTTCTTCGAAGACCGCCTCGACGCCCCTGCCCGCCGAGCGCTGGTAAACGGTGCCGCCGAAAAACGTCCCATCGCCGCCCTCTTTTCCGGCGACGACCGGTCGGGCTACACCTTCCTCATGGGCAGTAACACCATCGACCTGCGCCCCTTCGTGAAAACTATGACCTCTACCTTAGCCGGCAAAGGCGGCGGCTCCGCCACCATGGTCCAAGGTACCCTCACCGCCTCCCGCAAAGATATAGAGGAATATTTTAATAAATAAATGCAGGGCTCCGCCCCGCACCCCGGCAAACTTTCTTGAAAGAAAGTTTGCATCAAAGAACTTCTATTAAAAGTTTCGGTCATGTCGAGCCAAGGAAATAGGATGGACAGGACATATCGCCTGCAGGGCTCCGCCCTGCCCCGGCAAACTTTCTTGAAAGAAAGTTTGCATCAAAGAACTTTTAATAAGCCCGACGAATACTCGTCGGGCAGGAAAAAGTTTCAGGTCACGCACAGCTAAGAAAGATTCGCAACTGCCCTAACCGTGGCAACTTTTGAAAAAAGTTGCCTTCAGCAAAGTTTTGAGGAGGTTTGGAGGAACTTTTTTCAAAAAGTTCCTCCAAAAAAGCAACCATGAAATACACAGCAAATTACCACACCCACACCTACCGCTGCGGTCACGCCCGCGGCGAAGACCGCCAATACGTGGAGGAAGCCATTCAGGCGGGCATCAAGACCCTGGGCTTTTCCGACCACGCGCCCATGCCCTTCCCATCCGGTCACCACTCCGGTCACCGCGTGCAGATGGAGGATGCTTACGACTATTTCTACTCTATCGGCGAGCTCAAGCGCGAGTACGCACGGGACATCACCATCCACATCGGCGTGGAGACAGAATTCTACCCCGACACCTTCGATCTGTTCTGGGACTACATTAGTCAGTTCCCACTGGAGTATATGATCCTGGGACAACACTTTATCGGCAGGGAGGAGGACTTTCTCTATAGCGGCTCCCCCTCCTCCTCTGAGGAGAAGCTGGTGAAGTTCACCAACAACATCATCGACGCGATCCACACGGGGAAATTCCTCTACATCGCCCATCCCGACATCTTAAATTACACCGGCGACTATGAACCATATCACCGCGAGATGACCCGTCTTTGCCAAGCCGCCAAGGATGCGGGCGTTCCGCTGGAGATCAACCGGCTGGGCTACTTCGAGCACCGCATCTACCCCAGCGACCGCTTCTTTGAGATCGCCGCCCAGGTGGGTAACGACGTGGTCATTGGCTCGGACGCCCACTCCCCCGACGTCTTCCGCGATCATGCCTCCATCGAGGGCTGTGCCGCGTTTGCCAAGAAGCACGGGCTGAACATCCTGCCCGAACTGACTATGCCCAAGGAGTTTACCAAACGATGATCAGCTTCCGCAACGACTACGGCGAGGTAGCACATCCCCGCATTTTAGAAAGACTTTTGGAGTGCGCCTATGCGCAAAACGACGGCTACGGTCTGGACGTCCACTCTGTCGCCGCCGCCGATTCCATCCGCCGTCTGCTGGGTAGGGATGCCGACATCCACTTCATCCCCGGCGGCACCCAGACCAATCTGCTGGTGATCGCCGCCTGCCTACGCCCCTTCGAGTGCGTCCTCACCTGCAATACGGGACACATCAACGTCCACGAGACGGGTGCCATTGAGGCAACCGGACATAAGGTTGTCACCGTCCCCCACGTCGACGGCAAGCTGACTCCTGAGGGCATCCGCACCATGTTCGACGCCCACGAGAGCGAGCATATGGTGAAGCCCCGGATGGTCTACCTTTCCGATTCCACCGAGCTGGGGACGGTCTACACCAAGACTGAGCTGACCGCCATCCGCCGCACCTGCGACGAGTTGGGACTGCTCCTGTTTCTGGACGGCGCGCGGCTGGGGTCTGCACTTTGCTCGGCGCAGAATGATCTGACTCTCTCCGATCTTGCCGCGCTCTGCGACCTCTTCTACATCGGCGGCACCAAGAACGGCGCCCTCTTCGGCGAGGCGTTGGTGATTATCAACGATGCGCTGAAAGCCGACTTCCGCTACATGATCAAGAACCGTGGTGCCATGCTGGCGAAGGGATTCGTCACGGGAATCCAGTTCGAGGTGCTGTTCGAGGGCGAGAATCCGCTCTTCTTCGAGCTTGCCGCCCACGCCAACAGCCAAGCGATCAAAATCGCCGACGCGCTGATGGCAAAGGGCTACGATTTTTATGCCACCCCGTCGGGGTCGAATCAGCTCTTCCCCATCGTCACCGCCGAGAAAATGGCAGAACTGGAGCAGAACTTCGCCTTCAACGTGGAGAAAACACTCCCCGACGGTCGCTTTGCCATCCGCTTCGTCACCTCCTTTGCGACTACCGACAAAATGGTGGATGCACTGATCGAGGCACTATAACAAAACGCTCCGCAACGGTAGTCCGTTTGCGGAGCGTTTTTATGGTAAATGTTGTAGGGGCGCGCATTGCGCGTCGCCTTACTGGGGGAGTCGTAACCGTTTGCTCTATCCTAACGCGTTTCAACCTCTCTGAATCACGGTGGAGCCCAAAGTATTCTCACCCCGAATGGTCAGCGAGGGACCTTCGCCGCCGTGGGCACGATTCTGCACGCTACCCAGATTGTTCTCCAGGTGACAATCAACGGTCCAGCCCTCGGGCACCTTTACCACGGTGGAGCCCAGATTGTTCTCGATGTTCAGAAATCCGCCACCGATGTAGGTATCGGCATTCTCGAACTGAATGACGGTAGAGCCCAGATTATTCTCCACGAATCGATCGGTGAAGGTCGTACAGTCAATGTAAATCGTACGGGAGCCCATGCTGTTTTCGTGATAACTGCCCTCATCCTCATGAAACATCCCCCACTTTCCCTTCTTGTGCCTTTTCGGCAGGATCAGCGAAAGTCCGATGCAAATCAGGACGGTATAGAGCAGGAGCAACCAGTTGCTAATCAGATTATTCGACTCCGCACCGCATAGGTAGGCGATGTTGGGCTCGATCACCATAAACAGGAGCGACAGAGAGAAAAGCATCTTGCAGACCCTGAGCTGACAGAGATATTTGATCACCAACGCCAAGAGGAAGAGGGCGCAGACGATCCGCCAAAAGGACAGCTCGCCCAC
>JAFTPF010000040.1 GCA_017463445.1 Clostridia bacterium
CAGACGCGGATCAGCCGGCGGGAGGCGGGATTAATAGTGGTCTTCCACATCATCTCGTGCTCGTTCTCACACAGACCATTGGAGCGCTGGATGGTGTACTTCTTCTTTCCCTCCTCCAGCTTAGAAAGGATGTCTGCCCGCTCCTTCTCGTCGTAGGCGAAGTAGGTGTCGTCCTTGGTGTTGATCTCGTACAGCGGCGACTCGGCAATGTAGACCTTGCCGATCTTCAGCAGCGTGGGGAGCAGACGGTAGAACAGAGTCAGCAGCAGTGCGCGGATCTGATAGCCGTCTACGTCTGCGTCGGTGCAGATGATGATCTTATCCCACTTCAGCGCGTCCAGATCGAAGGGCGAAACGTCCTTCTCGCGGGTCTTCACCTCTGCGCCGCATCCGATGACCTTCAGCAGGTCGGTGATGATCTCGTTCTTGAAGATCTTATCGTAGGTGGATTTGAGACAGTTCAGCGTCTTACCGCGAACCGGGATGATCGCCTGGAATTCGGCGTTACGCCCCAGCTTACAGGAGGTCATCGCGGAGTCACCCTCCACGATATAGAGCTCCCGACGGGTGGGGTCCTTTGTGCGGCAGGCCACGAATTTCTCCACGCGGTTGGACATATCGGTGTTGCCCGCCAGCTTCTTCTTCACGTCCAAACGGGTGGTCTCTGCCGCCTCACGGCTCCGCTTATTGAGCAGGATCTGATTTGCGATACGCTCGGCGTCCAGTGGATTTTCGGCGAAATAGACCTCCAGCTGCTGACGGAGAAACTCGGTCATAGCAGAGGCGATGAAGCTGTTGGTAATGGCTTTCTTGGTCTGGTTGGCGTAGCTGGTAGCGGTGGAAAAGCTACTGCTGACCAGCACCAGACTGTCCTCGATGTCGGCAAAGGTGACCTTGCTCTCGTTTTTCTTGTATTTGTTGTTCGCCTTCAGGTACTTGTCGATGCCCGACACGAAGGCGGAGCGGGTGGCTTTGTCGGGCGAGCCGCCGTGCTCCAGCCAGCTGGAGTTGTGGTAATACTCGATGACCTCCGCAGAGTTGGAGAAGCAAAAGCCCACCTCCATCTTCAGCTTGTAGGCAGGCAGATCCTCACGGTCGCGGCCGGAGGTCTCCTTCTGGGCGTAGTAGGGCGTGGTGAGGGACTTCTCGCCTGCCAGCTCGGTGACGCGGTCCACGATGCCCTTCTCGTAGTAATATTCCATCTCCTCAAAGCCGTCAGCCCCCTCCAGGCGGAGGTTGAAGTGCAGACCGGCATTGACCACCGCCTGCCGCTTGAGGGTCTCCACGAAAAACTCCCGCGGAATATCGATGGCCTTGAAGACCTCCAAATCGGGGAGCCAGCGGATGATGGTGCCCCGCTTCTTCTCGGAGCTTCTGGGAATGGGATTTACCGACAGCTCCCCGTCGGGATTACCCTTTTTGAAGTGGATCTCGGACAGATTCTTGCCGTCGTAGGAGCGGACGGTCATATACGCGCTGGCGTACTGAGTGGAACAAGCGCCCAGACCGTTGGTACCCAGCGAAAACTGGTACACCGCGCCCTCGTTATTGTTCTCGTACTTACCGCCTGCGTACAGCTCGCAGAAGATCAGATCCCAGTTCCAGCGTTTTTCTTTTTCGTTATAGCCCAACGGAACGCCGCGTCCCGAATCTTCCACTTCAATAGAGTGATCCTTGTAAACGGTGATGCGGATCACGTTGCCAAAGCCCTCGCGGGCCTCGTCTACCGAGTTGGAGAGGATCTCGAAAAAGGCCTGCTCACAGCCGTCCAGACCGTCGGAGCCGAAGATGACCGCAGGGCGCTTGCGCACGCGGTCCGCGCCCTTGAGCTGCTGAATACTCTGATCGCCGTAAGCCTGCGGCGTTGCTTTTTTGGTTGCCATAGTGTCCGTCCTTTTATTATAAAATCAATGCTTTTTGCTATTTTGAGCAGTATTCTGCTAACTAATCTATTGTACCAAAAAACAAGCCGCTTGTCAAGTCCCAAGTGCAAGCCACTGCCCCAATCAAAGCAATCGGTTCAACCTCTGTCAACCCCGTAGAGGCGCGCATACTCACGGCTCTCGCAGGCGCTTCGCTTACTGCGGGAGAGCTTCCGCCGTAGGCGGGTGAGAGGGTCAAACAGGACGCACCGACCGTCACCTTGATGCAGATCGTTCGGCCGGACGCGCAATGCGCGCCCCTACGGAGACGGTGCAGATTCACTCGCACTGTAGGGCGGGGCAGTAGTTACGCAACGCGCAACTACGGCTCCCGCCGCCCCGAACGATCCGCATCAACTCCCACTCCGCGCACACCGCGCTTCGCTCCCGATAAAATCAAAGGATATTTCGACTGCCCAAAAGAAAAACTCCCCTTGGGGGAGTTTTTCTTTCGGATTACTGGGTCACCATCGGGATCAGATCGCTCCAATCGGAATCGTTATCGTCCTTACCCACCTGCAACGAAGTTTTGGTGGTGGTAACGGGTGTAGGAGGCGTGGTCTCGGGCTTCTTGGTCGTAGTAGTGGTAACGGGATCCTTGGGCTTTTCGGTAGTAGTGGTTGCAGGAGCATCACCGCCGCCCGTTGTGGTCGTCACGGGATCCTCGGAGGTATCAGGTATCCGTTCGGTAGTGGTAACAGTGGGAGTATCAACGTCCGCAGTAGCAGTAACAGTCGTAGTAGCGGCAGTAGTGGTCTGAACGGTCGGATCCGTAGTATCGGCTACCGTAGTAGTATCGGAAGCAGAGTCATCTCCGCAGGCTACGATACAAAATGAAACCACGGTCAAAAGCAGAAGCGCAACGGTCGTGCTGAGCATAATTCGCTTCATCGGTGCAATCCCTCACTTATCTCGGCATTTCTGTGCCACACGTTTTTTGATATTATATCATTTCATCAGCGATCTGTCAATAGAATCGGACGATGTTTTATGATTTTCGGAAAAGGATCCGTTATTTTTTCACGAAAACCAATACCTTCCAGTCGTTTTCGCTGTCCTCATCGCACAGCGCAAGGCCGTGCGCCTCCATTGCCTCGCGCACATCCTGCCACCTGCCCTCGATAATACCGGAACAAACCAGCTTTGCGCCCACCTTCAGGTAGTCGGCGACATTTTCGGACATTCGGATCAGTATATCCGCCACGATGTTCGCCATAGCGAAATCGTAGGGTCCCTCGGACAGATCCACGCCCGCCAGCAGGTCGGACACACCGCATCTGAAGTTCTCCACGCCGTTGTCCTTGGCGTTCTCGATGGCAACGCGAACGGCTACGGGATCGATGTCATACGCATTGGCGGATTTTGCCCCCAGCTTCAGCGCAAACAGCGACAGGATGCCGCTACCCGTGCCGATGTCCATTACGCGGGCATTCTCGGGCATATGCTTTTCCACCATCGCGGCGCACAGACGGGTAGTCTCGTGAGTGCCGGTGCCAAACGCCATACCGGGATCCATCAGGACGGTGACCTCCTCGGGAGCGGCGTCGTACTTCTGCCATGCGGGCACCACCACCAGTCGCTCGCCGATGTGGACGGGGTGATAGTAGGCGCGCCATGCGTTTGCCCAATCCTCCTCCTCCAAACCCTCGATGGTAATATCGGTCTGCAGGGAAAGAGCGGCAAAGCGCTCCTTCAAAAAGGCGATGTATTCGGGATAATTCTTCTCCTCGGGCACGAAGATGCTGACCGCCGCCTTCTGCTTGTCCGCGTGCAGGATGCTGTCGTCGATGAGCTCGCCGTAGACCGACATCAGATTCTCCTCGATATCGGAATAGTCCTCGATCATCAGACCGTTATCCAGCATACACATAACTGCGGCGACCTCGTCCAGATCCTTGTGCGCGCAGGTCACTTTAATTTGAGTCCATTCCATAGTTTTCGCCTTTCTTACTTCTTCTTTCTGCCGAAGAAGCCCTTTTTCTTTCCTTCGAAGCTCTCTTCCAGCTTACGGAGGAGTTCCTTTTGTTCGTTGTTCAGATTCTTCGGTGTCTCCACTATGGTGCGGAAGATCAGATCGCCCGTCCCTCTGCCGTTGACCTGACGGATGCCCTTTCCGCGGAGAGTGAACTGGGTGTCGGTCTGGGTGCCTGCAGGAATCTTGTACTGAGTCGTACCGCCCTCCAGCACGGGAACCTCGATATCTGCGCCCAGCGCGGCTTCGGTGAAGGTGATGGGTACGTCGCAATAGACGTTGATGCCGTCCCGCTCGAAGAAAGCGTGGGGGCGGACGTGAACGGTGATATACAGATTGCCTGCGGGTCCGCCGTTTCTGCCCTCGGAGCCCTGCCCGGTAAGACGGATCTGCTGACCGTCGTCAATGCCTGCGGGGATGGAGACCTCCAGCTTCTTTCTGAGCCGCACCATACCGGTACCGCGACAGTTGGAGCAGGGATTTTTGATGATCTTACCGGTACCGCGGCAGTTGGGGCAGGCCTTGGTGGTCTGCATCACGCCCATAAAGGTCTGTTGGGTCACGCGCACCTGTCCCTGCCCGTTACACTTGGGGCAGGTCTCGGGAGAGCTGCCTGCGGCGGCACCGCTTCCCTTACAGTCGGAGCATTTTTCGATGCGGTTGTAGGTGACCTCCTTCTTACAGCCGAAGACCGCTTCCTCGAAGGTGATGGTGACCTGTGCCTCCAGATCCTCGCCTCGCATAGGACCGTTGCGGCGCGCATTAGAGGAGCCGCCTCCGCCGAAGAAGCTGGAGAAAAGATCGCCCAGATCGCCGAAATCGGCGGAAAATCCGCCAAATCCGCCTGCGCCTGCGCCCGCACCCATATTGGGGTCTACGCCCGCGTGTCCATACTGATCGTAGCGTGCTTTTTTGTCGGCATCGGACAGCACCTCGTAGGCTTCGTTGACCTCCTTGAAGCACTTTTCCGCCTCGGCATCGCCGGGATGCAGGTCGGGGTGATATTGTTTTGCCATCTTCCGATAGGCTTTTTTGATCTCGTCATCCGAAGCGCCTTTGGAAAGTCCCAGCACTTCGTAATAGTCGCGTTTTGATTCAGCCATTGCTGTTCTCCTTTGTTTTCGTGGAATGCTCGATATGGAGTGTAGGTAGTCGCGTTTCTCATACCGAGGGGAGGGCGAAACCATCTCAAACGCCGAAGTTTTCGCCCTCCCCTCGGACTCCCCTCTCACTTCCTTGGCTGTTGCGTTCTCGGGAGGTGGAATTCCGATCTACACTCACAGGGGAAGGGATATTTCCCTTCCCCTTACGGCAAATGGCTTAGTTGTCGGTCTTGTCTTCGAAGTCAGCGTTGTAGTAGCCCTGACCCTCGGTGCCGCCCTCTGCGCCTGCGTCGTAGCCGGGAGCGCCCTGGGCGCCGCCGTTTTGGGCGTACAGCTTCTCAGAGAGCTTGTAGAACGCCTGCTCCAGCGCCTCGCTGTCAGCCTTGATGGCGTCGGTGTCGCTGGTGGTGAGGGTGGTCTTCAGCTTCTCGATGGCTTCCTTCACGGGAGCCTTGTCGTCCTCGGAGACCTTGTCGCCGATTTCCTCCAGTGCCTTCTCGCTCTGCAGCAGGATGCTCTCGGCGCGGTTCTTGGTCTCGACCGCTTCCTTGGCCTTCTTGTCTTCCTCAGCGTACTTCTCAGCTTCCTTCACAGCCTTCTCCACGTCCTCCTTGGACATATTGGTGGAGGAGGTGATGGTGATGTACTGTTCTCTGCCGGTACCCTTATCGGTAGCCGATACGTTTACGATACCGTTGGCGTCGATGTCGAAGGAGACCTCGATCTGAGGAACTCCGCGGGGAGCGGGAGCGATGCCGTCCAGGATGAATGTACCCAGAGTGGTATTGCCTGCAGCC
>JAFTPF010000041.1 GCA_017463445.1 Clostridia bacterium
TCACAATACGAAAACCTTCCCGTAAGTGCAATCAACGCATCGGCATTCCGGAAATGCGATACTATCACAAGCGTGACAATTCCCAATAGCATTACGAGCATTGTGAATACCGCCTTTTCTAATTGCACGATTCTGACGAGTGTCACCTTAGGGGAGGGTCTTGACCCTCCCGGTCGAGTGATTTCCACCGAGCGATAGTCGGAAAGAGAGCATTCGAAGCGGGCGGAGCAAGCCCCGCCCCTACGGCGGTGTAGCAACGGTACGCGCCATCCCCTGTATGGAACGATCTGCACAGAGTTAAATCTGCAGAGGGCATCCGCCCATTCACATCCACTGCCTTCTCTCCATCCGCCGCCAACAATAGAACCCGTACAGATCGTTCACCAAGAACGTCACAAAGCACAGCACCATCGGCAGGAAGACCGGATCGCTCACCGCCGCCGCGACCCACAGGACGATCAGCACTACGTCGTTGGCGGCGTAGCCTAGGGCGTAATAGGGCGAGCGGAGGAAGGTCAGCGTCGCCGCAAGAAAGCTGGTGGACACCGACAGGACGGAGACCGGGAGATTCGGTGTGTCCAGCCACCAAAGCAGTCCGCCGAACAGGGCGGTGGCGGCGACGGTCAGCAGGAGCGTCCCGACGGTCTGTTTCCCCGACAGCTTCTGTACTGCTACCTCGCCCGAATCCTTGTAGGGATGTCGGACCCACGAGATCAGCGCAAACACCGCCATGGGTGCGGTCATGCCCAGATAAGTGAGCATCTCGCCCCAGTAATGGAGCTGAAAAGATACCAGCCCGTACAGCAGACTGAACAGCAGGATCAGGATCTGCCCCAGTGCCGCACCTCGGGCAAGGAAGATGAGCGCGGTGACTCCCACCAGCGAGGCGGCGAGGGTGAGGGGGTTCTCCCGGATCAGGGCGAAGGACACGGCGATCACCGCCGCTGAGGTGAGCCAAAGACAGACCTCAAATCGGGTGAGACGTGTGAAGGGGGTGATAAAAAGTTCGCTGAGGTAATGGGTGATTTTTCGTTTCATAAAAACTCCTAGCAAATAAAAAACGCCCGCAAAGCCTCTTCTGTGACCTAACGAGACTTGCCGACGTGCCTACCCGGTGGCAGGTGATTCCATTGACTGCCGCAAGTATAACACGAATTTTACTGTTTGTCAAGTCCCTTTCGCAAGATTTACGGGAATGACCGCAAGATTTGCACTTGCATTTTTGGCTTTAGTGCGGTAAAATGATGGTGGTATACAAAAGTTCTTTGGAGTGCTGCAAGGGCAGAGCCCTTGCAAAAAGGCGGTATTTATGAAAACAGCAAAATGGATCTGCAATCCTGCGCGTCCCCGACGGATCACGGGCAACCCGTGGGGGGATCGCAATTACAACAACCGTTCGATGACTCTCCCCGACGAGGGCGGCATCGTCTGGTTCAGACGCGCCTTTACGGTGATGGCGGAGGAGACCGTCTCTATCGAGGCAGCATCGCTGGGCATCTTCGACCTGTTCGTGAACGGAGAGCGGGTGGGAGCGTACCAGAACGGGATCCTCGTGTACGACGAGTTGAAGCCCGGTTGGACCGACTACAATTTCCGCACCGCATCCTATACCTACGATCTTACCCCCTTCTGCAAGGCTGGGGAGAATATCCTTACCGTAGCTCTCTCTGACGGCTGGTGGAGTGGACGCATCTCCTTCGGCAACTACGGCTGTAAAAACACCGCTTTCATGGCAGAGATTACGGTCGGCGGCAAGGATGGAGCGCGTACGATTGCCACCGACGAGGCGTGGGAGACGCTCTTCGGCGGTCACATTCGCTCCGCCGACATCTATGACGGCGAGATGGTGGAAGCCACCCGCCCCGCGGTCAACCTTTACCCCGATGCCTACGATTGGACAGCGGCATCTCTCTATACTGAGGCGGATCCTCTGGTAGAGCCGCTGCTGGGGCCTCCCGTTCGGGAGAAGCCCCACCTCCTTCGCCGTCCCAACAGCGCAACGCTGTGGAAGGGAAGCGTTGAGGACGGAACCGAGTTCGGCAAGATCAACGCTATCCGTACAAAGGTGGGCAATGATTGCGAGGCGGTCACGCTTCACGCAGGCGAGACGCTGACTCTTGATCTGGGGCAGAACATGGTAGGTCAGCCCCGCTTCACCCTTCGGGCGGTGCGAGGCGCCCGTATGACCGTCCTGTGCGGCGAGATGCTCAACGACAGCGGCGATCCCACCCGCGGTTGTGACGGTCCCGGAGGCAGCGTTTACATCAAGAACTACCGCACCGCCAAGTCGCGGATGGTTTACATCGCCTCGGGAGAGGGGGACGAGACCTTCACCCCTGCCCACAGCTTCTTCGGCTTCCGCTATCTGGAGATCACCGCCGACGGCGACCTGACTCTGGAAAAGGTAGAGGGAAGGGTCATCGGCTCCGAAATGAGAGAGACTTCCACCTTCTCCTGCTCCGACGGCGAGGTGAACGCGCTGTATTCCAACATCCTGTGGGGAATGCGGGGCAACTATCTGTCGGTGGCAACCGACTGTCCCCAAAGAGACGAGCGTCTCGGCTGGACGGGCGATGCCCAGGTCTTCAGCGGAGCGGGTGCGTATCTTGCCAATATCAACGATTTTATGACTAAATGGCTTCGGGACGGCAGGGATTCCCAAAGACGGGACGGCGGCTTTGCCGAGGTTTTCCCCCGCTCGCTGGAGGATCGCCCCACCAATAGTGGCGACGCCGCTTGGGCGGATGCGGGTGTGATCATCCCCGCCGTCCTGCGGAGAATGTACGGCACGCCCGTGACGAAGGAGCACTACGACGGGATGGAGATCTACATGGACTTCCTGGCAACGCTTGGCGAGGACGGTCCCCGCACCACCTACGGCGATTGGCTTGCCTACGACTACACCGATCCTCGCTTCATCGCCATCTGTTACTATGCCTGTGACTCCATGCTGATGGAGCAGTACAGCCGTCAGATGTCGGCAGAGGCAGGTGATTACTACGACGGACGAGTCACCTATTATCAAAATCTCACTGCGAAGATCAAATCCCGCTTCTGCGACCTGTATCTCAGTGCGGACGGACTGACCCAGCAAAGTCAGACCGCCTGCCTGCTGGCGCTGAAGTTCCAAATGCTCCCTGAAGAGTGGGTAGAGCCCACGAAAGCGTTGCTCCGGGAGAAGATCGTGGCAAATGGCTACCGTCTTTCCACCGGCTTCGTGGGAACGGGCGCGCTGATGACCACCCTTTCCCGGTACGGCATGGACGATCTCTGCTACTCTCTCCTTCTCCAGACCGCCGAGCCCTCCTGGCTCTGCTCGCTCCGTGCGGGCGCGACGACGGTGTGGGAGAGATGGAACTCCTACACCCACGAGCGGGGCTTTGGCGATGTGGGCATGAACTCCTTCAACCATTATGCCTACGGCGCGGTTGCCGAATGGTTCTTCTCGGGCATGGCGGGTATCCGCCCCGACGAGGACGCCCCCGGCTTCGAGCGTCTGATCCTTGCCCCTCGTCCCGACCTGCGCAGGGAAGAGGAAATTCCGGCAGGACAGCGGCGGATCACCGCTGTTTCGGTTTCTTATGATAGCATCAAGGGCAAGATCGAGAGCGCATGGCACTGGGAGGACGGAAAGTTCGTTTGGACATTCACCATTCCTGACGGCGTGAGTGCAAATGTAGAGCTTCCGCTTCCCTTGGGCGGTGATGCGTTTACGCTGAACGGCATCGACTGCACCGCCGAGACCCTTGGCGGAAAACAGGCAGGAAATACCGCACACTTTAGTCTGGGCGCGGGTACTTATCTTGTACGGGAGTGCTGAAACAAGTCTTGACAAAACCAAAATAATGTGTTATACTGAAGGCGAGAGGACGATCTTCCGCCCTTACAAAAGATCCGAAGGACGGAAGTGCTTCGGATCTTTGCGTTTTTATGAAGGCTGTGCCCTACCAATTGGTCTCATTCAGTAATAGCCTGCATACCATTGTGGGTTTTGGCGGTCTGTGAGATCGTTTTGCTGATAATGATAATCGTGATTATGATTGGGGTAACAGGCTCCAATTCAACCACCGTTTCAATTCAGAATTGATGGGATCTTTTTTCGAAAACCGCTGAGGGTTTTCGGGATCTCATTCGTATAATAGATGAAGAAACCATCATCCGATATTCCGAAAGGAGAATTCCTGTGAAAGGCAAAGACAAATGTAAGATCCTAAAAGAGATCCGCGCGCAGATTGCCGCCGCTAACGATATCGAATGGGTGACCGAAAACTGCACCCACAAGGGTGAGTGCCGCGGAACCTGCCCCAAATGTGAAGCCGAGGTGTTGACACTGGAGCGAGAGCTTGCCCGCCGCCGCACGCTGGGTAAGAGTATTGCTGTGGTGGGACTGTCAGCGGGGATCATCACCACCGCTACCGCCTGCTCCGACCCTACCCCGATAGAGCACACCGTGCCTGCGGGGCAGGAAACCGACGCACCCACCGATATTGTAGTAGAGACCGAGGGCGATCTGGTGTTTGCAGGCGCACCGCTATCGCCTCCCATTGAAGTGGACGGAGATATGGCACCGGTCTATTATACCACCGATTTTATCGCTTGCGAACCGAGGATCTACATCGCGGATCGTCTCCTGTATGTGGATCATCTGCAGGATTTCGACTATTCCGACGAGAACGTTTGGGCGATCCCCGAAGGAGAAATGTTCGTGGTCATCGGCACAGGGGAAGATGACAGGATGGTTCGTGTCCTCTACGGCGGACAGCAATTCGTGATGTGGGAAGATGATCTTGATCTTTTGGAAAACGAGGTTGCTACCGGTATCGCCGAACCCACCGATCCCACATGATCCCCGTCTTTCCCTCCATCGGCTACGACCGCCTTCGGATGGAGACCGACGGCGAGGGTGTGACCACGCTGGTCTGCGCACAAGGCTGTCCCCTCCGATGCAAATACTGTATCAATCCCGAAAGCTCCCGGGACTGCGGCAAGCCCCGTTATATCTTTACGCCCGCAAGCCTGTATAAGCTCTTGAAGATCGACTCCCTCTACTTCCTGGCCACCGGTGGCGGTGTCACCTTTGGTGGCGGCGAACCGCTCCTTTACGTTGATTTTATGGAGGAATTTGCTCGCCTTGTCCCCGACTGGAAGATCTACTGCGAGACCTCCCTCTGGGTGAATCCCCAACAGGTGGAGCGGGCGGCGAAGCTTGTGGATCACTTTATGGTGGACATCAAGGACACTGATCCCGACATCTACCGTGCCTACACCGGCAAAGACTTTTCCCGCGCGGGGGAAAATCTGCGCCTGCTCCTGTCACTTGCTGGAGTGGAGAAGATCACCGTCCGTCTGCCGCTGATCCCGGGCTATAACACCGACGCTCACCGCGATCGAAGCGAAGCACTTCTCAAAGAGTGGGGCGTGACGAGATTCGATCGGTTGGATTATGTTATCAAGGAGAAAAGATCATGAAAAAACTGCTTTCGCTCATTCTTGCGGCAATTCTTGCCACACTCACCGCCGCATCGCTGGCTTCTTGCGCGGAGCTGTCGGAAGTAGGTGGCACGCCCACAGGGACGAACCCCGGAACGACAAGCGGCACCACCGACGATGCGCCCGGCACCTACACCGTCACCGCCCGCTACGACTACGGAATGCACCGCCCCGGGCTGGCGACCATGCTCTACGATTCCAGTAAGCTCTTCTTCACTCTGCCCGAGGGTTTTGACCCGCCCGTGGCAGGGGATGCGTTTACGATTACCTACACGGGAGAGATGATTACTTTTACGACCTATCCCTCTACCACGATGGTGAAGGACGGCGAGATCACCTCGGTGAGCGCACAGAAAGCGGAAATGCGGCGCGTGACCTACTATGCGCCTTACGATGGCAGTCCCGAACGCTTTGTACAGGAGAACGACAACGGCACCGAGGAGGAGCTTAAGATCGCCTCCCGCCCCGATTATTATATCACCACGGCGGACGGAGCGTTTGAGCCTTTGTCTGAGGTGGGGTACAGTATCACGCTCTTCCTCACCTACCGTCCCATGGACGGCAGAAACGATGAGGACGGTATCACGGTGTCCGGTCTGTACCAATGGAATCCCCGCTACGAGGATCGGGGGATCGATACCGATACTCTGTCTACGATTCAAGAATTGGCGCAAAACGTGTCGCTTCCGTTCGAGCTTTTGACGACGCAAGAGAACTTTGCCCTTGACAGCTACACGCATGAGCCGGGATTCGGCTGTGACCGTTACACCAAAGATGGTATCAGCCTCACCTTCTCTCATTATCCCGACGAGGCAAATGAAGCCTATCTGCTTACCGACCTGACGGTAAGCGGTGTGGAAACCATATTTGGCGGCGGTATGAATACCAATGACGAGGAGATTGCCAATCGCCTGCAGGATAACGGCTATACCGTGGAAGGGGTCGATTTCCCGATATACGCCGAGAAATACGGTGTACACCTCACTGTGACCGAGACGGACGGTGTCCGCACCCTGCGTGTGGTGGTCTATCCCACTAACGATACGGGGATTGTTTACTGAGAAAAAGGAAAAAGGTGAAAAACATGAAAAAACTACTTTCTCTCATTCTTGCGACCATTGCCGCACTGTCGCTGGCTTCTTGCGCGGAGCTGTCGGAAGTAGGTGGCACGCCCACAGGGACGAACCCCGGAACGACAAGCGGCACCACCGACGATGCGCCCGGCACCTATACCGTCACCGCCCGCTACGACTACGGAATGCACCGCCCCGGGCTGGCGACGATGCTCTACGATTCCAGCACCCTCTTTTTCGCTCTGCCCGAGGGTTTTGACCCGCCCGTGGCAGGGGATGAGTTTACCGTCACCTACACGGGTCAGCTGCTGATTCAGGAGACCTATCCCTCCACCGTGGTCATCACGGGTGGAGAGATAATCGGAGTGACCGCCGTGCCTGCGGTGATCCAAGCGGTGCGGTATAACGTCAAAGACAAAAGCCTGACTTTGCTGGAGCCGGACGGTACCGACATGGTGATTGGGGGCGCAATCGATTTTCCCGATTACTATATCACCGACGGGGAGGGGCATTTTGCGGAGCTTGCCGAGCTTACCGAGGATACCGTCCTGTACGGCTCTATCGCCTATACCGATCGGATGTATAACGGTGGTGCAGTCACCTTCAGCGGTCTGTATGCGGTGAATCCTCGCGGCGAGTGAGATGGATGTTCCGCCAAGCTCTACAATCAGGGTGCGGAACTTGGTGTTTTGTAAACATTTTGTAAATATCGCACATTTCCCCTTCTCCGGCGCGCATTTTGTGCTATAATAGGAATCGCGAGCGCGCAAAAGTGACTCGCAGAAAGAATCGGAGACTCGGTGAACGGGTTAAATGCCGACGGCGGCTTTCCCAAAGGGCGCAACTCCCCCTTCGGACGGTACCGTAAACGGTTTTTCACCTGCCGTTTTCTGAGTTTTTCGAAAATATTATTTTATGAGGTGAAACACCATGCTTCAGAAAGAAGTAAAAAACGGCATCATTACCGAGTATGCAACCCACGAGGGTGACACCGGCTCTGCAGAAGTGCAGGTTGCCATCCTGACCAAGCGCATCAACGACCTGACTGCGCACCTGAAGGCTAACCCCAAGGATCACCACAGCCGTCGCGGCCTGCTCAAGATGGTAGGTAAGAGACGTAACCTGCTGGGCTACCTCCAGAAGAAGGACATCGAGCGCTACCGTGCTCTGATCGAAAGACTGGGTCTCAGAAAGTAAGCCGAAGGGCGTAGCAAGCTACGCCCTTTTTTTCCGTAGAGAAGCAGGGAACCTGCATCTCTGCGGAAAACCGTTCACCCTTTGCGGCGACCTAAGCGATCACCGCAAACCCCGTAAGTTTGTGAGAGGGCGTTGCCAAGCCCAACGGGCTGTCTGCAGTGCGAACACCTGCACCTCTATCCCGGTAGGGATGCGGCTGTTTGCACTATGGACAAGGTCCCTTTCACTGTCAAATTTGATGTATATTGAAAGGAAGAAAAAGTTATGGCAATGTCCGCAACCATGGAATTCAAAAACTACAAAGTATTTGAAACCACCCTCGCAGGCCGTCCTCTCGTTGTAGAGACCGGCAAAATGGCAGGCCTCGCTAACGGCTCCTGCCTTGTAAAGTACGGCGAAACTGCTGTACTCTGTACCGCTACCGCATCCGAAAAGCCTCGTGACGGCATCGATTTCCTGCCCCTTTCCGTTGACTTCGACGAGAAGCTCTACGCTGTCGGCAGAATCCCCGGCGGCTACCTCCGCCGTGAGGGCAAGCCCTCCGAAAAGGCAGTGCTGACCTCCCGTGTCATTGACCGTCCCGTTCGCCCTCTCTTCCCCAAGGATCTGCGTAACGACGTAGCCCTGACCCTCACCGTTATGGCAGTTGACTACGACTGCTCCCCCGAGATCACCGCTATGATCGGTGCCTCCATCGCTCTGTCCATCTCCGACATTCCGTGGAACGGTCCCATCGCAGGCGTATACATGGGTCTCTGTAACGGCGAGATCGTGGTCAACCCTACTCAGGCACAGCGCAAGGTCAGCGATCTGGAGCTGACCGTTGCAGGCTCTCACCAGAAGGTGGTTATGATCGAGGCAGGCGCCAACGAGGTCGAGGACGACGTTATGTTCGAGGCGATCATGAAGGCTCACGAGGAGATCAAGACCCTCTGCACCTTTATCGACTCCATCGTAGCCGAGATCGGCAAGCCCAAGTTCGACTATCCCTCCGGCGATCTGGATCACGATATGTTCGACAAGATCTTCGCGTTCTGCGAGGCTGACGTAATGGCGGCTCTGGACACCGACGACAAGAACGTCCGTGACGCTCGCATGGTTCCTGTAAAGGACGCTATCCTGGAGAAGTTCTCCGAGGAATATCCCGATCTGCCCGGCATGATGGACGAGCTGGTCTACAAGATCCAGAAGAAGATCGTTCGCCGCTGGCTGCTGGTTGACAAGAAGCGCGTAGACGGCCGTGCAATGGATCAGATCCGTCCCCTCGCTGCCGAAGTCGACCTTCTCCCCCGCGTACACGGTTCCGGTATGTTTACCCGCGGTCAGACCCAGGTTCTGACCATCGCAACGCTGGGCACTCTCTCCGACTCTCAGGAGTTCGACACCATCGACGAGATGACCTCCAAGCGTTATATGCACCACTACAATATGCCCGGTTACTCCACCGGCGAGGCCAAGGCGATCCGTTCCCCCGGTCGTCGTGAGATCGGTCACGGCGCACTGGCTGAGCGTTCCCTCGTTCCCGTTCTCCCCTCCGCTGAGGAGTTCCCCTACGCAATGCGTCTGGTCTCTGAGGTCGTTTCCTCCAACGGTTCCACCTCTCAGGCATCTGTCTGCGGTTCTACTCTGGCGCTGATGGCAGCAGGCGTTCCGATCAAGGCTCCCGTTGCAGGTATCTCCTGCGGTCTGATCACCGCTGAGGACGGCTCTTGGGACACCATGATCGACATTCAGGGTCTCGAGGACTTCTACGGCGACATGGATTTCAAGGTAGCAGGTACCAAGAAGGGCATCACCTCCATCCAGATGGACCTGAAGATCGACGGTCTGACTCCCGAGATCATCAAATCCGCATTTGAAATGACCAACAAGGGTCGTCAGTATATCATCGACGAGGTCATCCTCAAGGCAATTCCCGCCCCCCGTGCAGAGGTTGCTCCCACCGCTCCCAAGATGATCACCATCCACATCAATCCCGAAAAGATCGGTGCGGTGATCGGCAAGGGCGGCGAGACCATCCGCAGACTGGTTGCCGAAACCGGTGCGACCATCGACATCGCTGACGACGATTCCGGCACCGTTTATATCGCCGCTACCAATACTGCATCCGCAGAGGCAGCCGTTCGCGAGATCGAAGCCATCTGCTTCGAGCCCGAGGTAGGCGCTACCTACACCGGTAAGGTCACCCGTATCATTCCCATCGGCGCATTCGTTGAGTTTGCTCCCGGCAAGGAAGGTATGTGTCATATCAAGGATCTGTCCAACCGTTTCGTAGAAAAGGTTGAGGACGTGGTCAAGGAAGGCGACGAGCTGACCGTCAAGTTCATGGGCGTAGACGAAAAGGGCCGCTACAACCTGTCCGCAAAGGCACTGCTGCCGAGGCTCGAAGGCGAGGAGCGTCCTCCCCGCGCACCCCGTGAGCACCGCGAGGACCGTGGTGATCGTGGAGACCGTCGCGAGCGCCGTGGCGACCGCCCCTTCGGCAGAAAGAATAGCTGAGTTTGACCGGGCTCTGCCCGGACCCGCCAAAGAACCTTCTTGAAAGAAGGTTCTTTGGAATCTCCAAGAACTTTTATAAAGCGCGGCAAATGCTTGCCGCGCATTTTTGCTATGTTCGCAGGAACTAAGAATGATCAATGATCCAAAAACAAGCGATTTGGGACTGGTGTCGTTGAAGAGTGCCACGGAATCTATCCACGACCCGGAGTGATACACGACACCCATTTAGAAGGACAAACACTTTGTGGAATACAGAAGTGCCTATCCCCATGGGAGGCAAATGCCGACCCACGGGGGTGACTTCTAGGGGGCGGAGCCCCCATGGAATGTGCCTGAGAGTTCCGCTCGTGCGGAACTCTGGGTTATGTTTCCGCACAAGCGGAAAGAAACAAGAACGGCAGATAATTTCCAAATCCCAACCAACGGGAGGGATTTGTTTCTTGGAGAAGAGCGAACGAGACGCACCGAGTGTAAGTTGGCGGGAGGTGTCAGGGGCGGACCGTCGAGGTCTGTCCCTACAAGTTTGGCGAAATCGTTTGTGTAGTGACAGAGGGGGTGGCGATTGCCCAAACGCAATCCGGCGAATCGGCGAGTTGCAACGATTTGCAACACATTTGCAACCATATGCAACAGCTGCAATACCCACAATTGGCAACGCATTTGCAATACTTGCAAACGGCTGAAAAAGCAGGCGAAAACAAGTAAAATACACGCTTCGATTTGCAATTGAAGCAAATCGAAGCAAACGGAAGCAAATTGAAGCTACAAATACAAAGACAAAAACAATAACATCCCGCTCCGACCTTCGGTCGGAGCGGGATTGTGCGTGAGTGAAGAAATCGTCGAATTTCTCGAAAACCCTTTATCCCCCCTTGATTTTCTCCCCTGCCTTTGCTATAATGAAAGGACTATCGCATTTTACGAAAAGAGGTGTTCCGCTTGCTGTTTGGAAAGCACATCAACCGATACTATCTGCGCTACGCTCCGACCTTGCTACTGGGAATCGTCGCGCTGATCGTGGTGGACTATCTCCAGCTGATGGTGCCCGAGTTCTACCGCATGGTGGTCAACGGGCTTAATGAGGGCGTCGTAGAGATGGGCGGCAAAGAGGTTGCCTTCACCATGGACTTCCTGCTGGATGAGATCTGCCTGCCCATGATCTTCGTCATCGTCTTTATGGTGGCGGGACGCTTTTTGTGGAGGATCTGCTTCTTCGGCTCGGGCATCAAGGTGGAGACCGATCTCAGAGGCAGAATGTTCGATCACTGCAAGGATCTGTCCCAGCAATATTACCAGCATCACAAGGTGGGCGACCTGATGTCCCTTTTTACCAACGATCTGGAGACCGTGCAGGACTGCTTCGGCTCGGGGATCCTGATGATGGCGGACGCGCTCCTTTTGGGCGTCCTCGCCCTCTTCAAAATGGGCAAAATGGACTTATGGCTCACCGGCTTTACCCTGATCCCCATGGCGCTCTTACTTGCTATTGCCACGGTGGTAGGTCACACTATGGAGAAAAAGTGGGACGAGCGGCAGGAGGCATTCTCCTCGCTCTCCGACTTCTCCCAGGAGAGCTTTTCGGGCATTGCCGTGGTCAAAGCCTTCGTCAAAGAGACTGTAGAGCTGATGTCCTTCAATAAGCTCAACAAGAAGAATGAGGACGCCAACGTGTCCTTCGTCAAGACCTCCACTCTTTTGCACATTCTGGTGACGCTCTTCGTGGAGTCGGTGGTCTGCGTCATTCTGGGCTACGGCGGCTGGCTGGTGTATAATGGCGATTTCGACGCAGGCGAGCTGGTGGAGTTCATTGGCTACTTTACCGCCATCGTCTGGCCGATCATGGCGATCTCCCAGCTGATCGAGATGCGCTCCCGCGGCAAAGCCTCGCTGAACCGTATCTCCGCTCTGCTGGATGCACCCATTGACGTAGCAGACGCCCCCAAAGTGTTCGAACCCGAACCGCTGAAGGGCGAGATCGAGTTTAACCACCTGACCTTTCGCTATCCCGGCGGCGATCTGAACGTGCTGGAGGACGTTTCCTTCCACATCAAAGCAGGCGAGAACGTAGGCATCATCGGGCGCACCGGCTCGGGCAAGACTACGCTGGTGGATCTGATTCTGCGCACCTACACCGTCCCCGACGGAACCATTTTCTTAGACGGCAACGACATCAACAGCATTCCCATCAAGACCGTGCGCAAGTACGCGGCGTACGTTCCACAGGATAACTTCCTCTTTAGCGATACCATCGAAAACAACATCGCTCTCGCCTCCGATCGCAGCGGCGCGGACGAGATCGAGGCGGCAGCCAAAATGGCGGACGTCCACGATAACATCACCGGCTTCAAGGAAGGCTACCGAACCATCCTGGGCGAGCGGGGGGTTACCGTTTCGGGCGGCCAGAAGCAGCGCATCTCCATCGCCCGTGCGCTGATGAAGAACGCGCCCATCCTGATTCTGGACGATTCGGTATCGGCGGTTGACGTGAAGACCGAAAAGGTCATCCTCGACAATCTACGCACCCTGCGGGCGGGAAGGACCACTATGCTCATCGCCCACCGTATTACCACCGTTCAGCAGATGGACAAGATCATCTTCATCGAGGACGGCCGGGTCACTGCGGTCGGCGATCACGCTACGCTGCTTGCGACCTGCGACGCCTATCGGAGCATGGTTGAGCTGCAAAAGCTGGACGACGCGGCTAAGGAGGCGTAAAGATGTATCTCTATTATCCTTTACTCGTCATCGGTGCCGTGATCGGCGTGTTTTCGATCATTTTCCTGATCGCCTACCTGTCGATCCGCAAGCAAAAGGAAGCTATCGGCTTCGACCGCAATATGAAGGACAGCGAGATCACCCGCCGCCTTCTCCACTACGCAAAGCCTTACGTCAAGAATTTTGTTTTCGTTCTCCTTCTGATGCTCTTCTCGGTCGCCTACGACATCGTCTCTCCCCTGATCGTAGGCGCCATCGCGGAGATGCTCAAGGACGACTTCGAAATGTCCTGGCTGCTCTCCGGTGTGCTGGTTTACGCGGGCATTCTGATCGTGTCGCTGGTCTGCTCCTATGTGCAGGCGATCGTTCTGCAGCGGACGGGACAGCAGATCATCTCCAAGATCCGCGAGGACGTGTTCACCCACATCGAATCGCTCTCTCACGCACAGCTGTCCGAGATCCCCGTAGGGAAATTGGTCACTCGCGTGACCAACGACACCAACGCCGTTTCCATGATGTTCACCAATATCATCGTGAATCTGGTGAAAAACTGCTTCGTCATCATCGGTGTGCTGGCGGCGATGCTGATAGTCAACTATCAGCTGACCCTGATGGTGCTCTGCTTCGTGCCCTTCATCGTCTGGTTTACCGTGGTTTTCCGCAAGTTTTCCCGCAAAGCCTACCGCAAGGTCAAGGACGGTACCACCGACATCAATACCTTCCTGTCTGAGCATTTGTCGGGCATGAAGATCATCCAGATCTTCAATCGCGAGGAGCGCAAAAAGGCGGAATTTGATGCAAAAAACGAGAAGCTGGGTGTGGCAAAGCGCCAACAGATCTTCACCTTCGGTATCTTTCGACCGCTGGTCTATATGCTTTACATCTCCTCGGTCCTCTGCCTGCTTTATCTGGGCGGCAAGGGCTATATCGAGGATACGGTGTTTATGGGGCAGACCATCACCAGCGGTACGGTGGTGATCTTCTATCAGTATATTTCCAAGTTTTTCAACCCCATCCAGAGCCTTGCGGAGCAGTTCAACTGGCTCCAATCGGCATTTGCCTCGGCGGAGAAGATCTTCACCATTATGGACATCGATCCGGGCGTCACCGATGAGAAGGACGCCATCGACCTGCCCGAGGTCAGAGGCGAGATTGAGTTTAAAAACGTCTGGTTCTCTTATGTGGAGGGCGAGTGGGTGTTGAAGGCTGTTTCCTTCAAGGTGGAAGCAGGGCAGACGGTCGCCTTTGTGGGCTCCACCGGCTCGGGCAAGACCACCATCCTGTCGCTGCTCTGCCGAAACTACGACATTCAAAAAGGGCAGATCCTCATCGACGGCATCGACATCAAGAAGATCAAGATCTCCTCTCTGCGCCGCCACTTCGGTCAGATGCTCCAGGACGTGTTCCTCTTCTCGGGGACCATCCGTTCCAACCTCCTGCTGGGGCTGGAGGGCGTCTCCGACGAGGAGATCCACAAGGCCTGCAAATACGTCAACGCCGACCACTTCATTGGACGGCTGAAGGACGGTCTGGACGAGGAGGTCCGCGAGCGGGGCAACAATTTCTCGGCAGGACAGCGCCAGCTCCTCTCCTTCGCACGGGTCATCCTGCACAGACCCGCCGTGATGATCCTGGACGAGGCTACCGCCAATATCGACACCGAGACCGAGCTCCTGATCCAGGATTCGCTGGAAAAGATGATGAACATCGGCACTATGCTGATGGTGGCACACAGACTTTCCACTATCCAGCACGCCGACAATATCATCGTCCTCTCCCACGGAAAGATCGTGGAGCAGGGTAGTCACGCCGACCTGCTGGAACAGAAGGGCCGTTACTACAACCTCTACCGCCTCCAAGCCGACAAGCAGAAATTATTGGAAAAGAATTAAATGCATTCGAGGCTCCGCCTCGAGCTCTGCCAAAGAACCTTCTTGAAAGAAGGTTCTTTCAGTCTGTCGATAAAGTATAAATTTAGAACGCCGCCAGCCAAGGAATAGGGAGGGGAGCCCGAGGGGGCAGGGGTCGGAGTTGCGCTTGCGCAACTACACAAAACATTCGGCGTTTGAGTAATGGTGAGCAGTTGCGCTTGACGCAACTGCCAGAGTTCGCCAAAGGCGAACTCTATTTCCCTCCCCTCGGTTTGATGAAAGACATTTTCGACAGTCAAAGGCTCCCTCCCGGAGGGAGCCTTATTGTCTATCCATAAACCGAAAAACCATTACTAAAGTGAAAATTTCATCTTTTGCAATTGGACTTTTGTGGAGATTTCTTTTTTACAGCCCCTTGTTCTTATAATAGAATAGTCCGCTTAAATTTCTCTTGCAATTTCGTCCCAACTATGCTACAATAAGGTAACATCTCCCACAGAAAGGACACCCCTATGAAAGAATACTCCCGCAACGAAGAGCGCACCGGCGTGCAGGAATCTGCCGCCTTCGATCCCATTTTTGACGTCCAAAGCGATTTTGTCATGGTCTACGGCTTCCACGATCTGAAAAAACGCATCGCCGCTTGGAAAAAGCGAGGATATGTGGTTCACCTCATGACCGGCGTGTCCTGGGGCGAATACAAGGACTACCTCTACGGCAAGTTCGACGGCGTCGATCACCACGACGAGGGTCAGCGTCATCGCGACGGCTCCGAAAAAGCCCACGGCGTGGACATCCCATACATGGTACCCTCCAATTCCTTCGCCCATTATCTTGCCGAAGGACTGAAGAAGGCCGTAGACTGGGGCGTGGAGGCGATCCATCTGGAGGAGCCCGAATTTTGGGTAGAAACCGGCTACTCCGACGCCTTCAAGCGGGAGTGGCAGATCTACTATAAAGAGCCGTGGCAGGATCCCCAAGAGTCTGCCGATGCCCAATACCGCGCTTCCAAGCTGAAGCAGTACCTCTACACCCGCACCCTCGACCGCCTCTGCTCTGAATTAAAGGAGTACGCTATGGTGAAGTATGGAAAACTTCTCCGATTCTACGTTCCCACCCACTCGCTGATCAACTACACCCAGTGGAAGATCGTCTCTCCCGAGTCCGCCCTCATCGACCTGCCCACCATCGACGGCTACATCGCTCAGATCTGGACGGGAACCGCCCGCACCCGCAATATCTACCGCGGACAGCGGAAGGAGCGCACGTTTGAGACGGCTTTCCTGGAATACGGCGTCATGCAGGAGCTGGTGCGGGGCACGGGACGGCGGATGTGGTATCTTGCCGACCCCATCGAGGACGATCCCCGTCACAGCTGGAAGGATTACCGCGAAAACTACTACCGCACCGTCACCGCCTCGCTGTTCCACCCCGAGATCAGTGATTTCGAGGTCTCCCCTTGGCCTGCCCGCGTCATGCGGGGCAGACATCTTGCCGAGGGCGGCGCACATGATCTGCCCATCCCCATCCCCGGAAACCTGCCCGAGGGTCCCAATCACGGCAAGCCGATGCCGAGGGGAGAGCGGGTGCGGATCCCGCCCATTTATAAGACGAATCTTCTCTCTGTCATGCACACCCTCCGGGACATGGCGGATCAGCCCGACCACGAGTGGATGACGAACACCGCCGAGGTGGGCGTATTCATCGCCGATTCGGCAATGTTCCAGCGGCACTATCCCGCAGGCGATCCCGAGGAGAGGGAGTCCGAGGGCGACACCTTCAGCCCCTTCTACGGACTGGCTCTGCCTCTCTTGAAGGCAGGCGTGTGCGCAAGACCCCTCCAGTTGGACAATCTCCGCCGCTACGCAGGCTATGCCGACGCATACAAGACCATGGTGCTGTCCTACGAGTTTATGAAGCCTTCCTCGCCCGACATCAACCAAGTGTTGGCGGGCTGGGTGAGAGGAGGCGGAACGCTGGTTTATGTGGGTGACGGCAGCGACGCCTTCCACTCTGTCCGCGAATGGTGGAACAGCGGCGAGAACCATTATATTACTCCCGCCGAGCACCTCTTTGAGGCTCTCGGACTTTCTCGCACTCCCGCAGACGGGCTGTATCCCGTGGGAGCGGGAAGTGTGCTGGTGGTGAACTGCCATCCCACCGCTCTGGCGCGAGATGCAGAAGCGTCCGACCACTTCCGTGATGCGGTGCTGCCTCTGCTGTCGGCAACACCCACCGCGTCCATGATCCTGCGTCGGGGCGCCTACTACGTTACCGCCGTGCTGGACGAGACTGCCGAGAGCGTTCCCGAGACTCTCAAGGGCAATTACATCGACCTCTACGATCATCTGCTCCCCGTGGTGGAGGATCCTATCCTTGAGCCCGGCTCGGTGGGGCTGTGGTACGACGTCACCCGCATCGACCGCAACGAGAGCAGCGAGATTATCGCTCTCTCGGGCAGAGCGGAGAAGATCGTCCGCGCCCAGCGTTCGCTTTCTTTCATCTCCCGCTCCCCCTCGGAGATGACGGTGGCATCGCGGATCTGGACCAAGCGTCCTCCTAAGTCTATCACCGCCAAGGTAGGCGGCAAAGCCCTCGATCTCTCCTTCGAATACGAGCCCGACAGCGAGACGACTTATTTCACCTATCCCTCGGATGGGGAAAAGGTGTATGTGAAGGTCAGTTTCTGAAAAAACGAAAGAGATTATTTGAATTTGATAGCCCTCTTTCCCAAGAGGAAATTTATAGCCGATTAGAACGATACGTCGAGGCGGAACCGCATTCCATGTGGGCAATAATGGATTCTTTCCACTCCCCGCGCAAAGGACTTCATCTCTATTTTCAAAATGACACAGTTGTTGGCTATTACGAAAACGGCGAGGTATCTCGCGGCGGGTTGAACGTTGTGAAGAACTGGCTTCGTTTGTGGATCAAGGATACGAAGGGAAAGCGGCGCATTCGTGTAGCGACTTTCTTATCCCCTGTGATGGGATTGCTTGGCAGTGCATTGCTGCTCCCCGAGCTTTGCATTGCTACCGTAACGAGAGATATAGAGTATTTAGGGGTATTTGTTATAGTTGGCAGTATTTTGGCGGTTATATTGTGACATGCCAGGAAAGAGCAAAAAGAGATTGAAAAGTGGACAATCTCATTCGGCTTCGAGGGCTCCTGCCCGATCATCCCGTGCAGTTTTTGACCGGCGAGCTGGACGATGCCGTCTTTAAGATTTTCATCCACGAACGGATGGATCTGGACGTCCACTACTCCATCCTCACCAAGGAGTGGATCGACCGTCTCCACGCCGCCGGCATCGCCGTCAACTGCCGGACGGTGGACGATCCCGAGATCTGCCGCCTCATTGATTGGGGCGTGGATTATATCACGTCCAATCGGTGTGAGTGAATACAAATCACAAACGCTCCGAACAAGGATCCGTAAGGAATTTTGTTCGGAGCGTTTTTTTATCCTGCTGGGCAAGTATTTTCCCGACTTTTCCAAAAGTTCTTGAAGGGTTCTTAGGGGGAACTTCTTGAAAGAAGTTCCCCCTAAGCGTCAGCTATTCTTGCTGATAAAGTTCCAACTGTCGCGGCACATCTCTTCCAGAGACTTTTCCGCAACCCAGCCCAGTAGCTCTTTTGCCTTGCCGGTGGAGGCGTAGCAGGTGGCGATGTCGCCGGGACGGCGGTCTGCGATCACATAGGGGATCTTCACGCCGCTGGCGGCTTCGAATGCTTTTACGATGTCCAGCACCGAGCTACCCTTGCCGGTGCCCAGGTTGACGGTCAGTACACCGGGGGTCTTCTCCAGATAACGGAGCGCCGCCAGATGACCCTTGGCAAGGTCCACCACATGGATGTAGTCACGCACGCCGGTTCCGTCGGGGGTGTCGTAATCGTTACCGAAGACGTTCAGCTGAGGCAGCTTGCCAACCGCAACCTTGCAGATATAGGGCATCAGATTGTTGGGGATGCCGTTGGGATCTTCGCCCAGAAGTCCGCTCTCGTGGGCGCCGATGGGGTTGAAGTAGCGGAGCAGGGCAACACCCATGTCGGAGTTGGCTGCGGCGATGTCCTTCAGCATGATCTCCTGCATAAACTTGGTCTGACCGTAGGGATTGGTCGCCGAAGTGGGCATATCCTCGGTGTAGGGAGCGATGTTGTTGGCGCCGTACACGGTAGCCGAGGAAGAGAAGACGAACTGCTTGCAGCCGTGCTCTCTCATCACGTCCAGCAGAACGAGTGTGCCGATGATGTTGTTGCTGTAGTATTCCAAAGGCTTTCTGACGCTCTCGCCTACCGCCTTCAGACCTGCGAAATGGATGACGGCGTCGATCTTGTTTTCGGTGAAGATCTTGACCAGCGCATCCCGATCGCAAACGTCGGCTTCATAGAATTTGGGAGTTTTGCCGGTGATAGCGGCGATCTTCTCCAGTGCGTCCACCTTGGAGTTGATGAGATTGTCCACGATTACCACGTCGTAGCCGCTCTGCTGCAGCTCCACCACGGTATGGGAGCCGATGTAACCGGTTCCGCCTGTTACGAGAATCATAATTTTGCCCTCCTGATTGGTAAAATAAGATTTTTTGGAAGATTTTCTAAATGTATTATATACGATTTGCAGGCAATCGTCAAGTCCTTCCGCCGATTTTCGGCAGAATAATTTTGCCGTGGGGTGTATAATTTCCCGTGCGAGGGTCAAACTAACAGCACAAATATCCCATGCACAAAAGGAAGGAACAGTTATGAATCAGTCTTTTCGTATTTCAGACAAAGCCCTGCGGATCTCTCTGATCGTAGGGAGCATACTTTTGGTGACCACCGTGCTTATTCTCAGCATTGCCGTAGGCACCTCTCGCCACCCGGAGGCGACCACCACAGGCTCGTATCTCACCGTCACCGACTCCCCCCGTCCCGCCACCACCACGCCTCCCTCCACCGAAGCAGGTACCAAACCCGATCCCACTCCCGAAAAAGCGGTCTTTAAGCTGACCCGCCCCGTGGACGGCTATCTGACGGCAGTCCACGACACCGAAACGCTCTCGTTCAGTATCACCATGCAGGATTACCGCACGCACACGGGCATTGACATCGAGACCGAGGACGGCGCCGCCGTAGTAGCCGCCGCTGCAGGCACCGTCACCGCTGCCTATGAGGATCCCATGATGGGCTACTGCATCGAGATCGACCACGGCGACGGCTATGTCACCGTCTACCGCAACCTGACCGATACCGTCCCCGACGGCATCGAGGTAGGCACGACCGTCCGCGCAGGACAGCTGATCGGTGCCGTCGGCAGCTCCGCTCTCATCGAGCAGGCAGAGCTTCCTCACCTCCACTTCGAGCTGACCCGTAACGACGAGCAGATCGACCCCCTCACCTACCTCGCTTACGAGGAAAGAGCGGAGGAATAGTTTTTCTTGGGGAACTTTTTATAAAAAGTTCCCCAAACCCCTCAAAAATTTTTGGAAAAGCCCGCAAATACTTGCGGGCTTCGAGGAAGTTCTTGGAGGTGTGGAACCTTCTTGAAAGAAGGCTCCACGAATATTACACGTCGATCTTCATATCGCCGGTCTTGACGAGGCCTACCTTGCGGAGGACTTCGTTACAGGCGAAGGAGAGGATGGCTGGGAGTACCACACAGAGCAGGATCAGACCTGCCCACACCATGGTGGAATAGCCCGAATCCGCCAAGATACCGATGGGACCCACCAATCCGCAGGTACCCATACCTGCCGCTGTGCCGGAGCATTTGAGTTCGAATACGGTGGTGGACAGCGCACCGCAGACCGCCGAAGCGAAGATGGCAGGAATCCAGATCACGGGCTTGCGGACGATATTGCCCATCTGGAGCATGGAGGTACCAAGCCCCTGCGCTACTAGACCGCCGAAGCGGTTCTCACGGAAGGAGATGACGGCAAAGCCGACCATCTGACAGCAGCAGCCTACTGCGGCAGCACCTGCCGCCAGGTAGAGCGCCTCGGGAGAGGCGGAGCCTGCGATCACGGCGTTGCTGAAGATCACCGAGCAGATAGCGGCGGAGGAAATGGGGAGAGTCAGCACGATGCCCATCACCACCGAGACCACGATGCCCATCAGAAGAGGCGCAAAGTCGGTGGCGATGCTAATGAAGTTGCCCAGGTAGTACATCACGTAGGCTACCGCAGGGCAGAGCAGATAGGCAGCCCCAAAGCCCGACAGCAGAACGGTCAGGGGAGTGACCAGAATGTCCACCTTCGTCTCCTTGGAGACCACCTTGCCCAGCTCGCAGGCGATGATGACTACGAAGAAGATGCCCGCAGGACCTGCGCTGTAGTTACTGCCGCCGATGGTAGCTCCCATAGTGTTTGCCATAGCACCTACCACTGCACAGGAATAGATCACCAGCGGCGGCGCTTTCAGCGCAACTGCCATTGCTACGCCGATGGCCATGCCGGTGGAAGATTTGGCGTAACCTGCGATCTCCCGAAGGAATTCAGCATGACCCTTACATAGATCTGCCACCGTGCCGAGGATGGTGGACATCAGCAGGGTCGCGAAAAGACCCAGCGCCATGGCGCCCATGGCGTCGATGAAGTAGACCTTTGGGGAAGGTCTGATCTGTTTGCGTTCAAAGAACGCGGAGAGTTTGCCCGTTTGTTTTGTCATATATTCTCTTTCTCCGCCGCCAAAAAGAAAATCTGAAAAAGTGCGGGCTTGCCTGCGGCGGCAGGCACTAATCCCCGAGGGTGATCTTTTTCGCTAGATTTGTCGATATAGATATTATATTAACAAATAAACCCTCTGTCAATGGTGATTTCGCCTAAAATGTGCAACATTTTTCGAAAAAATTTTCCACATATTATTGACAAAGGCATAACAATGTGGTATAATGTTCCCATATTGGGGCACCAGTACCGTTGACAAGGGTCAGCGGAAGAGAGTGCCTGACGGGCGGCTTTCCCAAACGCAGAAAGGAACCAAGATCATGGAAATTGCAATCATTGCCGATGACACTAAAAAAGAATTGATGACCGAGTTTTGCATCGCGTACTGCGGCATACTCAGCAAGCATTCGCTTTGCGCCACCGCTGTCACCGGAAAATACATCTCTGAAGCTACCGGATTGCAGATCGAGCGTATGCTGGCAGGCTCCAGCGGCGGAGCAGAGCAAATCGCTTCCCGCATTGCCTACAACGAAATTGACCTTCTTCTCTTCTTCCGCGACACGGCAACCAAAGTAACCCCTTCCGAGGTGGACAATGACCTGCTTCGGATGTGCGATATGTACAACATTCCGGTGGCGACCAATATTGCCACGGCGGAGGTTCTCGTTTGCGCTCTGGAGCGCGGCGACCTGGATTGGCGCGAATATGTCAATCCCAAATACAAGCGCAGAAATGCGTGACATGGCGTCACGGCGTCAGCGCACTGCCAATCGGCTCCCTGACGGGGGCTGTTTTGGTTTCGGCAAACAAAAAGCGGAGGAATTACTATGAAGAACAGTTATATGCAGACCAAGATCGTCTGCACCATCGGACCTGCCAGCAACAGCGAGGCGGTGATCACCGATCTGATCCGCGCGGGAATGAACGTAGCGCGGCTCAATTTTTCCCACAACACCCACGAGGATCATCTGGAGACCATCAAGCTCATTAAAAAGGTTCGGGAAAAGCTCCGCACGCCCGTGGCGATTCTCCTGGACACCAAGGGCCCCGAGATCCGTCTGCGCACCTTCCAAAACGGCTCTGCCGTACTGGAAAACGGCGCCGAATTTACGTTGACCACCCGTGAGGTCATCGGAAATGAAACGATCGCTTCGATCACGTATGCCGACCTACCGCGCCAACTTTCTGCGGGCATTCGTCTTTTGTTGGACGACGGAAAGGTCGAGCTCAAGGTCAAAGAGACCACCGAAACCGATATTGTATGCCGTGTGGAGATCGGCGGTGCGCTTTCCAATCATAAAAGCATCAATATTCCCAATTTCCA
>JAFTPF010000042.1 GCA_017463445.1 Clostridia bacterium
GGGGAATGAGGGCATACGCCATTAAGAGATCCTTGTTCCGCTTGTCGGAAATAGTCGCCTCGGTTTCGGACACGGTGAATTTTCCCAATGCCGCGTCGGCATATTTTCGGGCGCGGGTGTGACGAGCACCGTCGGTAATATATTTGGCGGCGGTATAGATGAGATCGAAAACTTTTTCGTCCATCGCCTCGTATGCCGTGCGGAACCAGCCGATGTCAAAGGCACCTTGGTTCAGCTCCTCCTCGGTGAGAGGAGTATAGCGGGCGATCATGGCACGGCGTTTGGCATCAAATCGCTCGTTCATGTGCGCCATAAAGTAGTAACATACTGACTCAAAGGCGGGAAGGTGCAGGTATTCACCGATCAGCGGGATCCACTCGGGAGAGTAGAGTGCCGCCTCGATAAGCCTCTTTTCGATGATCTTCTTGCCCTCCAGCGCCTTACGAAAATTCTCTGCCGTCTCACCTACCGCGGGTATGCACACCGATAGCAGGTGCGGGAGGGTGTTGCGACGGTCGTCTCCGTAGCTGCCCGCACCCAAGGTATCGCTGCCCATGGCGTGGAGGATAGCTGCAAAGTTTTCGGCACCGTACAGGCGAGTGATATTACGAATGTATGAAGTATATTTAGCGGGGCTGTCCCCGCGGCGCAGTTCGGGCTCCATCACCATGGGGATGAGGACATTGTAAACCTCCTCCACCAGATCGCAAAGAGCGATATCGTCATCGGTAAGCTCGCCGTCGTGGCCGATGAGCTGCGAAAGCATACGGGAACGGGAGACAAGCCGCCATCCGTTATTCATCTGTCCAGACACAACTCTGCCCCGATCCCGCACAGCTGCGGTAATATCGGAAACGGTGCGGATGGCGTTAGCGATTACACCGTCTTGCAACAGGAACTGATAAAGCTGACGGCGGGTAATGATCCCTTGGTGAGCGGCAAGGAGATACTCAGAAACGTCTACGGGTTCATCCACCTCGTCACCAACTGCTATGTAGTAGCCGTCGGTCATAGCAGGCTCTTTCAGCCGTCGGCTGCCGGGATAACGGTTAGAAGCGTAAACGTAGCTTCGATAGTCCTGCCGGAACTCTTCCACGGGCAGTGCCTCAAACGCCTGCACACACCGCTCCACCGATGCCACCGCCAGCGGGAACACTTTCGGCAGGGTCTCGTCGTTTTGGCAGGTCAGCAGGCGGTACAGACGGTAGATCTGCATATGCGCCAGCAGATGCGCCATCTCATAGCGGACAGGCAGTTTTCTTCCCACGATGGGCGCGTGGATCAGCACCTTGTCGTCGGGAACACAGCGGACCAACCACGCCGCCACCGCAGAGGCAAGGCGGGAGAGGTCTTCCTGCGGAATCTTTTTCATCAGATAATGATTGAAGATCGAAACGATCTGGCTCATGTAGCGGGGATCCACGGCACGGTCAAAGCCGTTGCCGTAGAGGGAGCAGACGAAGGGGCGGCAGCCATCCAGATAGGGAGTCTTGCGGTCGTTGGCGCAAAGCAGAATGATAGCCCGCAGGATCCGCTCGTTGGTGATGCCGTTCTCCTCTGCCCATCTGTCCCACAGATGGGACAGCGTATAACTGCCGTCATTCAGATAGCGCAGATGGGGTGCGCTCCCCAGCAGGGCTTCATCGCCGTCATCGTATCGAATAGATACGGTCTGATTTGCGTCGATAAAGCGGGAAAGGGAGAGAATATCCATCCTCGCCCGTTCGCAGGTGGGCGCGTCCTTGCCTGTCACCGCCTCGGCGATCTTCGCAAAGAGCGAAGGCTTTGCCCCGCGCTGTCCCAGCAGTCTCGGAAGCTGGGAATCGGGGAAATAACGGGCAAAGGTCTCGGCGCACAGCTTGATATAGTCCTCGTCGAACTCGGTGGGCAGATAGTAATCCGCATCGGTGCAGAGTACCACTTCCTCGGTCTCATCCTCCTTGGGGAGAAGCTCCTCCAGCAGGATCTTTTCCTTGGTGGTCACCTTTGCTCCCCCTGCCATCTCTATGAGACGGGGGAGCAGAGCGGCGACGATGCCGCTTCTTTTGTTGTCCTTTTGGAGGTTGATGAGCATATCCAGCGCACCGCATCGGCTCTCCTCTTTGCCCTCTAACAAAAGACGGGATATGCTGTCCATCAGCGCAAGATTGTCCTGCCGAAGGAGCAGATCCATTACCTGTTGACGGATGTCGGAGCTCTTATAGCGCAAATGAGACTCCACCACAAGATATTCCTCCGCCGTGAGCCGCATCCGCCCGGCGATATTGTAGGCACGGGTACGGGTCGAATTGTCCTTGTCTACCAGCCCGTCCACTACCGCGCGGCGCTGAGTCGGCGTATGGGGATTGGATAGCAGTGATTCAAAAACCGTGTCACGCAAATAGCAGGAGCATTCCTTGATCAGCGGACAGACGGCGTCCTTTATGCTCTCCTCCCGGGACATATACGCCAGCGCGCAGAGACGCTGGGCGATCTCCGCTTTTTCCAGTTTTGCCTCATACCACGGGAAAATGCAGGGAGAGAAGACCCGTTCTTTGGACTTCATTCCATTGTACAGCTCTCGCAGGATATCGTAATACCGTACGATCTCCTCCCGGTCGGCAAACCACATTTGCTCCTTGAGTGACGCATTGCCTTTATAATATCCCCACATGATCTGGTATGCATAGGGCAGGAAATTCGGCAGCCAAACTGCCAGCAGATCCTCCCGATCGGTGTGGGCGGCGATCACCTTTTGGCGATCCGATGCCCTATATAGTTCTCATGCAGATTAGAGACGAAATAGCCTGCTGTCAGCAGTTGGTGATGGCTTCCCTGCTCCGAAATGCGCTGCACCTGCTCTACGGCGTTCTCCACGTCGGTAAAGCCCAGACTCCACAAAGCGATGTAGAGCTTCATGCTGTCCTCGCAAGTGAGACATTCCTCACGGATGGCGGAATCGGTGAGGCACCCCATCACCAGCTCCAGACTCTTAGCACTGATCCGCTCCAGATCGCGGGTCTCCTCGCTGAGCAGTCCCAGCCAGACTCCCACGGCACGCTTCACCGAAGAGAATCGGATGAGATTGTGATCGGCGATCACCCGCAGAATGGTAAGAAAACCCTCAACCGTTCCGCCATCGGCGCTCTCGCAGATGGCTTGGCGAAGTCCCTCCTGCAGGCGGGCGGCAAGGAGAAGCTGTCCCAGCAGATCGTAAAAATCGGTGCGGTGGCTGAAGAGGATGCCGCGAATCAGCTCTCTGGTCATGGTGCCGCCGTTATTCTCCTCTGTCAAAATGCGGCGCACCGCCTCCTCCGCCTTGGCGTCGTGAGTATCCAGCGCGTACGCCACCTGCCATGCGTTGTAGCCGCAGTTGCTCCACACGCCAGAGCGGTCCATATACGCCTGCGCATCCTCAGGCAGTTCCCGACCGAGAATCTGATGGAGGGGGAAATGAATCAAATTGCCGACGAGAAAGCTGCGGATCAGCTCGCCGATCTGCTCCGCGTGAGAGGAGTAGGATCTTGAGCGGAAGGAACGGCGGCTGTAGCCCGTGGCATAGGGGTACTCTGTTACTCTATCAATATAAGCAAGCAGAACGTCGCGGTTCTGCTCATTGATAACTTTCGGAAATAGCCATCCCATCTCTTTTTTTACATATTCGGAAGGCAGAAGGTCGGGATCGTTGCGAAGAGCCGTCTCCATGGAACGGTAGATCTTTCCGCTCTGCCAGTTTCGGTCAAACAGCATTCTCTGCTCTTCGATCAGCGATGCTTGGAGCTTTTTCTGCCGATCCAAAAGCATCCGCTGGTATTCCTGGGCAAGCTGATTTCGTCTTTCCGCTTCTTGTTGGTTGATTTGAGCCATAAATGTTCCTCCTGATTGCTTGATGGGTGGTCTTTACCACATTCTGCCGCTGAGCATGGTGAGCTTCACGAAGGTGAACACGTCCCCTTCTCGTATACGGGCGGCATCGTCCAAATTGCACAGTTCCTCAGTCCCGCGGAAGATGCGGACCAGACCGTCCTCAAATCCTTGAATGGCGGTCTACACCGCCTTTTTCTCGTCGATCTCGGTGGTGCCGTACTGCATTCCGAAGGCGAATTTGCCCAATTCGCTCATAGCGACCAACTCTTGGTCGGAAAGCGGATGAGGAGAGCTTCCCTCCATCCCTCGCGCTCGGTAAGCGGCAATACAGCTGTGGACGGATGCCTCTATGAGCTCCCGTAACGTCGTAGGATGAGTATCCAGCTCAAACGGGAACTCCTTTACTTTTTTGGTGAGATTCCCGGGATGCTTTAACATAACGTAGATCAACATATTGCGCTCCTTAATCTGTTCTTTTATCCTATTATAACATATTTCTCGGATTAATCAAGTGATAATGGGGCGATTCTGATTAAATTTAAACACTAAAGACCGTCACAGCCGCTGATCAGCGGCTGTGACGGTCTTTGAGCAAAGCGGACAAGATCTGCTGTTTATCCACAGCTACCGCATCCGTTGTTCGTTCCACCGGAGAAAAATTCGTTCACGGGAAAACTCATCTTGGCAAAGATCGCACAAGGATCTTCTTCCTCTGCCTTGCAGCAAACCTTGTCAGGCACCGCATATTCGGTTGCCGACACCAAAAACTGCGCAGGTCGCTCCAAGCGGATCACCGAGAAGAATCCCAACGTAACGTAAAGATTGCGCGTGGCGCCTGCGGGATCACAGAGATTGCCGTTCATACTGTGGACTACGCACGAGGGCATCTCCTCCGCACAGCAACAGCAGCAGAGCGCGGGAGCACTTCCCTTCTCCTTTACCTTGACCGAAAGGGCAATGGGATCTACTACCTCCACTACCACGGAAGGCTTGCTGGACGAGACGGTCTCGCCACCTCCGCCCCAAGTGCAGAATTCCCCCGGCAGCTCCGAGCTTCTGAATATGTTGACATTCCCTTCGCCGCCATAGAGAACGACTTTCTTCTCGTTCACGGCGATTCCTTCGATTTCCTGACTTTTTCCAAGGCCAACGCAAGCCTCGCAGGTAATTTTCGTAAAATAGCGGATGGAGATCTGATAGAATCCCCGATTGAACTTCACGGGATCGACCACGATGTCGGTCCAGATCACGTGGGTACCGGTGACCCGTACGCTCCCGCTCTTCTCTAAGATCTCCTGACCGTAGTCGGTGAGCAGCACCCGGGTATCCTCAAAGCAGTCTTTATCCTTGCAGCTATCGAGGATCCGATACGAGTCGATACAAATATTTTCCCTGCGGGGAGACATTCCCTCACGACCGATTGTTCTGTTATCCGGCATAGGATTTGTTCCTCCTGCATATTCGATATAAGACGTCGACTGACGCCTATTCCCATTGTATGCAAAAGAAGCAAAAATGCAAAAGCTCCCGAAAAATTTCGGGAGCTTCGTCAGAAACAGACTCAGACAGCCTGCACGCTGCAGGATGCGTAGGTGCTGGGCTTCAGGCAATCAGCCTCGGTAGATACGGTGAACATGAAATTCACACCGCTCTTGGCAGACAGTGCGGAAACCTTAGCCAAGAATGCGTCCAGCGCGTCGTAATCTCTGCCGCCGATGCGGAGAGTGGAGTCTACGAACAGATCGGTGATGTCGTAGTTGCTGGCGAGCATACCACAGATAAAGGAATAAAGGTTATCATAAGAAGTAACGTCGTATTCATCAATATCCACAAGTCTTGCGGAACTGGAAATCATAAAAGTAGAAACGGAGCCTTTTTCGATGCAGATGACACTGCCCTTGGAAGACTCTACTGCAGCATTTACTGCGTCGATCAGTCTGTTGGTTTTGCTGTGACCCTTGGGGCCTACGATGATTTTTACCATGTAAATCTCTCCTCTGGGAAATCCCTTTGATTTATGTTTCTACCGAAAGTCCGGAGTGATCTGCGGACGTTTCGGAAAGAATCATTTGTGTACCTCTATTTTACACTATAATGAAACAAATTGCAATACCCTGTTGCAACTTTTTTATGAAAAAGTCACATTTTTTTTGCAAGTTCAGCGGCACGGTCTTCATAACCGGGCTTACCCAGCAGTGCAAACATATTTTTCTTGTATTCCTCTACGCCGGGCTGGTCGAAGGGGTTGATGCCCAGCATATAGCCGGAGATGGCAACTGCCTTCTCGAAGAAGTAGACCAGATAGCCGAATTCAGCCGCGCCGCGCTTCGAAAGCTCCAGCACCATGGTAGGCGTGCCGCCGTCGGTATGAGCAAGAACGGTTCCCATGAATGCTTGACGGTTGACGTAGTGCATATCCTTGCCTGCAATGAAGTTCAAGCCGTCGGAATTGGAGGCTTCGAAAGGAATCTCTACGCTGTGAGAAGACTCCTGCAGATCGATCACGGTTTCAAACATAATGCGGCTGCCCTCCTGGAGGAACTGACCCATAGAGTGCAGGTCGGTAGTGAAGGAGACCGACGCAGGCAGGATACCCTTGTTCTCCTTGCCCTCGGACTCGCCGTACAGCTGCTTCCACCACTCGGCGGTCATGATCAGCGAAGCTTCATAGGAAACGAAGAACTCCACGGATTTGCCTTTACGGGAAAGAATGTTGCGAATTGCGGCATACTTATAGCAATCGTTGTTTGCCAGGTCACACTCTTCGTACGCCTCACGTGCGGCGGCAGCACCTTCCATCATGGCGTAGATGTCGATACCGGCAACGGCGATGGGAAGCAGGCCGACAGGCGTGAGAACCGAGAATCGTCCGCCCACATCGTCGGGGACTACGAAGGTCTCGTAGCTCTCAGCGTCGGACAGCTCCTTCAGCTTGCCTTTGGCACGGTCAGTGGTAGCGAAGATGCGCTCCTTTGCGCCCTCCTTGCCGTACTTCTGAACGAGAAGATCACGGAAGATGCGGAAAGCGATTGCAGGCTCGGTAGTGGTTCCCGACTTGGAGATCACGTTCACACAAATATCCTTGCCCTCGCAGATCTGCAGAAGCTCTGCCATGTGGGAAGCAGAAATATCGTTACCCACAAAATAGATTTTGGGCGTATCCTTGCACAGGTCGTTATAGGACGAACTGGTGCAGAACTCAATGGCGGCACGTGCACCCAAATAGGAGCCGCCGATGCCGATGACGATGAAAATATCGCAGGACTTCTGGATCTTCTTAGCCGCCTCCACGATGCGGGCAGCTTCCTCTTTGTCGTAGTTCACGGGCAGATCCAGCCAGCCCAGGAAATCGTTGCCCGCACCTGTACGGGACGTCAGCAGATCGTGCGCCGCTTTTACTTCGGGCGCGATAGCAGACAGATCGTCTGCGCTCACAAAGGAGCCTAGGTATTTATCATTGAGTTTTAGGGTCATAATAACCTCCGCAATTTGTTAGAATATGCCTATATCATACTACAAATTGCCTTTTATTGCAATAGGAAATTTCAGATTTGTAAATATTTTTTTAGAATCCGCCAAAACAGACTGCCGAACGTATTCTTTTCCACCGTTTCTTTTGCATAGATCGGAACTTCCTTGACCACCTCGCCGTCGATCATACAGATCATCTTCCCGATCGGATCGCCTGCGCTCACGGGTGCTTCTACCGATCCGTCCAGCTGAATATCGGTCTCCAGCTTTTCGGCATTCTTTTTCGCCACGATCAGATCAAAGGAATCGTAATCTGCGGAAACTGCAGTCTGTTTGCCGCCTTTCACGGGAATGACAAGCTTTTGCGTATTCCGAACGGTGATCCGGGCATAGTTGGCAAATCCCCAGTTGAGCATCTGTTTGGCGGTCTCGTTTCTGCTGTCGCGGGTAGAGGAACCCATCACTACGGCGATTAGCTGCATTCCATCCCGTTTGGCAGCGGCGGAAATACAAAAACCCGCTTTGGAAGTAGAACCGGTTTTGAGACCGTTGGCACCCGGATAAAAGCGGATCAGACGGTTGGTGTTGGTCAGCACGAAGGCTCCGTTACGAATGCTGTCCTGCCAGACAGTGGTATATTTGAGGATAGTGGTATGCTTCATCAGCTCGGCGGACATAATGGCGATGTCCCGCGCTGAGATCACGTGGTTTTGGGTGGTATCGTCCAGACCGTTTGTGTTTTCGAAATGGGTATTTTTCATTCCCAGCTCCTGCGCCCGGGCGTTCATCTCTGCAACGAACGCTTCTTCGCTACCTGCTACCAGTTCAGCCAGCGCCAGTGCCGCGTCGTTTGCAGAGGCGATGACCACGCACTTGATCATCTCTTCAACAGTTAACTGTTCCCCAACTTCCAGGTAGACCTGCGACCCACCCATAGAAGCCGCCGCATCGCTGACGGTCACAAGATCGGTAAGGTGGAGCTCTCCGCGGTCTACTGCCTCCATCACCAGAAGGAGGGTCATGATCTTGGTCACCGATGCAGGAGGGAGTGCTTCATCGGCATTGTTTTCGTACAAAACCATCCCGGTAGACGCTTCGATCAAGATCAGACTTTTGGCGTCCCCTTCAAAGGTGGGGTCCGCTACGGTGGGAATGTCCGCAGGCTCCGTGTCCGGTGCCTCGGGATCAGATGCCGATACAGTAAAGGATGGGATCAGCAAAAGTATTGCCAAAATTACGGAAAAAAATCGAATATGCAGTTTCTTGTTCATGGTTTCGCCCCCAATTATTCTCTTGATTAAACCTATGCGGAAGCGACATATACTATGCCTGCAGGAAAATGAAAAACAGCCTGTGACAGAGATCTGTCACAGACCGTTTCGTATGATCTATAGATGATGCGTATCACATTTGTCCTGCACTGTCCAGAAGCTCCAGAAGCTCCATCATCCGCTCCTCCAGCCGTCCTTGCTCCTCATAGAGCTCGGTCAGCTTCTTATGATCGGTAGCGGCTTCCTCCATCTCAGCAGGGATGGTGTCCAGCCGCGCCTCGATGGCTTCCACTTCTTCCTTTGCTTTGGCGATCTGCCGTTCTGCTTTGCGGCGTTCGGCGTTCTGCTGCTTTGATAACAGATAATCCTGCTTGGAACGTGTCACAGTCTCGGCGACCGCCACGTCTGTCGTTTCCGAGAGCCGTTCGATATACCGAAGGTAATCTTCGTAGGTACCGTGATAGTCCAGCACGTCACCGTTCTTTCCGAAGGCAAGCACCCGGCTTGCCAGCTTACGGATAAAGTAACGGTCGTGCGATACTGCCACGATGGTACCGTCAAAGCCTGCCAGCGCATCTTCCAACACCTCTCTGGACATAATGTCCAGATGGTTGGTAGGCTCGTCCATGTAGAGCAGATTGAACTTGGACAGCATCAGCTTTGCAAAGGTGATACGAGCCTTCTCTCCGCCGCTGAGAACGGAGATCTCCTTAAAAATATCATCTCCCTTGAAGAGAAACAGCGCAAGCGCGTTTCGGATCTCGGTCTGGGTCAGGTGACCGTAATGATCCCACAACTCGTCGATGACGGTGTTGGATTCATTCAGATTCTGATTCTCCTGATCGTAGTAGCCGCGGGTAACATTGTATCCGTATTCGAAAACGCCGCTATCCTGCGGGATCTGTCCGCATAGGATCTTGAGCAGAGTGGATTTTCCGCAACCGTTTCTTCCAACGATAAACAGATGATCCCGTTTCTTCAGCTCAAAAGACAGATTAGAGAACAGATCCCGTCCGGGATACGCCTTAGATAGTTTTCTGACCGACAGTACGTCGTTACCGCTCTCCTCCGCTTCAGAAAACTGCATCCGAATGGGATCGGGCAGACGGGATGGAGCGCTGATGCGCTCCATCTTGTCCAGCTGCTTCTGTCGGCTCTCGGCGGCAATGATGTTACGCTCCCGATTCCAACGTCTTTGCTGTTCGATGTACGCCTCGATGCGAGCGATCTCCTTCTGCTGCTCTTTGAATTGATGCTCCTGCACTTCCCTCTCCCGCTTCTTTTCGGCAATGTAGTGATCGTAATTGCCGCGGTAGAGCTTGGCTTTGCAGCCCTCGATCTCAAGCGTGCGGTTGGTGACCTTGCAGAGAAAATATCGGTCGTGAGAGATCAAGAGGACGGTCTTGTGACAGCCTGCCAGATATTTTTCCAGCCACTCGATACTATCAATGTCCAGATGGTTAGTCGGCTCGTCCAGCAGGATGATGTCCGGCTCGGAGAGGATAATGCGCGCCAATGCCACGCGGGTCTTTTGCCCGCCACTGAGGGTGTTGATGGATATGTTCCAAAACTGCTCTCCAAAGCCGAGACTGGTCAGCACGCCTTGGCAACGGCTTCGATAGGTCAGCCCGCCTTCCGTAACGAAACGCTCGTGCAGGTTTGCAAAACGAATCGCGGCAGCCTCGTCGGTCTCCGCAGCCTGCCGCAGAGCTTCCAGCTGCTCTTCCATTGCGGTGAGTTTGGGAAATGCCTTCAGCATTTCCGCCAGCACGGTAGCGTCGCTGTCGTAGTCGCTGTTTTGCTCCAAATAGCCGATGCTCTTATCGCGCGCGATAAAAACATCGCCGTCGGTAGGTTCGGTTTGTCCCATCAGAATGCGGAACAGCGTGGACTTTCCCGCTCCGTTGACACCGACAACCCCCAGTTTTTCGCCTTCGTTCAGCGAAAAACTCACGTCAGAGAGGATGTCGGTCATCCCGTAGGACAGTGAAATTTTATTACATCCGATAATAGTCATGTGAAACTCCTTGCATACGCTTTTTCTATTATATCAGTTTCACACGGATTTGTCAGCCTACTACAGACGGAGGATTTTATGAAAAAAAGTCTCTTTAGTGCAGTTTTGATACTTTCTCTGCTTATGGCGATGATCCCGCTGCCCACGCATGCAGAATCAAAAACCAATTACCTCGAGCGCGTCTCGTTTTTCGGCGATTCCACCACCTACGGATTGATCCGGTACATTGCCGAAAACGACGGTCATCTGGGTAAACCCGTAGCTAAGCTCACCAGGGATCAGATCCTGGAACCGCCCGACGGAACATTTTATTTGCGCAATCTCCCCACTGCAAAGATCCGCTATCAGGGACGCGATCTCCCGCTTGCCGAAGCTTTTCGCCAGGCATCACCGGATATCCTCATCATGACCGTAGGGATCAACGGTCTGCCAACTTGGACGGAGACTGAGTTTCTCTCCTATTACAGACGTTTACTCGACCTGATTGGGACAGCGTCGCCAAGCACGCAGATCGTTTTGCAATCGGTCTATCCTACCGCGAAAGAACGAGATCGAAAGCTCGTCGCCTTTACCGTAGACAAGATTGATCGGCTTAACGGATGGATCAAGGATCTGGCGAAGGAGCGTTCCCTCCCTTACCTCGATACCGCATCCGTACTGAAGGGAGCAGACGGTTGGTTAATTCCATCCTATCACAACGGCGACGGTATGCACCTGAACACCCAAGGCTTCAACCGTGTGCTGACCTATATTGCCGATTATCCCATCAAGAAAGGATCATAACTGATGATAAAACAAATATCTATTCTGATACTCTGTCTTGTGAGCCTTACTGCCTGTGCCCGCCGTGCGCCTGTATATCGGGAGGACGTTGAGGTGAAAAAGGTACAGGAAGAGGTAGATGGTATGCTCTACCACACTGACTCTCTGATCTCCTACGATCCCGAAGAAGTGCGCTTCTATCTGGATCTTCCCGAAGAATACTGCAGCGACTGTATCGTCCGCGCCCAGACCAGCTCGGTCTCCATTGATGAATACGGCATCTTCCACTGCAAGACCGAAGAGGATGCGGAAAAGCTGGAAGATTTGCTGGAGGATTATCTGGAGCGCTCATTGGAAGGAAAGCGGGAGTGGCTGCAAAGCTACAATCCCTCCGAACTGCAAAAACTGGAGAGAAGCGATGTAGAACGGTTCGGCAGTTACGTGGTCTACGGGATCCTAGATCCTCCTACCGAACGTCTTATGATGGAACAAGTGGAGTCTATGCTTTTGGACGATTGAACATGAAAAAAATTCGTTAGCATACCTTCTTCCTCTATTGACATTTGCGAATAATTGCGTTAAAATGGGACAGATATATCCGAAAGGAGTGATCTGTCCCATGCAGTCACTGCGAGAATTATATAAAGTCGGAAGAGGACCGTCCAGCTCTCATTCCATTGGTCCCGATAGAGCGTCGCGCCGCGTTAAGGCAATGTATCCCGAAGCCGATCACTTCAAGGCGATCCTATACGGTTCGCTGGCTCTCACCGGAAAGGGGCACCTTACCGACGAGGTCATTATCGACGCCTTTGCTCCCCTTCCCGTAGATGTGATTTTTGATAACGATACGCCCTGTCCCGTCCATCCCAATACAATGGATCTGTTTGCTTACCGAGGGGAGAAGCTTCTCGGCTCTCACCGCGTCTACAGCGTCGGCGGCGGAACGATCCGCTTTGAGGGCGAACCCGAAAGCGCACTCGATGATGTATATAAGCTCAACACCTTTGCCGATATCTCCCGTTACTGCCGCGAGCACAATCTGCGGATCTGGGAATTTGTGGAGGAATGCGAAGGACCCGAGATCTGGGACTATCTCTACGAGATCTGGAAGCAGATGAAGACCACCATCCGTCACGGGCTGTCGGCAACCGGTACCCTCAAGGGCGGTCTGGATACCCAGCGGAAAGCGAACTACTTATTCAATCAGCGGCATATTGACGAGTCTGCGCAGACCAAGGAAAACCGTCTCGTCTGTGCCTACGCCTTTGCGGTGAGCGAGCAGAACGCCGCCGCACGCACCATTGTGACCGCACCCACTTGCGGGTCTTGCGGCGTTCTTCCCGCCGTTCTGAAGTATATGCAGGATACTCGTGGATTCACTAATACCGAGATCATCCACGCACTTGCTACCGGCGGTATCATCGGAAACCTGATCAAGACAAACGCCTCCATCAGCGGCGCGGAATGCGGTTGTCAGGCGGAGATCGGTTCGGCTTGTTCTATGGCTGCGGCAGCGCTGGCTGAGTTGTTCGAGATGGGACTGGATCAGATCGAATACGCGGCAGAGGTGGCGATGGAGCATCATTTGGGCCTCACCTGTGACCCCATCTGCGGACTTGTGCAGATTCCCTGCATTGAGCGCAACGCTGTTGCGGCTATGCGTGCCATCAATGCCCTCTCGCTGGCGAACTTTCTGACCAATTCCAGAAAGATCAGTTTTGATACGGTGATCAAGACCATGTATGAGACCGGACGCGATCTTTTGTGCAGTTACCGGGAAACCTCTCAGGGCGGACTTGCGAAGCATTATCGGGTTGAGGAAATCTGCAGAACATAATTACGAAAACCCACGAAAGCGAATGCTTCTCGTGGGTTTTAATGGTTTTATAGGGCGTACTGGCTGATGCGGTCTTCGATGTGGATATATTGAATATCGTTTACCATTATGACAGGGTTATTTCGAATCCGATCGATAAATTGCTCAGAAAAATTGTCGTTTGCTTTAAGACTATCCATAGATTCGTACCAACGCATAAGAATAAGTCTGCCGTTTGAGTCGACATAATTCTCGGTTACGATGGTATTATTTTGCATCCTAATGAATGCGATCGTTTCAAATGCACGATCTCCTATGATTACATCATAAGTTCCGATAGTGTATCGCTCATGAGATTCATCTACATATAGCTTTCCATTTTCAATTTTTGGAGGGTTTTCCTTAATCAGCAGAGGTCTGCCGTGAATTCGATCTTTTCCGTTTACAATAACATCATAATCCTCTTCCAAAAAAGTGTAAATTGCAGTGGGATATTCGTCATCGGCATCGCCTGCGATGGTTCCCAGATCGCGAACATATTCCTCCGTCAATTGTGAAAACCAAATGCATTCGTTTTTGTAAAGCTTATCCGCCTTCACATTGTAAGTGTCTCTGCAAATTTTTACGCCTGCAACCTCATGCACGACTGCCGCTTTCGGAACATAGCAGGTCGAGACGATTGCCAGCTTTTTGTCGGGATATCGATAGGTCCCCTCGGAATTCTTTTGCCCGATTCGAGGGATGATGAATGTTTCATCTTCGCACTTTACCTTTGTAAACGGACGTGTGCTCTTTTGGATAATCAGCGCAGGCATTTCCATGGGAAAGCCGCAGGTATAATCTTTCTTTGCCATAGTTTTGTTACCTCTTTCATAATAAGCTTTGATTTCGGGAGGGCAAGCATCACGGAACAGTTTTTTTGCGTAGTGAAGACGGCTTTTCACCGTACCAATAGGAATGCGCATTTTTTCTGCAATCTCCGCTTGCTTGTAGCCGTCCAGTGTCAGTTGCAGGACGGTCCGCAAATCCGCAGGGATTCTGCGCAGAATGGTTGCCACGGTATCGTCGTACACCAGCTCAGGTGCTTCCAGCACATCGCCCATCGCTTCCAAAGATACCTGCTCTGTGCCATATAAGCGGCGATACCAAAGGTTACACTGATTTTTTGCGATGGTCAAGATCCACGGCTTGAAGAGATCGTAACTGCGCAGATCACAAAAATGCTCGAATGCGGTGAGATAGGTCTCTTGGATCACATCGTCGGCATCGTGAGTGGTGGGCATACGGTAGTTAATATATCGCTCCACCACGGTGCGGTACTTCATTAGCAGTTGATTGAATGTGTTATCTGTTTCCACTTTGCTCCTCCTTTCAGTAGTTGTAATCCGGATTCACCTATTATGATGATTGGGATAATTAAAAGGTTCAAAAATTCTAAAAAAATATCCTATGAAAACACGGATAGCGTGGGCTATCCGTGTTACTTAAGTTATTCCATCAGTTCCGCCAAAATCGTATTGCTCACCAAAAAGCCCTTCGTCGTAAACGCAATTCGTTCATCCTTTCGCTCCATAAAACCGTAGCGAAGATAGTTTTCACACTTCTTTTGTAGCTCATCGGTGGCGACGATGCCCTTGGCAAGGCGCAATCCCAGCATGATCTCCTCATTCTTTGCCTCTGCTGGGGTGAGTGTCACATGGCTATCGACATCGGGCAGTCTTCCCTGCTCTAATGCAGTGATGTAGTCCTCGATAGAATGAGGATAGCTGTAGCGCACACCGTCCACGAAGGAGTGAGAGGCGGGACCCATCCCCAGATACTCCTCTCTCTGCCAATAGCGGAGATTGTGACGGGACTCGTACCTGGCTTTCGCAAAATTGCTTATCTCGTACCTGTGATAGTCGCTCTCTTCCAGCAACTCGCAGGCACGCGCGTACATCTCGCACTGAGTATCCTCGTCCGGGAGCGCGAGACGCTCCCCCATTCTGCCAAAGGGGGTGTTTTCTTCCACCTTCAGCCCATACATAGAGATATGCTCGGGAGAAAGGGCGATGAGAGAGTGCAAAGTCTCCAGCAGTCCGTCCACTGTCTGCCCCGGAAGGGCGTACATCACGTCTGCGCTGAGATTTTTAAAGCCTGCCCGTCGGGCTTCCCCGAAGGTTTCGGCGAACTGATCGAAGGTATGAAGCCGTCCAAGAGTCTTCAGCACCGCCTGTTCCGACGATTGCATTCCCATGGAAAGGCGGTTGATTCCCAGCGATCGCATCACACGAAACTTCGCCTCGTCCGCCACGGCGGGATTGGTCTCGAGGGTGATCTCGGCATCCTCGGCAAGAGTAAAATTCTCTCTGATCCCATTCATCAGCGCGGTAAGCATCTCTGCCGACAGCAGTCCGGGCGTGCCGCCGCCGATATAGACGGTATCAAAAGCCCTGTCCTCCATAGTGGCGGACAGGGTCTTCATATGGAGCGTCAGAGCATTAATATACCGATTTTGCAGTGCCTCGTCTCTGCCCGGGATGGAGTAGAAATCGCAGTAGGCACACTTCTTAAGACAGAATGGAATATGAATGTATAATCCGATCCGTTTCATCAGTTGTCGTCGTCCATTTTGAGAACTGCCATAAAGGCTTCGGGGGTCACCTGGACGCTACCCAGCTGACGCATCTTCTTCTTGCCTTCCTTCTGCTTTTCCAAGAGCTTCTTCTTACGGGTGATGTCACCGCCGTAACACTTGGCAAGCACGTCCTTGCGCATTGCCTTGACCGTTTCACGGGCGATGATCTTGCCGCCAATGGCTGCCTGGATCGGCACCTCAAAGAGCTGGCGTGGGATGTTTTCCTTGAGTTTCTCGCAGATCTTACGGGCGCGTCCGTAGGCTTTTTCCTCGTGTACGATGAAGGAGAGAGCGTCCACAATGTCGCCGTTGAGCAGGATGTCCAGCTTCACCAGCTTGCTCTTTTTGTACTCGGAGAACTCGTAATCCAGCGAAGCGTAGCCCTTACTACGGGATTTCAGCGCGTCGAAAAAGTCGTAAATGATCTCGTTCAGCGGCATTTCGTAGTGAAGCTCGGTTCGGGTAGTGTCCAGATATTTCATGTCCTGGAACACGCCGCGGCGATCCTGACAAAGATCCATAATACCGCCCACAAACTCTACAGGAGTGATGATATTGGCGTGAATCATCGGCTCTGCCGCCTCTTCAATCTCGTCGGGAGAGGGATAACCGGTGGGATTGTCAATGTAGACC
>JAFTPF010000043.1 GCA_017463445.1 Clostridia bacterium
CCGGTTGCGGTAAATCCACACTTCTGAAATCGCTCAACCGTATGAACGATCTGGTAGAAGGCTGTAGGATCACAGGTGAAGTCCTGCTGGACGGCGAGGATATATACGGAAGTATGGATACCAACGCACTCCGTAAGCGGGTCGGTATGGTCTTCCAGAAGCCCAATCCCTTCCCGATGAGTATTTACGACAACGTAGCCTTCGGTCCTCGCACCCACGGTGTTCGCTCCAAAGCACAGCTGGACGAGATCGTAGAACGCTCACTCCGTCAGGCGGCGATCTGGGACGAGTGCAAGGATCGCCTGAAAAAGAGCGCGCTGGGAATGTCGGGCGGTCAGCAGCAGCGTCTGTGCATCGCACGCGCCCTTGCGGTCGAGCCCGAGGTGCTTCTCATGGACGAACCCACCAGCGCACTCGACCCCATCTCCACCTCTAAAATCGAGGATCTTGCGCTGGAGCTGAAGAAGGATTACACTATCATTATGGTCACTCACAATATGCAGCAGGCTGCCCGCATCTCCGACAAGACCGCATTCTTCCTTCTCGGCGAGGTGGTAGAGTACGGCGAGACAGAGCAGATATTCAGTATGCCCCGCGACAAGCGGACCGAAGACTACATTACAGGAAGGTTTGGATAAGATGAGAGAAAGATATAACGAGCAACTGCACGCGTTAAACGACAGCCTCATTCAGATGGGCGCGCTCTGCGAAGTAGCGATCTCCACCGCAATGAAGCTGCTTTTGGATGAAGATGAATCTATGAAAGCAAAAGTATCCGCAGCCGACAATGAGATCGACCAAATGGAGCGGGAGATCGAGCAGAGCTGTATGAAATTACTTCTGCTCCAGCATCCTATGGCAAACGATCTTCGCGCCATCTCGTCTGCGCTGAAAATGATCTCGGACATGGAGCGCATCGGCGACCAGGCGTCCGATATTGCCGAGTTGGCGCCTCATGTCAGTCACAGTGCGGTCAAGACCAAGATCCACCTGAAGGAGATGGCAGTTGCCGCCATCGGTATGGTCACCGACAGCATCGACTCCTTCGTGCGCCGCGATCTGGAGCTTGCACACAAGGTCATGGAGTCCGATGATGTGGTGGATAACTACTTCAATCAGATCAAAGCTGAGCTGATCAAAATCCTTTCTACAGGCACCGAGGACGGCGAATCCTGCATTGATCTGCTGATGGTGGCAAAATATCTGGAACGGATCGGCGATCACGCCGAGAACATCGCCGAGTGGGTGGAATTCTCTATCACCGGTGTACACAAGAGCGGGGAACTGAAGGAACGGGAGAGGGAACGCTCTTGACAAAATTGTTCTGTTCTGCTATACTGTGAGTAATCTATCATCCAAAGGAGCCGCTATGGTCACTTATACCGATGTCAAACAGGACGCCGCCGTCCGCACCTATATACAAAAAGCCGATCAGTCTCTCTTGGCACTGGGCTATACCGAGCATAGCTTCGCCCACGTCACCAAGGTCGCTGAGACTGCGGGCAAACTCCTTGCCGAGCTGGGCTACGATGCCCGCACCGTTGAGCTTGCCAAGATCGCAGGCTATCTCCACGACATCGGCAATCTGGTGAACCGCATCGACCACTCCCAATCGGGCGCGGTGATGGCGTTCCGTATCCTTGACCGGATGCAGATGGAGCCTGCAGAGATCGCCGACATTGTTACCGCCATCGGTAACCACGACGAGGGCACCGGTGTGCCGGTCAGCGATCTTGCGGCGGCGCTGATCCTTGCCGATAAGTCGGATGTGCGCTCCACCCGCGTGCGCAATGACGATCCCTCTACCTACGATATCCACGACAGGGTAAACCTCTCGGTCTATTCCTCAGAGCTTACCGTAAACAAAGCGGAAGGTATCATTCGGCTCACGCTGATGGTACACACCGAGATCAGCGCGGTGATGGACTATTTCGAGATCTTCCTCACCCGTATGATCCTCTGCCGCAAAGCGGCTGAGCGGCTGGGACTGCGATTTGCACTGACCATCAACGGACAGAATCTGTTATAAACCAGAAATAGCACAGGATCATTGGCTCCTGTGCTATTTGCGTTTTAACGTTTCTCGATGATGTCTAGGATCTCGCGGATGCTGAGCCCCTTTTCTCTTGCAATGCGGGCAAGGTCATCATATTCGTACTTGGAGTGTCGGACGCCATAGCCCGTCGAATCCTTCCGCCGAACCTCCCCATAAGGAGTCTCGACCGTTGTGATCTTGCGATCCAGCACATAGCGGACGGTTTGGGTCTCTCGGATCCCAATAGTGGAGGTGTGTCTGAAAATGAGACCTACAATGGCTTCGCGGACTTCTGATTGGCACATCACACAGATCAGCGTGCCGGGGCGGGATTTCTTCATACCGATCGGAACGGTGTAGACCTCCAGCGCACCGCCTGCAAAGAGCTGCTCCATAGCAAAGGCGATCTCCTCCGCGGTCATATCGTCCACATTACAGGAGAGCTCCAATACGGTGTCGGTCTTATTCTCCGTCTCGCCCAGCATGGCGCGGACGCAGTTGGCGGCTTCAAAGTCCTTCTTGCCCATACCATAGCCAACCGCCTGCACCTTCATCATAGGCATCGCCCCGAACCGGGTGGCGAAATGCTTCAATAAAGCCGCTCCCGTTGGCGTGCAAAGCTCACCTCGGATGCTGCCGCCGTAGATGGGCACGTCCTTCAAAATATACGCCGTTGCGGGGGTAGGCACGGGCAAAATACCGTGTGCGCATCTCACCTGCCCGCTTCCGACGTGAACGGGAGACACCACGATCTCATCGGGCGAAAGTCTTTCCATCAGCATACAAACAGCGGTAATATCGGCAACCGCATCCATCGTTCCCACTTCGTGGAAGTGGATCTCGGTAATGGGAAGTCCGTGAGCGTGGCTCTCCGCCTCGGCGATCAGCCCATAGACTGCCATCACGTCGTCCTTGACCGTATCGGAGATCGGCAAATGACCGCTCACGATATGCTCGATGTCGTGCAGAGAACTATGAGAATGGGAGTGGGAATGGCTGTGCTCATGGTCATGGGTATGTTCGTGATCGTGATCATGATGATGCTCATGCGTATGGTCGTGATGATGATCGTAGCTTTGCTCCTCCTCGCCGTTTACCGTAACCGAGAGATGCGTTCCGGTAATGCCACATTTGACAGAAGCTTCCATGGCAAATCTCACGCCGGGAATACCCAGTGCGTTCAGCTCATCCACAAACGCATCGGGATCGGGGAGAAGCTCTAGCAAGGAAGCGGCAAGCATATCACCGGCGGCACCCATTCCGCAGTCTAAATAGAGTGTTTTCATCGATCAGATCTCCTTTTTTACATCCATATGGTTGATCATACTTGCCAGATAGCCTGCACCAAATCCGTTATCGATATTGACCACCGATACACCGCTGGCGCAGGAATTGAGCATAGAGAGCAGTGCGGAAAGTCCGCCGAAGGAAGCACCGTAGCCTACGCTGGTAGGAACGGCGATCACGGGGCAGTCCGCAAGTCCTCCGATAACGCTGGCAAGAGCACCTTCCATCCCTGCGATAGCAATGATCACGCTGGCAGACATGATCTCGTCCAGATGCGCAAGTGTCCTGTGCAGACCCGCCACTCCAACGTCGTAGAGGCGCACCACGCGATTTCCCAGCACCCGGGCCGTCAGCGCCGCCTCTTCGGCTACGGGAATGTCGCTGGTGCCACCGGTAGCCACAACGATATTGCCGATCCCGTCGGGAGCAGGCAGGTCGCCGATGATACCCACTCTTGCGTCCTTGTGATAGCAGAGCGAATGGGATGCAGTGACTACCTCGGCAGCCTCTTCAGACAGGCGAGTGATCAGGATAGTGTTTTGACCGTTTCTTTTCATCACGTCGATGATACCGACGATCTGCTCAGGCGTCTTTCCCGCACCGTAGATCACTTCGGCAGCCCCTTGACGGACTTTGCGGTGGAGATCAACTTTGGCATATTCGATGTCTTCAAACGGCTCGGTCTTGATCTTCAAAAGCGCCTCGTCCACGGATAGCTCGCCTGAGCGAACGGCTTCCAACATTTGTTTGATCTCGCTGTTCATTCTCGCACCTCCAGATCCAGCAATACTGCATTGTAATGTTTTTTCAGTTCACTTACGATTTCCTGCCGCTTGGCAAGGACCGTCGGAAGTTGCCGCTCGGGAACCTGCAGTTTTGCGCTTCCTCCCATCATCCGTACCCGGAAATCGGAAAGTCCCAGCGAGAAGAGATAATCCTCAGCGGCTTCGGTCTTATACAGTTTTTCCGCAGTAATCGGTTCATCTGTAGAAATCCGGGTAGCAAGGCAAGCATATGCAGGCTTGTCCCAAGTAAACAGCCCCGCTTCCTTCGACAAGCGGCGGATCTCGTCTTTCGTCAGACCGCATTCTCTCAGCGGCGAGCGGACGGAAAGATCCTTCAGCGCCCGCATACCGGGGCGGTCCATCAATTTGTCGGATGCGTTGGTGCCGTCAATTAGTAGGGAATAACCGTCCTCAGCGGCGGCTCTTTGGATCGTCGAAATGATGATCTTCTTACAGTGGTAACAACGGTCGACAGGATTCGCCGCAATCGTAGGATCGGCAAGTGCGTCAACCTCCAGAATACGCAGATCGGCATTCAATTCTTTGGTAAGCCGTTTGGCATCGGCAAGCTCAAACTCAGGCTGAAAGGCTGATTTGACGTAATATGCCCGAACCTGTGCGCCGTAGGTCGCTCCTGCCCATAACAGATAGGCAGAATCTACGCCTCCGGAAAACGCCAGCGCAACCTTCGGATTGGCAGTAAAGAAATCGTATAAGTTCATATATCAGCTCATTTCTTCTTTTTTGCAAGGGGATTCTTCGCCATCGCCTCTTCCATTTGTTCGTTGCTGACGTGGGTATAGATCTGGGTGGTGTTAAGCTGTGCGTGACCGAGAATGTCCTTCAGTACCCGCACGTCCACGCCACCCTCCTGATACATCAGCGTAGCGGCAGTATGACGCAGCTTGTGCGTGGAGAGCTTGCGGTTTCCAAGTCCTGCCATGTCCAGATACTTGTACACCACCGTCTGCACCATCTGCTTACTGATCTGCGTTCCGCGGCTGCTGATGAAGAGAGCATTCTTTTCCTTGATCTCCATCGTCGCCCGTACCTTCAACCAGTCGATGATCGCCTCCTTGCAGGCATCGTTTAAATAGATCATCCGCTCCTTGCTGCCCTTGCCCACAACGCGCATGGAGCGCAGCTCGGGATCAATATCAGAAAGCGAGATCCCCACCAGCTCGGACAGACGCATTCCGCAGTTCAGGAAAAGGGTAACGATACAGTAATCCCGCTTTACGTTTTTGGACTGGGTATCGCCCTTGACCGTATCTAGCAGAAGGATCGACTCGTCCAGCGTCAGGAACTTGGGAAGTGCCTGCTTGACTCTGGGGCCTTCCACGTCACGGGCGGGATTTTCGGCAAGATAATGCTTGGTGGTTGTCAAAAACTTATAAAAGCTTCTGATTGCAGATAACTTTCGCGCTCTTGCGGCAGGTTTATTATCGCGGTCACTGGCTTCCCATCCCACAAACTCTATAATGTCATAGGATGTGACTTGCGAACAAAGCTTCAGATCAATGTCATCCAGCGATTGCGCTTCGAACGCTTCTTGCGTAACTTTCTTATTCGATTTTTTGCAAAGGTAATACCGGAAGAACTGATCCAGGTCGAGCAAATACTGTTCAACCGTCAGCTTGCTACGATTTTGAATTGCCAATTTATAATTTGCGAATTCATGAAAGATAGGCGGATACTCGCGCATATATGCAGCTCCTTTCGTTATATTGCGGAAGAATAATAGGAATATATAAATTGTTTATCGAATTTTCTTGCTTTGTTCATAATTTCCAAGTAAAATAGAAGGAGAACAAATTTTGAGGGAACTTATGAAGCAATTTTTCAAAGATAACATTTATCAATCGGTTCGGATGCTGGTCAATCAGATCGCAATGACCATGTTTTCGCTGATGCTGATCTTTGCCGTCAGCACGGCAGGAGAAAAGAACGGCGCAAGTGCCTCCACCAACGATATGCTTTTGATCGTTGTCAGTAGCTTGTCGATTCTGTTCTATCTGTTCCTGCTCTATCATATGAGCTACGAAATGGGACAGAAGGACGGTATTCGTATCCAGGGCAACCGAATGTCCTATTTCCCGTGGAAGGGTTTCTTCATCGCGCTGATCGCCAATATTCCCAATCTGTTGTTGGGTCTCCTGGAGCTTATCGGCAAGATCGCCATAGAGGGCGATTCGGTCTTTGCGGACGTTAGCCAAATGAATCCGTCTCCTGTTTGGGCGGCAAGCCTGTACGATATTTGTCATACCATTGCACGCTTCATTCAGAGTATGTACACCGGTCTAGGCGCTACGATCTTCCGTGGCGTCGGCTTCTTCGATCTTCTGATCCCGCTGCCCGCTATCCTGGTCTGCACATTCTCATACCAGTTTGGCGTCCGTTACGCAGACGGCTTTATCAAGCGCACTCCCAAGGAGTCCAAGAAAGCCAAGGATGTTCGCTATAAATAACTTCTGAAATCACCCGTATTCGCATATAGATTACAAAAATATACGAATATGGGTGGTTTTTATGAAAAAATACCTGCTGATCCTGTGGATCACGGTTTTAGCAGCACTGATCCTTGCTGCGGGCATCTTCGCGCTGGATCGGTACGTTTTACCGATCGCTGACTCTATTTTAACAGAAGACGGTGCCGATGTCAAGGAGGCGGACGAGATTTTTGGAGAAACCTCCACCCGTCCCGTGATCATCCTGGACGCAGGACACGGCGGCGAGGATTCCGGAGCGATCGGCGTAGACGGCGTTCTCGAAAAGGATCTCAACCTGTCGCTGACTCTACGGCTACGGGATCTTTTGATCTTCGAAGGCTGGGAGGTCGTCCTCACCCGTTCGGATGACCGTCTGCTCTACAACCCCGAGACCGCGCTCTCCCACAAGGTGCAGGATCTCAAGACTCGGCTCGACTACGGTGCCCGCTATCCGGACGCTGTTTTCGTCAGCATCCATATGAATAAATTTCCGGCAGAATCATGCAAGGGACTGCAGGTCTACTATTCACCCAATCACGCATCCTCCGTAACGCTTGCCGAGCGTATCCAGAGCGACGTGAAGTCTTATCTGTCGCCCGATAACCGCCGTCTTTCCAAAAAAGCAACTACTTCTATTTTTATCCTAAACCGCATCCGGATTCCCGCCGTGTTGGTAGAATGCGGCTTCATCTCAAACCGAGAGGAAGCGTCGCTTCTCTCGGACGACGGCTATCAAAAAAAGCTCGCCGCCGTATTGGCAACGAGCATGTACAATGAATTCTGCCTATCGACCGCTCCGAACGGTGCGTCGAGCTGATACAATCTGTCCCAAAGGAAGTATAACTATGAAAACACCCAAATCGGTCTATATCTGCTCCGAATGCGGCTATCAGTCTGCCCGCTGGCTGGGTAAGTGCCCCACCTGCTCCTCCTGGAACACGCTGGAGGAGCAGGTAGCGGAAGAGCCTGCCGCCGCGCCTCAAAAGGGAAGAGCTCGTATATCCGCCGTCACCGAATCGTCGGCTGTCCCGTATAAAAAGCTGGAATTGCCTGAATACATCCGCTCCGCCACCGGTATGGAGGAGCTGGACCGCGTCCTCGGCGGCGGCATTGTGGAAGGCTCCGTGGTTTTGCTGGCGGGCGAGCCCGGCATCGGCAAATCCACGCTTCTGATGCAGATCTGTGACGTCCTCTCCGCCCGTCGGAGGGTGCTCTACATCTCCGGTGAGGAATCGGGGGGGCAGCTCAAATACCGCGCTCAGCGGCTGGGGATCGAAGGCGAGAACCTCTACATCCTCACCGAGACCGCAATGGATCGAATCATCGCGCAGATCGAGTCGATCGCGCCCGAGTTCGTGATCGTGGACTCCATCCAGACTATGTACTGCGAAGGCGTTTCTTCCTCTGCGGGTAGCGTTAGTCAAATCAAGGAATCCACCATGCGCCTGATCGCCATTGCCAAGAGCCGTGGCATCTCGGTACTGCTGGTCGGTCATGTCAATAAAGAGGGAAGTATCGCGGGACCTAAAGTCATGGAGCATATGGTGGACGCCGTCCTTTCCTTTGAGGGCGACCGCCAGCAGATCTTCCGTATCATCCGCGCCGTTAAAAACCGTTACGGCTCTACCAACGAGATCGGTGTATTCGAAATGGGCGAGAAGGGACTTTCCGAAGTGGCAAATCCCTCCGAGCTGCTCCTGTCCGGCAGACCCAAGGACGCATCAGGCAACTGTGCCGTCTGTATTATGGAGGGCACCCGCCCGCTGATCACAGAGATCCAGGCACTTACCGCCGACACCTCATTCGCATCTCCTCGCCGTACAGCCAACGGCTTCGATTACAGCAGACTCTATCTGATCCTTGCCGTCCTGGAAAAGCGGCTGGGACTTCACCTTTCCACCGTTGACGCCTATCTGAATGTCATCGGCGGTATCACGCTGGACGAGCCTGCCGCTGACCTTGCGGTCG
>JAFTPF010000044.1 GCA_017463445.1 Clostridia bacterium
CGGCTTCGTGGTCACCCACGGCACCGACACCATGGCGTACACCGCCGCCGCGCTGTCCTATCTGATCCAGAACAGCAACAAACCGGTGGTACTCACCGGTTCCCAAAAGTCCATCTATTCCCGTGACACTGACGCTCGCGGCAATCTCATCTCTGCCTTCCGTTACGCCGCCGACTCCCGCGCATCGGGGGTCCACATCGTCTTCGACAACAAGGTCATCCTGGGCACCCGTGCCAGAAAGACCCGCACCAAGTCCTACAACGCCTTCTCCTCCATCGACTTCCCCGAGATCGCCCGCATCCGTGAGGGCGTGCTCTACTACTATATCGAAGAAAAGGTCACAGGCGAGCCCGCCTTCTATCACACGCTGAACCCAAAGGTCTTCGTGCTAAAGCTGATCCCGGGCATAGATTCTGCCATTTTCGGCTATCTGAAAGCACACTATGACGCGCTGGTCATCGAATCCTTCGGCGTAGGCGGTCTTCCCTGCTACGACAACGCCGACTTCACCGAGGCGATCCGTGATTTTCTGGATGCTGGCAAGACCATCGTTATGATTACCCAAGTCCCCCACGAGGGCAGCGATATGGGCATCTATGAGGTGGGCTATCGGGTGAAGGAGACCTACGATCTCATCGAAGCCTACGACATGACCATCGAGGCGTTGACTACGAAGCTGATGTGGATCCTCTCTCTTACCTCTGATAGAGAGGAGATCAAACACCTCTTCTACGCACCCGTTCAGCGGGACATCGTCTTCGGGACATCATTATGACGCCCCCACCGTTAAAATTGATACAACCGGCGCCTCCCTCGAGGAGATTGCCGATAAAATAATCGCGGCAATCCAAAGTAAGCCGCACTCAAATCCATAACTGCGAGGTACAAACCAATGGAACACATCCACTATATCAGCTCCCGCGGAAATTCCGCACCCGTGAAAGCATCCGAAGCGATCCTGCGCGGCATCGCACCTGACGGCGGTCTCTACCTGCCCGAGCGTCTGCCCACCCTCACCGAGGCGGATCTTGCCGCTCTGCTCCCTCTCGCCTATCCCGAGCGGGCAGCCAAGATCCTCTCCCTTTATCTGACCGACTACACCGAGGACGAGCTCCTTGCCGACTGCATGGCGGCTTACGGCGAGCGTTTCGTTCCCGCTCCCACCGGCATCCACGCGCTCCGCAAGGGCGTATCGGTGCTGGAGCTATGGCACGGTCCCACCTGTGCCTTCAAGGACATGGCGCTCCAGATCATGCCCCGTCTGCTCTCCCGTGCGCTGGAAAAGACCGGCGAACCACTGGACGCGCTGATCCTGGTCGCCACCTCCGGTGATACCGGAAAGGCGGCGCTGGAAGGCTTCCGTGACGTTCCGCGCACCTCTATTCGGGTATTTTATCCCGTGGACGGCGTCTCCCGCACCCAAAAGCAGCAGATGGCAACTCAGGAGGGCGAAAACGTCGCCGTCACCGCCATCTACGGCAATTTCGACGACGCCCAGAGCGGTGTGAAGCAGATCTTCGCCGATCCCCAAATGGCAGAAGCGCTGGCAAAGCAGGGCAAGTTCCTCTCCAGTGCCAACTCCATCAATTGGGGCAGACTGGCTCCCCAGATCGTGTACTATGTATCCGCTTACTGCGATCTGGTAAACGGCGGTTCCATCCGGATGGGCGACACCCTCGACATCACCGTTCCTACCGGCAACTTCGGCAATATCCTCGCCGCATGGCTGGCGAAAGGTATGGGCGTACCGCTGGGTAAGCTGGTCTGCGCCTCCAACTCCAACAACGTGCTGACCGATTTCCTCGCCACCGGCACCTACGACCGTAACCGTCCCTTCCACACCACCGTCTCGCCTTCCATGGACATCCTCATCTCCTCCAATTTGGAGCGACTCCTCTACTTCGCCGCAGGATCTGAGCGTTGCGCCGCTTACATGAAGGCACTCTCCGCCGAAGGGAAATACACTGTTAACGCAGACGTGTTCGAGATGATCCGCCGTGATTTCGACGGCGACTACTGCTCCGAGGAGGCTTGCCTCGATCGGATCGCCTCCACTTTTGCGAACTACAACTATCTCCTCGATCCCCACACCGCCGTGGCGGTCACCGCCGCCGAGCGGTATCTCTGCGGCAACGAGAGCAATCATATGCTGATCGTCTCCACCGCATCGCCCTACAAGTTCACTCCCGCTGTGGCAAAAGCGCTGGGAATCCTCGCCGACGAGGACGAGGAAGCCTGCATGAGCGCCGTTGCCGCCGCTACGGGTACGACTCCGCCGGAGCCTCTGACTGCAGTATTCACGAAGCCTATCCGCTTCACCCAGGTCATCGACAAGGCGGACATGACGAAGGACGTTTTGGGTGATTGACCCCTTACTTTGTTTTTTCAAAAGTTTTGAGTGGGTTTGGGAACCTTTTTCAAAAAGGTTCCCAAAAAATCACAGCTCCTTCGGCTTGAAGGTGGCGCAGACCGTGTCCTTGCCTGAGGAGGCGTAGGTGGGTCCCACCGCGATCCGATTGGCGGTACAGGTGCAGTCCCCGCTGTGATAGGCACAGTTCTGCACGCGGCAGACGATCTGTCCCTCCTGCTCACCAAATATACTTTTCTCTGTTTTTTTCATTTTTCCCATAAAATCACCCTTTCTTTCGATCTATCCGTAGCATCTCCCTTTTTTTAGGATTCATACGAAGGAGTATTACATGGCACTGTTTACCATCGCAGACCCCCATCTCTCTCTTGCCAAGCCGAAGCCGATGGACATCTTCGGCACCCGTTGGCAAGATCACACCAACCGCTTTGTCAAGGGTTGGAAGGCGGTCGTCACCGATGACGACACCGTCCTGGTGGGCGGCGACATCTCCTGGGGCATCTCTCTTGCCGAAGCAGCACCCGACCTTGCGCTCATCGATTCCTTGCCCGGGAAGAAGATCTTTCTCCGCGGCAATCACGACTACTGGTGGAACACTCTCCAGAAGAACAACGAGCACCTTGCCGCTTGCAATCACACTACCATCGATTTTTTGCAAAATAACACGCATATCTGCGAGGACTTCGTGATCTGCGGAACTCGCGGCTGGTACAACGATCCCGGTGTCGCTCCCAAGGAGACCGATTACAAGAAGATCGTCTCCCGCGAGGCGCTCCGCCTGGAGTTTTCGCTAAAAGCGGGTGCCGCAGTCGCCGAGGGACGGGAGATCCTGGCGTTCTTCCACTTCCCTCCCTACTACGGCGACTACATCTGCCGTGAGCTGATCGATCTGCTCCACGCCTACGGAGTGAAGCGCGCCTATTTTGGACACATCCACGGGCAGTACCGCATCCCACCCTCCACCGAGTTTGAGGGCATCCGTTTCACCGTCACATCGTCCGACTATCTCTCCTTCGTCCCCCTGAAAATCTTCCCAACCCTCTGATTTTTTCAAAAAAGAGCAGGAAGTTTCGCTTTTCCTATTGACAAATCCATATTTTTTATGTAGAATAGTTAGGTATGTATAAAATACGCTTGTAAATCAAGGAGGAATAGAAATCATGAGTCTGAAATCCGTTACCAGCCCCGAGACCAACGTTTCGGTTCTGGAAATTACCATCGACAGCGAGACCTTTAACGCTGCTGTCACCAACGCATATAATAAAAAGAAGGGTACCATCACCGTTCCCGGCTTCCGCAAGGGCAAGGCTCCCCGTGCCATCGTGGAAAAGATGTACGGCACCGGCTTCTTCTACGACGACGCACTCAGCGCAGTCGTTCCCGCCGCCTACGAGGAAGCACTTAAAGAGTCCGGTCTGAATGTCGTGTCCGCTCCCGAGTACGAGGTAGTGTCCATCGACGAGAACGGCGTTCTGGTAAACGCTAAGGTTTACACCAAGCCCGAGGTTTCCATCGAAGGCTACAAGGGCATCGAAGTCAAGCGCACCGTCGCTCCCGTCTCCGATGACGCAGTGAACACCGAGATTGCTCGCATCCAGGAGCGCAACGCACGCACTGAGGAGATCACCGACCGTGCCGCCGCTCTGGGTGACACCGTCAACATCGATTACGAGGGCTTCAAGGATGGCGTCGCATTTGCAGGCGGCAAGGCTGACGGTCACAATCTGGAGCTGGGCTCTGGCTCCTTCATCCCCGGCTTCGAAGATCAGATCGTCGGTCACACCGTTGGCGAATCCTTCGACATCGAGCTGTCCTTCCCTGCTGATTACCATGCAGAAGAGTTGGCAGGTGCTGCCGTTACCTTCAAGATCAACCTGAACGGTATCTCCACCAAGATCCTGCCCGAGCTGGACGACGACTTTGCCAAAGACGTTTCCGAATTTGACACTTTGGATGAATACAAGGCTGACGTTCGGGCTAAACTCGAGGCAGACGCCGCAAAGCGCGCTGACAACGAGGTCGAGAACCAGATCATCGACGCACTGACCGAAAAGCTGGTCGCCGAGATCCCCGAGCCTATGATCGTTTCCGAGACCGAGAACTTCGTTCGCGACTACGACAACCGTCTGCGGATGCAGGGTCTCAAGCTGGACGACTATCTGAAGTACACCGGTATGACGCTTGACGACATCCGCGCCCAGATGCGTCCCCGTGCAGAGAGCCAGGTAAAGGTTCGTCTGGCACTGGAGAAGATCGCCGCTCTGGAGAATATCACCGCTTCCGACGAGGACGTTGAGGCTGAACTGACCAAGCTGTCCGAGGCTTACAACATGGAGCTGGACCGTGTAAAGGCGCTGGTCGATCCCGCTGACGTGAAGGCTGACGTCTGCATCCAGAAGGCCGTTGAGCTGGTCAAGGCAAACGCCGTGATCACCGAAGCAGCTCCCGAGGCAGCTGCTGAATAAGCGACTTTTGTCAAAGAAATGCGTTAGCGCGTTTCTTTAGCGCATAAGTATAACATCGGGGGAATTCGAGGGCACAGCCCCGGTTCCCCCGATGTTATCCCAAGAGTGACTGTAACAGGTCTCTCTATCTCAATGAATCGAAAGGCAAGGTAATCCTATGGCACTGGTACCAACCGTAATCGAACAGACCGGTCACGGCGAGCGGGCTTACGATATCTACTCCCGGCTCCTCAACGACCGCATCATCTTCCTCTCTGACGAGATCAACGACGTAACGGCATCCTTGACCGTTGCACAGCTTCTTTTCTTGGAGGCACAGGACCCCGACCGTGACATCTCCCTCTACATCAACTCTCCCGGCGGCTCTATCTCCGCAGGGCTTGCCATTTACGACACCATGAACTATATCAAGTGCGACGTATCCACCATCTGCATTGGTATGGCCGCCAGCATGGGCGCGTTCCTGCTCTCCGCAGGTGCCAAGGGCAAGAGACTTGCTCTTCCCAACGCCGAGATCATGATCCATCAGCCTCTGGTGGGCGGCATGCAGGGTCAGGCTTCGGACATCAAGATCCACGCCGATCACCTGCTCCGCACCCGCGAGAAAATGAACACTATCCTTGCCGCCAACACCGGCAAGACCGTGGACGAGATCGCCCGCGACACCGAGCGCGACAACTTCATGTCGGCAACCGAGGCCTGCACATACGGTCTGATCGATCGCGTCATCGAAAAACGCAGCTGAAACGGAATACCATCCACACGCCGCAGAGCATAACTGCCCTGCGGCTTTACGACAACTGATAAAGCAAGGAGGTTTGCAATGGCTGACAACCGGCAAACAAATGATAAGCTCCGCCGCTGTTCCTTCTGCGGACGCACCGAGCGTCAAGTGGACTTTCTGATCCCCTCCCCTACCGGTGCCTGCATCTGCGACGAGTGTATTGAAATCTGTGCAGACATCATCGACGAGGAGACCAATGTCGTCCGTGAGTCCACACTTTCGATGGACACTCTGCCCCGCCCCGCACAGATCAAGGCGCAGCTGGACGAGTACGTCATCGGACAGGACGCCGCCAAGAAGGCGCTGTCGGTGGCGGTATACAATCACTACAAGCGGATCCTTTCCAAGGGTTTGGATAAAAAGAAAAAGCGCGGACGCCCCAAAAAGCAGCCCGAAGCGGTACAGGATCAAGTAGAGATCCAGAAATCCAACGTACTTCTCTTGGGTCCCACCGGCGTGGGTAAGACCTTCCTCGCCCAAAATCTGGCGCGTGCGCTGAATGTTCCCTTCGCCATCGCCGACGCTACCACCCTTACCGAGGCGGGCTACGTAGGCGAGGACGTGGAGAACATCCTGCTCCGTCTGATCCAAGCCGCCGATTTCAACGTAGAGCTTGCCGAGCGGGGCATCATCTACATCGACGAGATCGACAAGATCTCCCGCAAAAGCGAGAACCGCTCCATCACTCGCGACGTTTCGGGTGAGGGCGTTCAACAGGCGCTGCTGAAAATCCTGGAAGGAACGGTCGCCAACGTTCCTCCGCAGGGCGGACGCAAGCACCCCGGACAGGAGTTCATTCAGATCAACACCGAGAACATCCTCTTCATCTGCGGCGGCGCGTTCGACGGTCTGGAAAAGACTATCTCCAAACGTGTGTCCGAGAAGGCTTCCATGGGCTTTGGCGGACATCTGGTGAAGAAGGATAGCGAGGAACAGGACGATCTGCTGTCGAAAGTTACTCCCCACGACATCGTAAAGTTCGGTCTGATCCCCGAGCTGGTGGGACGACTGCCCATGATCGTCAGCCTCGACAATCTCAGTGCCGAGCTCTTGACCAAGATCCTCACCGAGCCCAAGAATGCACTGACCAAGCAGTATCAGGCACTGCTTTTGATGGATGGTGTCAGCCTCCGATTCGAGGACGGTGCGCTGAAGAAGATCGCCGAGCTTGCCATCTCCCGCAAGACGGGTGCCCGCGGTCTGCGCGCGATTTTGGAGGAGATCATGCTGGATCTGATGTACGATATCCCCTCCCGGGATGACGTTGCAGAGGTCATCATCACCGAAGGCGCGGTGGATAAGACCGAGGAACCGAGACTAGTGCTAAAGACGGTCGCGATTCCTGCATCTGCACAGGTATCGCTGATCGAGGAATAAAGAATACCGATGCAACGAAAATAGTTGCATCGGTATCTTTATTTTGGCGTCTTCGCTCCCGACCGTCCCATGATCTTTCGCAACACAGGACACAAGAGGCACGCCAGCGCAACGCTGATGCCGCCTTTGATGAGGTAAGGTACCAGATTGAGGATTGCTTTGCCAAAGCCGTAGAGAAACCATTCGTAAGCGATGTAGCCCGCCGCCATTGTCAGCTCTCCAAGTATGGCGGAGAGGATGAGTCCGATGAAAGCAATTTTTCGAGGTAGTATCTTCCAAAGGAGTGCATACGTCAGCCATGCTACAGCCGCAGTCGCCGCTTTGTCAAAGAAAGTGATGGGCGCATAGGAGGCAAAACCCGTGAAGATATCAGCAAACATGGAGCCGATCCCGGCGGCAATGACTCCGGGAAATCCCAACAGCCAGCCTGAGAGAAGGACGAACACGTCCCCGAAGTGAATGTAACCCGCAGTGGGAACTGGAATCTGCACCACCATAGTCATCACGCAAGAGAGCGCGGCAAAGAGTGCAGCTAAAGTGAGTCGAAAGGTTTTGAGTTTGTATTTCAAGATAATCCCTTCTTTTTAACTAAAATATCGCAAGTATTGAATCCGTGACCTTTCGGTCACGGATTCGTTGTTGAAATCAGTATCCCGCGCGGCAAGTATTTGCCGCGCTTTATGATAGTTTTTGAAGGTTCCAAGGGAACTTTTTTCAAAAAGTTCCCTTGGTGGGGTGCGGGGCAAAGCCCTGCATATGTTTTAATACTTTTCCTTGGTAGCGATCTGCTGGAGTGCCTTTGCGAAGAAGGCGTCAAAGGTCATATTCTCGGAGCTGCCGTCGCGGTAGCGGACTGCCACCATACCGGTCTCGGCTTCGTTGGCGCCCACAACCAGCATATAGGGAGTCTTTTCCAGCTGCGCGGCACGGATCTTGTAGCCGATCTTCTCGTTGCGCTCGTCAACCTCTACGCGCATACCTGCGGCCTTCATCTTAGCAGCCAGTTCTTCTGCGTAAGGATGCTGATCGTAGCCGATGGGCAGAACCTTCACCTGCGTGGGAGCCATCCACAGAGGCAGTGCGCCTGCGTAACGCTCGATGAGATATGCCAGCGTACGTTCGTAGCAGCCAAGGCTGGTACGGTGTATGATATAGGGACGTCTCTTCTTGCCGTCGGTATCGGTGTATTCCATATCGAACTGCTCTGCCAGCAGCTGGTCAACCTGAATGGTAACGATAGTGTCCTCTTTGCCAAAGACATTGCGGTACTGGATGTCCAGCTTAGGACCGTAGAAGGCGGCTTCGTCAATACCAATAGAATATTCTACGCCCAGATCGTCAAGAATCTTGCCCATAATGGACTGCGCTTCCTCCCACTGCTCGGGAGTACCAATATACTTGGTGCCTGCCTTGGCAGGATCCCACTGACTGAAGCGGAAGGAGCAGTTTTCCAGCATACCAACGGTATCCAGACAATACTTTGCCAGCTCCAGACAGCCGCGAAACTCTTCTTCCAGCTGTTCGGGACGCAGGATCAGGTGACCCTCGGAGATGGTGAACTGGCGAACACGAATCAGGCCGTGCATCTCGCCGGAATCCTCGTTTCTGAAAAGCGTGGAGGTCTCGCCC
>JAFTPF010000045.1 GCA_017463445.1 Clostridia bacterium
GAGTTTCGTATACGTTCATATTTAATTCTCCTTAATGATAACAGTGCGACCTTCTACTGAAATTCTACCCTGACAGAACAGAGAAACCGCACGAGGCAAGGCGATCCATTCCCCCTGCTCCATAATTCGCTTCTGCAAGGTCTCGGGGGTATCGTCAGACAGCACGGGAACAGGCTCCTGGGCGATGATGGGACCGCCGTCACACTCTTCGGTTACAAAGTGAACGGTGGCACCAGATACCTTTACACCATACTTCAGTGCCTCTTCGTGGACACGCAGACCGTAGTAGCCCTTGCCGCAAAAGCTGGGGATCAGAGCAGGATGCACGTTCATAATAGCGTTGGGATAGGCTTCGATAAGCTCTTCCGTGAAAATAGTCATACAGCCGGCAAGCACCACCAAATCGATGTTCAGCTCACGGAGCTTGTTCACCAGCGTGACAGTCATAGTATGAACGGAGTCAAATTCTTTTCTGGGAATCACATATCCGGGAATCCCGGCATTTTTCGCCCGTTCCAGAGCGTAAGCTCCTTTTTTGGTGGAAATCACGGCAGTAATCTTGCCGCCGCCAAGCTCGCCTCGGCTCTCGGCATCGATCAATGCCTGTAGGTTGGTTCCGCCGCCGGACACCAATACAGCGATATTGGTAGCCATTACAGAACCACCTTTTCTTCGCCACCGGCAACGATCTCACCGATGACGTAAGCGTCCTCACCGTGTGCACGGAGGATTTCCAGTGCAGTGTCAACCTGCTCTGCAGGCACTACCACACTCATACCAACGCCCATATTGTAGGTGTTGAACATATCGCGCTCGGGGATGTTGCCCTCCTTGGCGATCAGATCGAAGATGGGAAGCACCTTCACAGCGGACTTGTCGATCTTCGCGCACAGACCGTCGGGAATACTTCTCGGGATGTTCTCGTAAAAGCCGCCGCCGGTGATGTGGGAAATGCCCTTCACGTCCACCTTTTCCAGCAGTGCCAGCACCGACTTCACATAGATACGAGTGGGCACCAGCAGAGCCTCGGCAACGCTCTTTCCACCCAGCTCCTTACGGGGAACGTAGAGGCTGGGAGGATTGTTGTCAATGTTAAATACCTTCCGACAGAGGGAGAAGCCGTTGGAGTGAATACCGGTGGACGCCAGGGCGATGACCACGTCGCCTGCCGCCATTCTCTCTTTGTCGATAATCTTTTTCTTATCTACGATACCCACGGCAAAGCCGGCAAGGTCGTAGTCCTCCACGGGCATAAGACCGGGGTGCTCGGCAGTCTCACCGCCGATGAGCGCCGCCCCCGACTGTACACAGCCCTCGGCAACGCCGCCCACGATCTCGGCGATCTTTTCGGGAACATTCTTGCCGCACGCGATGTAATCCAGAAAGAAAAGGGGCTTTGCACCCACGCAAATGATATCGTTCACGCACATGGCAACGGCGTCGATGCCGATGGTATCGTGCTTGTCCATGAGGATCGCCAGCTTGACTTTGGTGCCGCAGCCGTCGGTTCCCGAGACCAGAACAGGTTCTTCCATGCCTGCAACAGGCAGACCGAAGCAGCCGCCGAAGCCGCCCACGTCGTCGAGGCAGCCCTCGTTTTTGGTGCGGGCAACGTGCTTCTTCATCAGCTCCACCGCACGGTAGCCGGCGGTGATGTCCACGCCCGCAGCGGCGTAGCTTGCGGACTGCGAATTCTTGTGATCCATGATTTTGCTCCTTTGTCAGAAGTATTTTATAGAAATGTGTCTTTAGTTACGAATGGGAAATGGGACGGTAAAGAGTATAATTCTCGTAGGGGCGCGCAATGCGCGTCCGCACCCAAAGGGAGTTTGCTAACGCAATTGATTGACTCGGACGCGCAATGCGCGCCCCTACAACCGAATTGATTCTCAATTTTGTAATTCCCTTACTCTTTTCCGTTCCAGCAGTAGGTGCAGACCTTGTCCTTGTCGATGCCGATGGCCTCCAGCGCACCTTCCAACGACTGATATTCCAGCGAGTCGAAGCCAAACTTCTCGCAGATCTTCTGGAGCAGGCACCGTCCCCGCTCGGTATGGCAGTCGGCGTACTCATCTAGATGACGCTGTCCCTCGTCGCCCTCCAGCTCCTGCACCGTCTGACGGGCGAGTAGCTCCATCTCGGAGCGGCTGGAGGAGAAGTTCAGGTACTTGCACCCATACATGATAGGGGGACAAGCAGAACGCATATGCACTTCCTTGGCACCGCAGGCGTAGAGGAAGTCCACCGTCTCACGGAGCTGGGTGCCCCGAACGATGGAGTCGTCCACGAAGAGCAGACGCTTGCCATCGATCAGCTCGGGCACGGGGATCTGCTTCATCTTGGCAACGTGATTGCGCATATTCTGGGTAGTCGGCATAAAGGATCTTGCCCAGGTGGGGGTGTACTTGATCAGCGGACGGGCGAAGGGCATACGGCTCTCGTTGGCGTAACCAATGGCGTGGGGAATGCCCGAATCGGGAACTCCTGCCACGCAGTCCACTTCGGGGCGCACACCGCGATTTGCCTCGTCCCGCGCCATGATCCCGCCGTTGCGATAGCGCATCATTTCCACGTTGACGCCCTCGTAATTAGAGTTGGGATAGCCGTAGTAGGTCCAGAGGAAGGCGCAGATTCTCATCTCCTTACCGGGAGGCGAGAGCTGCTCCACTCCCTCGGGCGTGATCTTCACGATCTCGGCAGGACCCAGCTCGTAATGATCGTCATAGCCCAGCTTGTGATAGGTAAAGGACTCAAAGGCAACGCAACAGCCCTCGCCGTTCTTACCCACGATCACGGGAAGTCTTCCCAAACGGTCACGGGCGGCGATCAGGCAATCCTTCTGCAGGATCAGGATGGTCGCCGAGCCCTCGATTTCTTCCTGCGCATGGCGGATGCCCTCTGCCAGCGTGTCCTTTTGGTTAATAAGCGCCGCCACCAACTCGGTCTCGTTGACCTTGCCCGAGGACATTGCCATAAACTGATGCCCGTGATCCGAGAAATACTTCTCGATCAGCGCGTCGGCGTTGCGCACGATGCCTACGGTGGCAAGGGCGTACAGTCCCAGATGGGAGCGCACCAGAAGCGGTTGGGGGTCGGAGTCACTGATGCAACCGATACCGCTGCATCCGCAAAAATCTTCTATATCCTTCTCGAATTTGGTTCGGAAGGGAGTGTTTTCAATACTGTGGATGGAACGTTGAAAGCCAATCTTATCATCGTAGACGATCATACCGCCGCGGCGGGTGCCGAGGTGGGAATGGTAGTCCGCGCCGAAGAAGATGTCGAGCACGACATCTCTTTTGGAGATGGCTCCGAAAAATCCTCCCATATGGTATCCTCCTTGGAGATAACTCTCCGGGTCTGTGCTAAAAATCAGGGGGCTTATCCGTTTGATAAATAAAGCCTATTCCACGACCTCAGGGGCGGTAGAACATACCGCCCCTTGGGAAGTTTGTTTATGCGAAAAAGAGCTTGTTCAGAGTCAGGGGATCGACGTACTCGCCGTCCTTGTAAACACGCATGTTACCGGAAGCGATCTCGTCGATGAGCATCACGTTGCCATCGGCGTCGTAGCCGAACTCGAACTTGATGTCGTACAGATCCAGACCCTTTTCCTTCAGGTCGTCGGCAACGATCTTGGTGATCGCCTGGGTCATCGCCTTCAGAGAGTCGTACTGCTCGGCGGTCATGACGCCCAGATCAACAAGACCGTCCTTGGTCACCAGCGGATCGCCCTTTTCGTCGTTCTTGAAGGTGGTCTCCACGTATGCGGGCAGATCCTGACCAAGCGTGCAATAGTCGGAGTAACGGCGGTAGAAGGAGCCGACCGCCTTGTAACGGCAGATGACCTCCAGCCCCTTACCGAATACCTTACCGGGCAGAACCTCCATAGTGGTGTTCGCCAGATCGGCGGAAACGTAGTGGGTCAGAATGCCTGCCGCGTTGATCTTCTCGAAGAAGTAGATGGACATCCGCAGGTTCACGTCGCCCACGCCCTCAATGGTGAGGCCGACCGAGTTTTCGCCGGGATCGAAGACACCGTCCTTGCCGGTGCAGTCATCCTTGAATTTCAGTTCGTAGTTACCGTTGTCCAGTGCATATACATTTTTGGTCTTGCCGGTGTAAACGAGTTTCTTTTCCATGATCGTTGATCTCCTTTTATTAAAGCAGAAATTTATAAAATTACAGTTTTTCCATAACGGAGGCGTCCTTTTCCAGAACCACCTTGGCATCGCTGATTCGCTTAGCGTCCAGCTTTGCGGCGATCTCGGTATCGGATACCGCCAGAATTTGTGCCGCCAGCAGAGCGGCGTTGGCGCCGCCGTTCACGGCGACGGTCGCCACGGGGATACCGGTGGGCATCTGCACGGTGGCAAGCAGTGCGTCCAGACCGTCCATCATACCGCCCTTGCAGGGAATGCCGATGACCGGCAGAGTGGTATTGGCGGCGATGGCACCTGCTAGGTGCGCTGCCATCCCTGCGGCGCAGATCAGCGCGCCAAAGCCGTTCGCTCTCGCGTTGACGGCGAAATCGCGTGCCTCCACGGGGGTACGGTGTGCCGAATAGATGTGTACTTCAAAGGGGATCTCCAAAGCCTTCAGCATATCGGTTGCTTTTTTGATGATGGGCAGATCGCTGTCGCTCCCCATGATAATCCCGATTTTCTTCATAGTATCCTCCGAAATTTGCATAGTTTATGCCAAAAAACAGCAAAAGACAGTCCTGTACCGTAAAAAGTAAAGGGCTGCCCAGACGGTCGGCATTGATTTTTCCTTGCTCCCATGCGGTACTCCGCTGATCCGTCAGTCACAAGAAAACACGATGTTCATTTTCCTGCGGGGCATATTCGTCCCGACATATCCCGCCCGAGAAATCGGTGCAGGAACAATACGCGTTTATTATACCATACCCCCAAAAACTTGTCAATAGTTTTTCTTCGAAAATCCACGAAACAAGTCACAAATCGGAGCGCGAAAATCGGCGAGTAAGTCGGACAAAATCACTATAGCCGCCCGATTCAGATCGAGCGGCTATGATCACGCCAGACGGCGCGGCGGTGATTGAGATATTGATCGACCAGCTCCTGCGTATACAGCTCATCCGACTCCAAAGGATATTTGTTAAAAAGATCGGCAAGAAATTCATAATCACTCAATCTTCTGGGATCGTGTCGAACTCCTTCTGTTCCGTCGCGGTCGTTTACCCAATACTCCAGCGTTTCGTCGTATAATCGCCGATAATCTGCAATCTCCCAAAGCTCCGGATGGGCGCGTAAGTATAGAAAGACGTGCCTGACGAAATATCGCGATGAATAGGTCACATCTCCTATATATTCCTCTACCGATTTTTCTGTGATATAAACGTCAAGCTTTTCACTCATAATTCACTGCTCCTGATTATTTTTCTATATTATAACACGCATTTATCAATTGTTCAAGTGTTCTGCACTTATTTTTGAGTGCAAAAGTGTGGTGTTTATTTTTGTGTGAAAATGGTGTAAAATAATATCGAGGTGATGTGTAATGTTCAAAGTAAAGAAGCCCGATAATGTCAATAAGACATTTAGAATGCCACTTGAGCTTGTCAAGAAGCTGGAAGTTCTTGCGCAAGAAAAAGACGTTTCACTCAATAATTTAGTTATTCAATGTTGTGAATATGCACTTGAAACATAGATATCGAGGAAGATGATAAATCAAATAATCCTCGCAAATAATAGCGCTGTCTTGATTTAAGACGGCGCTATTATTTATTGCACCGCACGACGAAACAAAACGCTCCGCCGTTTTTTGGTGCTAACCGTTCGATACCGTCTTCGACGGCGGCGGGAGCAAGCACCCGCCCTACGGTATGTGGTGTGCGAACAAAATGCGCCAACCGTCGCCTTGGTGCAAAAGCTCCGAAAGGACTTGCAAAATTCGCCGATCCGTGCTATAATGAAAGGCACAATTCCCCATTTTCCGAGGTTACATACCGTGCAAGAGAAAAAACTGTCCAAAAACTTCACCCGCGGAAGCATCCCGAAACAGCTTTTCTGGTTTATGCTTCCCTTTATGGCGTCCAACGCCCTGCAAGTGCTGTACAGCACCGTAGATATGATCATCGTCGGCAAGTATGTAGGCACACCCGGTCTGTCTGCCGTTTCCCAGAGCAGTCTCATCGTCAATTTCGCCACCATGGTCTGCCTGGGCTTCTCCAACGCGGGTCAGGTGCTGGTCTCCCAAGCCCTGGGCGCGAGCAAACGGCGGGAGATCAACGACATCATCGGCACCCTGTTCACCATCATCCTCGCTATGGGCGCGGTCTTTTCGGTAGTCATCATCGCCCTGCAGACGCCGATCATGAAGTTGATGAACATCCCGAAAGCCTCCTACGATATGTCCATAGACTATCTGGTCATCTGCGGCGCGGGACTGATCTTCACCGCAGGCTACAATATGGTAGCCGCCGTCCTGCGGGGTATGGGCGATTCCAAGCGTCCCTTTCTGTTCATTGGCATCGCCTCGGTGATCAATCTGGTGCTGGACCTGCTCTTTACCGGTCTGTGGGGCTGGGGCGTGGCAGGTGCCGCATGGGCGACCATCATCGGTCAGGCTGTATCCTTCCTCTTCTCCCTATGGTATCTCTACCGCCACAAGGAGTCCTTCGGCTTCGATTTTCGTCTGAGGAGCCTCCGTCCGCAAAAGAAATACACGCGAATGATCTTCAGCCTCGGCACGCCTATGGCGATCCAGTCGGGCTGTATCAACCTGTCCATGCTCTTCGTCAATTCCATGGTCAACGCCATCGACTCTACCGCGGTCGCCTCCGCCACCTTCGGCGCGGGCGTGAAGATCGACGACATCATCAACAAGATCTCCCAGGGCATCCAGCACGCGGCGATGCCTATGATCAGCCAGAACATCGCCGCAGGCGAGAACCGCCGCAGCAAGCAGGTGGTGTACTATGCGTGGATCTATGCTGCCGTGCTGACCGTAGTCTTTATGCTAGCGTATATCCTCTTCGGCAAGGAGCTGTTTATGCTCTTCTCGGACGATCCCGCCGTTCACGAGCTTTCGGGAACCTTTATCTCGGCGATCATGTGGATGTTCCCCGCCTTCACCGTCATCCGCGGCACTCACGCCTTCATTCAGGGCATCGGCAACGCCAAGCTGGGGCTGGTGCTTTCTCTGCTGGACGGCGTGGTGCTGCGCATCGGACTCAGCTGGCTGTTCGGCATCGTCTTTGGCTGGGGCTTCTACGGCTTCGTGCTGGGCTACGGACTCGCCCCCTACGGCTGTTCCATCCCCGGGCTCATCTATTTCCTGATGGGCAAATGGGAAAAGCGCCGCACGCTGGCGGAGGATATTTAGGCGGTCGGTAAACAAAGCCGCACGCGCCCCGGAGAAGAGTCCCCTCGCCCGAGCCGATGCCCCTCTTTCTCAATAGAAATCCCCCACTGTGACGAGTGTCACAGTGGGGGATTTCTGTTTAATTACCAATCGATATGCTTTTAATCATCCATTGACACACAAACGACATTTGTTTTGTCAGCACTATATACTGCTACCGTTTTATCATCGATCCATTGGATATGATTCACATCCCAATTATATCTCATTGATCGAGGTTCGGTTGTAACGTCGATTCTCTTCCTTTTCAAAAATGTGCGTTTTTTGAAAAAATCTACATAAAACTGTATTTCTTTCATAGACTGCTCGGCGTATATTTTTGCAACGGTATCGCCGTTACGGCACAGTCCTTTGCTTTCTACATAGAAATCGACTTTGAAGCCGTTGGATTCCAAATTATTCAAATGTTTCTCAAAAATCGAAAAATCCCATTTTTTAAACTCACATATTTTTTTCAAACTGCTCGTTAGCAATCCAAACAAATACTGTTCTTTCTCTTTCGAAGTCATCGAAAAGTACTTTATATCAAATAAAACGTCTAATAAAAGCACATGATCAGATTCAATTACCTTTGGTCGAACATATCCTTCGCCACAACACATTATATTGATTCTTCGACAATCAAATTTAAATTCTGTGTTCAGTGCTCTCAACATATATTCTGTTAAATAGGCAGATTCGTTCCTAAGAATTCTTCCATAATATCGGTTTTCGTCGGGCGTATACGCAATGTGTGACAAACAAAAAGTAAAATAGTAAAGCTTCATTTCAAATCCTCGTGGTTTTCCCTTCGCCAAAGCAATAGCATCTGCCTAATTATACCACGCACTCCCGCCGCTTGTCAATCCCCTTCCCTCTCACCGCTCTCCACCGCCCGTCATATACTGACAACGAAAGCTCCATTTGCGCTTTCAAAAGAGAATGAAAGGTTAGGAACCATATATGGATTATCAAAGAGCCTGCGGCTGCCAAATCGGCCGCGGGATGCAAGGCATGGGACGAGGCGCGTGGCGCGCGACCTATATGGGCGATCGGATGCAGGCAGAGATGCCCCGCACCCGCGACATCGATCGAGACGGCAGCAAGAGCGAATGCTGTGAGCATCTTGCCATCGTCACCTCCCCCGTCCAATGCTGGCAGAACCTCTACACTCCCTGCGAAGCCCTTTCAGCGGGCACACTGTTCAAGGATCTCTATCTCCCGCTGGTAGGCTGTGGCAATGCTTGCGCCACCCCCTACCGGAAAGGAGGCGCGGTATGACCGACAAACAAATGGCAATGCGTCGCCTGCAGCAGGCAGACTTCGTCCTGCTGGAGGCAGGGATGTACCTGAACGGCTATCCCACCTGCATGGAAGCCCTCGCCTATTTTGAGGAAGCAAAAAAAGCGGCCAAAGCCGCTCGCTGTGCATATGAGGAGGCGTACGGTCCGCTGACCCTCTCCTCTGCGGGCGGCGAGACCTGCTTTGACTGGAATAAATCACCCCTGCCGTGGGAATGGGAGGCCAACTGATGTTTATTTATGACCGCAAACTGCAATACCCCGTCAAGATCAAAACCCCCAACCCCGCCCTGGCGAAAATCATCATATCGCAGGTCGGCGGCCCTGACGGCGAGCTTGCCGCCTCTACCCGCTATTTGAGCCAGCGCTTCTCCATGCCCAACCGCAACATTGCGGGTATGCTCACCGACATCGGCGTGGAAGAGCTGGCACACGTAGAGATGATCTCGGCGATCATTTACCAACTCACCCGCAACCTGTCCCCCGAGGAGATCAAGCGTGCGGGCTTTGACACCTACTTCGTCGATCACACCACGGGCGTCTATCCCCAGGCCGCCTCGGGCACACCCTTCACCACCGCCTATATCGGCGTCAAGGGCGACGTACTGGCAGATCTGCACGAGGATCTGGCAGCAGATGCTGCAATCACAAATGCACAACTTGCGAAATCGGCCCTTCAAAAAAACAGTAAATACAGAGATTTCGCTTTTTGGATGTTCGCTCTTGCTTTTTCATCCCTGCAATCGCACAAGTGTAACCGGTCATAAAATTAATATGAAATCGTAAAGTATTGCAAAGACAAGCTGTTTCCCGAAAAGCACGCGAAGTCCGATTTGGTCGCATCTCTCACGAAATCACCCTCACTCAACAAGCGTTTTGGCTTGTGAGTGAGGGTTTGTTTGATTCAGTTTACCGCTTCTTTCCCACAATCAACATCACGCCAGCACCAACTACTGCACCGATCACGACACCGATCAGCAAAGAAACGATAGAGAATCCTACGCCTGCTTCTTTATCGGAACCGCTTCGAGAATCGTCACCGGTGGAAGGCGTACTATTATCCGGCTCCTTCTCGGTCTCGCCGAGAACGGTGGCTTCCTTCTCTACCAGCTCCAGCTCTACCGTCTTGGTGTAACCGCAGGTGGTGCAGGTGTAGGTCTTCTGCCCTGCCTCGGTAGAGGTGGGTTCTTTGACTACCTTTCCGCCATTCCATGTGTGGGCTACCTTCTCGGACAGTTCGCCGCACTTGCATGCCTGCCAATGTCCGTCCGCATCGGTGAGATAGTCGCCGGTGTAGTTATGCTCGTGCGCCTTGGCGGGAGCAATCTCGTATTCGCACACCGTACAAAGCTGAGAAGTCTCCTCAGTCGCTTCGGGTCCGGGCGTGTGAGCGACTACCTCATCCTTGGCTCCGCAAACTGTACAAGCGTGCCAGTGTCCGCTCTGATCGGAAGTCCAAACGGTCGCATATGTATGAGTGATGGTACGCTCATATCCGCAGACGTTACAATCGGTATCGCAGGCATTGTCATAACTGTGCTTTGCTTCATCGGCACGGTCATCACAGGTGGAGCAATCATGCCAGTGAGAGGTAGCATCGCTGAGCCAATCGCCGGTGGGCTTGTGGGTATGTCCCAACGCCTTCTGGATCACGTAGCCGCAGGTGGTACAGGTCTGCGGCATGGTCTCGATAGACCTTCTTGCCCTCATCGGCTTTGTAGCGTTGCACTTTTCCGTTATAGAGCGAAACCGTTCCGCGTGCGATCTCATTTTTGATCGTATTGTATGGGCGACCGAGGTGCTTTGCGATGCGGTAGATCGACCAACCGTCTTTACGGCGAACTTCAATTTCGTGTCTTTCTTCGCTCAAAAGGTGTTGACCTTTTCTGTGTTCTGTGGTATAATCGAGGTGGTCCATAGTGACATTCCTTTCGAATTGTTGTCTCGTCAACTCCAATTCTACCATGGAATTGTTACTATGGATTTTCTTTTTTTGAAAATTTCTACCCCATCGGGTAGTGCAACTTCATTTTACAATCTGCAATAGTAAAATATTGCTTATATTTTCATAATTTTGCTCCTATAATTATGTTATGATTAATTAGTGATATGATAACTCCCATACAGGAGCATATGTCCCCCAACGGATCATCTGATATACAGCGCGCACTCATATATTAGAGTCAATTATCAAATTCATGATCCTCAACAAAAGAGCAAGAAAAATGACCTCGCGGTATTCTCCATTGTCCATTTTCTTTGATAATCAATAGCCCGTCTGTAAATTCAAATTCTTTGGTGTTTCCGTTTCCTTTAACAACGAAACTGATATCCAGCAGATAGGCATCTGTAATTGAATAATCTTCCCTATCGTATACATAACGTGCATATTCCTTATAAATCACTTTATCGATTTCTTGAACCTCTTCTTTGGTTGCTCTGATACTGTCTTGAATCTCATATGTAATATCCACATTATCACCGCAATTCCAATCGTCAAGAGTGTCTTCAATATCCTCCTCGATTATATCGTAAGCGCTTCCTTGCGCCCACTCTTCATTCATATAGTCGATCCAATATTGCGCTACCACAGACGAGTACATCAATTCTGGATCGTTTTCTTCATAGGCCTTAAAATAATTGTTCAGCGTTTTTCTGTATCCGCTATTATAAACCAATAGTACAATAGCGGCAAGAACAGTAATCGCTAAAGCGGAAATGACGATTATCCATTTTCGCTTGCTTTTATTCTTACCAGCGTTTACAATAACGGTATCACTCTGAACACCGTCAGGATGATTAGCTTCCCTTTCAACTTTTTGCCCACACGTCGGGCAAAATTTACAACTGTCATCCAGCTGCACACCGCAATATTGGCAATACATAATTTCCTCCACAAATTAAAATTTAAATGATTATGTTTTCTCCTTTCCGATCCTTGACAGTACGATCCTGGCCAGAACCAAAAATACAATCGTGTAAATTACAAGTATTCCCCATGAAGCCACCAGATGCGAGGTGGTGAATTCAAAGAAAGATTCTGCTTCATGCGGAATCATAATACCTTCCTGCTGCAAACGTAATGGTAAATCATTAAGGTTTGCAGTAGTGCCATATCCCTCCATGCTCCAACGGCAAACGGCGATCCACGAAATAATCTCCGTTGCACCGCTTAATTTGAAAATCAAGCCAGAGAAAAGAATCTGAGGCATCAACAGTATCGGGGCAACAGTCATTGCTCTGTCCGCATTGATGAACAGCGAAGATACAAATAATCCCATTGCCGTAGAAGCTACAGCCGTAATAAATGTCGTAATCAAAAGTTCAAGGAACGGGTGTGTGATAATGCCTTCCTCTGGCAGACCTACCATTACGCTAAATACGCCGGTAATCATCACACTCTGAATCAGACACAAGATGCCAAGTACAATGATTTTTGAGGACACATACGCACCAAGCGACAGTCCGGTCATGTACTCACGTTTCATTACAGTACGTTCTTTACAGATTTCCTGAATGGCATTCAGCATGCCCACCCAAAACGCAGAACAAGAAAGTGCGAATAGTAGACTTTTGGTCATTTCGTATTGTTCAAACTGCTTTCCGTCTGCGACAAAGGAGATCAGCACAGCGAGCAACGGAGCTTGTACTAAGAGTAGTAACAGGCGTTGCCTGTCATTGGCAACCAATTTCAAATAACGTGCACTCAAAACACGAAGCTGCTTAAATCGGCTTTCCTTAGATTTGCCGGAAACAGCGGAAGTTTGACGCACCTTACCGGAGGCAACTCTGGACTTTTCAAACTTTGCACTCCACTGTTTGGCTTGCTCGGTTATCATATTATATACGTCAACGATGTCGGAAACACCGAAGAACGTCAATGCTTCATCATAAAAGCCGAAGAAGCAAAGATTGCCGCCTTTACCCATAAACACGATCTTATCGCACATTTTCAGTTGAAGCGTGCTGTGCGTAACGAGAATGACCGTCTTGCCACCGTCTGCCATTTCTCTTAACGATTGCATCAGATTGCGTTCTGTACCCGGGTCAAGACCGGACGCAGGCTCATCCAAGAATAACAGGTTAGGATCGGACAAGAGCTCAACCGCAATGCTTGCTCTCTTGCGCTGTCCGCCGCTAAGCGATTTGATAAAACTGTTCTTCTTTTCGGACAGTTCAACCATATCAATAGCCCTATCGATTGCCGATTCCCGTTCTTTATCGGAAGTATCTTTGGGCAAACGCAGTTTGGCCGTATACATCAGCATATCGTGTAGTGTAAGATTGTCGTACACAATATCCGACTGCGGAACGTAACCAACCAGTTTCTTTAATGAATCGAAGTTCTGATACAGATTGACACCGTTTATGTAAACCTCACCTTGCGTAGGCTGCAAGTAACCGCACATACAATTCAGTATGGTGGATTTGCCCGCACCGGAACCGCCAATAATGGCAATCAATTCACCCGACTTGATACTGAGATTCACATGATTGCTTGTGACAAATGATTTTTTGCCCTTACCGCGTTTGATAACGATGTCGGAAGCGTCCACGGAAATACCGTTTTTATAGCAACAATAGGAAATAACCGTACTCGTATAAATGAGCTTTGAGTTCGTTATGTTAATAACATCCTTCTCGTGAAGCTTTTCTTTGCCGGAAATGCGTTTGTTATTGACGATCACACCATTCGTACTGCCGCAGTCAACAATGTAATAGCCGTCCTTTTCACGTATGATCTTTGCATGGCACTTGGATACCGATACGTGGGAAAGCGTAATATCGCAGCTATTCTCACGGCCGATGGATAGTTCCTGCTTACCGGCAAGTGGCAACGAGTGCCACTTGTTGGCCGAGTCAGCAGAAGAAAATACAAACAGTACGCCTTCGGAAACGGTCTCAACGCCATCGTCGATACGAATAAAATCACCGTCGTTGATTGCACGGGAAATGATCGAAGCGTTGTTATAGATCAAGCCGTTTGTACTTGCTTTCTGTTCGTACGCAGCCTTGTCCTCAATATACCATGTGTCGCCTTTGTACACAAAGCGACCGTGAGTACCGGAAACAATATGCGAGGTTAAAACGATGTCGTTCTTCGGGTCTCGCCCGAAATAGATATAATCTTTTCCGATCCCGTTGAGACGGATCGTGCGAGGGGCTGAATTGCCATCAAAGATGGTTACCAATGAGCTTGCAGTTTGGCTTGGCGCACCGACGAAGCGAGTGGTTTTTTCGAAACTATCCATCATGACTGTCCTCTCACAGATAATTTATAGTTGCCCAAATAGTTGCCACTCCACTCTCTGCTAATCTTGATATAATATGTTTTTCCTGCCTCCAGCTTTAAATCCACATAGCAAGAATCTCCTTTGGAGCACTTGGAATTTCCTAACTGGGCATTATATTCATCATAAACAGATATAATAATCCGCGATTCAATGCTTAGATTATCTAATTTTAGGCGATACAATGAATAATTTGCACTGGTTGTTATCTTGTACCAATCATCATAGCCGGAAACATCAAATGTTTTTACATATTCTTTTTCTAGCAAAATGTTGAATGCTTCTGTTTGAGTAGCACCTGCATCGCAGATATGTTCATTAACTGTTAATTTATAGTTACCCAAATAGTTGCCCCACTCTCTGCTAATCTTGATATAATATGTTTTTCCTGCTTCCAGCTTTATATCTACATAGCAAGAATCTCCTTTGGAGCATATAGAGTTTCCAAGCTTTTGTTCCAAAGCATCATAAACAAATATATTAACTCTACTATCTATACTCAAATTAGCAAGCTCAAATCGGTACAATGAATAATTAGAAGAAACAGTCACCTTAAACCAGTCGTCATTCCCCGATGTTGTAAACGAAGCATGATTTATGTCTTCCAATTTGATCACCTTGGCATTGGCTTTACTGGATCCGCCCTTTACATCCAATTCTTCGCCGTCACGAATCGTACCGCTGGGCAGATCTTCCTTGCCTTTTTCTTCTTCCTCAAGAAGTTTTTCATATTCTTGAATCTTGGTCGAGATTTCAGAATCAGAACCGATTTTCACCAAAGCATTCTCCAATATTTCAATTGCCCCTTTATAATCTTTCGATTTTGCCAGTTTCTCTGCATCGCTTAGTGCGATACTCTTTACCTGTGCAATATACTTTTGATTATATGTATTATATGCGCTTTGATAATCCGCATTGTTTCCATAGCTGTCCTGCGCTTTTTTGATTATCGACAATGCAGTTTCATAATCTTCTATATCCGCATAGGATTTTGCTTCAGCTAACACGTCTGCCTTAATCTGCGCATTGCGTGCATTGGTGTACTCGGTCTTCTTACTCTTTAACAAAGCAGATTGAGGATAAGTTGAGAGTCCTTTTTGGATCTTTTCCAGTGCACTTTCGTAATCTTCAGCATCAGCAAATATCGCTGCTTCTTCGAGAATAGATGCCACCACTTGATCTTCGATCACTTTTGCATATTGATTGGCCTTGGTTTGCAGTTTTGTGGACTTCGGATAGGTTTTCAGTCCACTTTGTACCTTGGCAAGTGCTCCCTCGTAATCTTCTGCCGATGCCAACGCCTCCGCTTCAGCAAGGATACCCTCAATCGCCTGATTCTCGATCGCCTTTGCGTATTGATCCGCCTTAGCCTGCAGCTTAGCAGAATTAGGATAGGTTTCAAGACCACTTTGCACCTTGGCAAGTGCCCCCTCGTAATCCTCTGCTGATGCCAATGCATCCGCTTCAGCCAAAATGACTGTAACAGCTTCCTCCTCTATCATTTTTTCGTATTCCGTGACTTTTTCCTGCAATTCAACCGATTCCGGATATTTTTCCAAACCTTCCTGCACTTTAGAAAGTGCGGCTGCATAATTATTCTGTGATACAAGTGCTTCCGCTTCGGAAATGATAGAAGCTATCTTTTCGCCGTCTTCAGAGGTGTTTGTCTGTGTTTGAGAAGGACCATCACCATTACCCGGGGCAATTCCATTGTTGATCATCTGAGCGGCAGCAAATATGCCACCGCCAATAAGCAGCAGGATCAGCAATAGAAGCAACAAAACCTTCGGTAATTTACTTTTCTTTTTCGGGACGCTTCCGAATGTATTGACCGGTTGAGATTTGATCCCGGTAGGCGCTTTTCGCACAGCAGTAGTCTTGTCATTTTCATCGGGAGCTCTGCGAACGGATGTTGTTTTGTCCAAATTTCCTATAGGCGCCAAAACGCATGTGCCTTTACTAACGCTCATCAACGCTTCCTTCATTTCCGTTGCAGAAGCAAAACGAATGCTTGGATCATACGCACACGCCCGTAGAATCAGATCTGCCATAGCGGGAGAAGCATCACACGGAGCCGGCAAGTCTTCACCGCGAATACGGCGCTCCACAGCAGTTCTTCTTTCGTTTGGATTTAAAAGTTGCTTTTCGGTATCTAAGAAAGGGAGTCTGTTGCCGTTGAGCAGTCGATAAAGTACAATGCCAAGAGAATATGTATCTACACGAGCATCATACTCACTGCTGTTGGCAACCTCGGGAGCCATGTAATTAAACGTACCTTTCTGGGACAATCCGCCGGTCATATTTTCAAGCTTACGTGCAATGCCAAAATCACCGAGTTTGAAATAGCCAAAATCATTAACGAAGATGTTTTCGGGCTTAATATCACGGTGAATGATATTGCGCTGACCGCAAATTTCAAGAGCGGTACAAATATCTGTGCCGAGCTTGATAATCTCTTCTTCGGTGAGAGTTTTATCACAGATGTATGTATTAAATGGGGTGAGCAGTTCCATACGGATATAAATATCCCAACCGATAGTATCACTCTTTTCAACAACCTTATAATCTTCAACGCTGACAATGTTTTGAATGCCTTTCAGAGACTCCAACAACTGAATCTCGCTGACAAAATCATCAACAATGCCTTTAAAATAGGTTCTGGTTCCATCCATATCCAAGCCTTCGGAGCGCAGAGAATCAACCTCAGAAGAATCGGAGGGGATGGAAATAATTTTAATCGCCGCATGGCTTTCCACGTTGTTATCACGGCGGATAGCCTGATATACCACACCGTAGGAACCACGACCTAATTGTTTTTGGATCTGCCATTCTGGCCAGATGTTGCTAATATCGTGGGGGATACTACCTGTTACAGGCACTTTCACCGCAGGCGGTTGCTCAACCTTGCTGCCGCATTTGGGGCAAAACTTTGCCTGTTCTTGAATTTCTGTACCGCAATTTTGACATTTCATACTTTTCTTTCTCCGTTTTGTCTATTAAAAACTTTCAATAATTTATTTTTCTTTTGCTTTATTTCAAGCAGAATAACCGTTACATTGTCTTTGCCACCGTTTTCTAACGCTTTGTTTACTAAATCTGTGGCATTCTCTTCGACTTGCCGACTCGCAAGTAATTCTTTTATTTCTTCAAGTGCCAGCATATCTGTCAGCCCATCAGAGCAGATAAGATATTTATCACCATTTTTATATCTGCCTTGTGATAAATACGGTTCAATCAATAATTGATCGGGCGGAATCCCAAGGTTTTGTGACAATGGCGGTTTTGTTCCAAAAGCCGATATCACTATATGGTCTTTAGATATCTGCTCTAAAATTCCATCGTGAAAACGAAAAACCTTACTATCACCTATATTACAAAGTGTAATACCATCATTTGTAAAAACAAGCATTGCAGCAGTGGTTCCCATGGTTGATATACCGTTTTCATCCGCATAATTGCAAATATCGGTATTGGCTTTTTGACAGAACTGTGTAAGATCAAATACCTCGTCTTTTCCGATTTCTAAAACAGATGCATTTTTTGCGGCAATATAGGAAGCAACTTCGCCGCATTCTTCCCCACCCATACCGTCAAAAACGCCAAATATCGAGGCGTTCTTGGAATTTTTCGTGCCGCTTAATGGAAATATTATGCTATCATCATTAACATTCATAAATCGTTTATCACAAATAAAATTGTCTTGATTCATGCTTCGAACCTTTCCTATATGGCTAACACACGAATATATAATACTGTATTGCATTACGTTCCTCCTTTTATGAAATGAAATCTCAAGTTAGACTACGACCTTCTTGTTTCCGATTTATATGACAGCCCAATCGCTTTCTCTTTGCTGTAAGTCCCCATTCTACTTTCTAGCTTTTCTATTATGACAGATTGTTGTGGTTGTCGTTTCAACTTACAGAATATCATTTTCCAAACAGCCCATCTGCGAACATTATTTTGAACACATTTCTTATAAAGTATAGGTCGTATTTTTTTATCAAACCTTGCACTCTTTGGCAATATTTTTACAAAATATTGTTTTTCGTTAACTCTTCGTATTTGAAAAGCGCTATGCAGCATAAAAAGTCCCAAACTGTTTTTTCAAACAGTTTGGGACTTTTTTATACGAGCCTACTCAACCGCTATCCGCGAGCCGTCCTTGAGGCAGGCGTAGAGGACGCCGTTTTCGTCGGTGTACCACTCTTGGAAGCCGAAATAGACGACCGTATCATCATAATCTCTCCAATTGATGTTGAATCCCGCTGGAACTCGATCCGTCTTCAGGAAAATTTTCGTGGGATCATCGCTAAACCCGTCAAAAGCGTAAAAGTTGATCTCTTGCAAGCTTTCGGGAAGGACGAAATACCGCAGCTGATAGCAGTTGGTAAACATCTCTTCTCCAATGTATTGCAGTCCCTCAGGGAACACGATGCCGGTTAGATCCCCGCAGCCGTTGAATGCACAGCCCTCGATGCGCGTCACCGTTGAGGGAATGTTCACCGTGGTCAAATGGTAGCAGCCAGCCAAAAATTGATATGGAATGGTGGTAAGACCCTCCTGCAAAGTGACCCTTTTCAATGACCTGCAATTGAAAAAGGTGCTCATTCCCAACGTTTGGATGGTGGAAGGAATGACGATCTCCTCCAATGCGTTATTGTATGCAAACGCAAACATACCTATAGAAGTTAAACCTTCGTTCAACACAACGTTTTTAAGCTTTTGGCAGCTCGCAAATGCCCGTTCGCCCACCGACCGCACGGTAGATGGGAATACGATCTCCTTGATTCTGGTTGCCCGGAACGCATATGCACGAATTTCCACCACACCTTCGGGTAAAACGACCGTATCGGTGGAATTATCAAAGGACATAACGATCAATTCACCGTTTTTCAACACTGCATATTTCAAGCCTTGATCATCCTCATTATTATGGCTAAAGTTCCAGACAACATTCTCGTCAGCATACGTCCAGAACTCTTCCCATCCCGCAGGTTTTTCTGCGGCGGAACAATAGATCGGGACATTTCCATCCATATCGAATGCAATTGTGCTGATGGAGGTTACCGAAGCGGGAATATAAAGCGGATATTTCAGAGGAGATGATTCAAAAGCAAACAAATCGATCGTCTCAACGCCTTCTGCCAATATCACTTCTTCCAAATAGGGGCAGGATCTAAATGCCGCACCTCCGATATAGGTGGCATTACTGCCGAAAACGACCTTGGTAATGTTCTTTTGACTAAACGCACCCGGTTCCACCGGCATATTGATGTACAATACCCGATCCGTACAGGAGCCCATTCCGGTCACCATGCCATCGCTACGAATCGAAAGCCCTTCAGATTGTGTGACGATTTTACAATTCACATTCAATTTGCGAGGACCGTTTCCATCCTGCAGATCGTAGGAATAAACGGCACGTACCGTATAGGTAATCGGGCAGTCCAGCCCCGTGAAGTTGCGGACGCTCGGCGGACCTGTCTGGATCACGTTCCGATCTTCATCCAGCAGCTCGATCCGAATCAACTCGCCCACTTGGTCCAGATCCAAAACGGTAATGTCAAATTCCACCCGATCGGGATAATAGCCGAAGCAGTAGAAGGAAATCTTGGGCTTTTCATAAGCCTGCGTGGTAATATTCTGCTCCACCGTGACTTCCTGCCCTTCCTTCACGTACACCGCCACCAAACGGTAAGTGTGATTGGCCAGCAGACCCGTAATCTCGGTGTTCGACTCATCCAGCTGCTGTACCACCTCGTCCCCATCGTACAAAGTCAGCGACAGGAGCTTCCGCTCGCCCTGATAGCTCTCATCCCACAGGGGAACAAAACGGATGGAATGATGGTCGGTCTCAATGTCCGATAATGCGAATATATCGTTCGTAGTAAACTCCAGCTCCGCTAAAATATGGATCGCAATACCGTTCCCGTCCAATGCATCGTACACGCCGATGATGGCACCTTGGTAGTCGGTATTGGAGGGCAATCCTCCCCATCGGATCGTAGTAGGCACGTCCACCGTAAGCTCCTGACGGCGGATGATCTCCTTGCCGTCATACAGCACTGCGTAAAACTTTCCATCGCTGATATTCATCAGCCCGTGGGTATCAAACGCAGTAACGGTGAAGACAACGGTATTGAAGGTCGCATATGCGTTTTGCGTCGATGCCGTAGGTTGCACGGCGGTATACACGCCAACCTTCACGGTACGATCGCCCTCCATGTGCACATCTTTGATGGATTCTCCGTCCACGTACTTGATCGCATCAATGCTGTATTCCAACAGTCCTTGAGCATCTCCGACGTTGCATTTGAGAACCAGATTTTCCATATCCGATCCATCCTCAAACATATAGGAGGAATACTTCACACCGTTCAGAGTAAAGGACAGGATCTCAAAGTTGTCGGGGTTGGACAGATGGACGGTAATGTAGATATCCTGTTGCGGCTCCGCATAGTAAACGAACGGTTGCTCGGGGATGTTAAATAGGTCTTGTGCCTTGTACAGTTCCTCCAACAGATCGGAGGATTCGTTTTCGGATCGTCTTGCGGAAAGCAGCTCGATCTGCGAGCCGCCGTAGGCGTACTCCGTCCCTTCTGCGGAGGGGTGATCAGTGGAAACCGTCATTCCTTCGTAGATCGGCACCTGCTTGGTAACCGGTATTACGCCCTCGTTGTTTCCGAAGAACCAAAGCATTATGGTTCCGAAGGCTAGCAGAAGAAGAGCGGCTATTGCAGAGGTCAGCGCTTTGCGGGAAAAAAAGGGACGTTTGGACGATACAGGACGCAGTTTGTTGATCAATCTGCAACGATTGGCTGCACCCTTTTCGATCAAGTCTGAGGAGATTTCCGAGAGCAAGTCGCATCTGAACTGATGATCTTTTTTACTCATTCCAATACCCCTCCCGGATCAAGCGTTCCTTGAGCCCTTCTCGAATCTTAGTGAGCGACCGAAACACGGTAGACTCGTTGACCTTTAGCATTGCTGCGATGTCAGAAATACTGTCCGCAAAATAATAGCGGCTGATAAAAATCGTCAGTGATCTGCGGGAGAGCGTTCTTAAATAACTGTTTAGCACGTTGCCGATCTCCCGCGCATGATACTGCTGCTCCAATGTTTCAACCGAAGGAATACAATCGTCCAATTCGTTTAAGGATATGGTAAGCTCGGACGGGATCCGTTTTTCCGCCGTACTCATTCGGTATTTATCAATTGCAATATTCCGCGTAATTCTGGACAAAAACACTTGAAAAACGCTTGGGCGTTTGGGCGGAATCAGGTTCCATGTGCTGAGATAAGTATCATTCAGGCACTCTTCGCAATCCATTTTATCATGTAATACATTATATGCAATAGCAAAAAGATACCGTCCGTATTTTTCATCAGTAGCCGAGATTGCAATTTCATCACGATTCCAATAAAGCTGGATAATTTCGTCGTCATGCAAGCCGGGATGACGTTCGGATTGAGATTGATTCATAGTTGACTCCTTGTATGTGAATTCCTATTAATATATAAGTCGTTTTTTTTAGTAAAAACTTGCATACTGTACGCATAAATTTTCGGTTAATATTCAAATTTATATATTCCAAAACAAGGATATATGCGATCTGACAAATGAAGAAAACCGTTTGCTGGTTACCATCCTTTTTCATGATTAAACCTCCTTCTTTCTGTAACACGGTGCCAAACCATATTCATTATACGAGGAGGTTTAATTCTTTTCAATATTTTTTCTTTTGAGCTTGCATAAAGCTCGCCCATTCTATTTTTACCAAAGCGGTTTATCGCTCCCCTGGTAGAACCGGAGGTTTATTTCGGGGCCCAATATATTCATCCCGGCGGATTCTTCCGCCGGGATGAATACTGTCAGTATATCACAAATCAGATTTGTCTTTTTTGTAAAATTACAGTTTGATGATGCCGAACTGGTTGAGTACCGAGGAGACAAGGATAAGAACGATGAAGATGGGGGCGACGTATTTGATCATCACGGTGAAAAGTCCCTTGGAACGGAATCTTCCGGTGAGCTCGATCTCCTCGATCAGCGCCTTGGGCTTCAGAATGTAGCCCACGAAGACACAGGTCAGCAAAGCGACGAGGGGCATCAGTACGCTGTTGCTGATGAAGTCGAAGAAGGTGAGGAAGTCCATGCCCAGCAGCTGGATGCTTGCCCACAGTCCGTTGCCCAGAGATGAAGGAACGCCCAAAAGGACGGAGATGACCAGCGTGATGGCACAGCAGAGCTTGCGGCTGAGATGGAATTTGTCGTTAATGATGGATACCACCGTCTCAAACAGAGAGATGGAAGAGGTGAGCGCGGCGAAAATGACCAGCAGGAAGAAGAGCGCGCCGATGATCGCACCGCCAGGCATGCTGTCGAAAACGTGGGGGAGGGTCACGAACATCAGGCTGGGCCCCGAAACCAGCATATCCTCCACGCTTCCGCCGCCGGTGGATGCCGCGGAGAAGACCGAGGGGATGACCATCAGACCGGCGACAAAAGCAATGCCGGTGTCGAAGATCTCGATGTTGCGCACCGAGCTTTCAAGGCTTACATCCTTCTTCATGTAGGAGCCGTAGGTGATCATAATACCCATGGCAAGAGACATGGAGTAGAAAAGCTGACCCATTGCCGCCAGCACCGTCTTGATGGAGAAGGCGGAGAAGTCGGGGAGCAGATAATATTTGATGCCGTCCAGCGCACCGGGCATAAAGCAACCGTAGACCGCGATGACCACCGACAGGATCACCAGCACGGGCATCATGATCTTGCTAACCTTTTCAATTCCCTTCTGCACGCCGAAGAGAACTACCAGAGCGGTCAGCCCCAGGAAGATGGAAAACCATACCAAGGGTTCCACGGGCTTGGCAACGAAATTGCCAAAGAAATCGGAAGCGGCGGCTTCGTGGGCGGAGCCGGTAGCGAAAGCGGCGAAGTATTTGACGACCCAGCCGCCGATGACACAGTAGTAGGGGAGGATGATGACGGGGACGATAGCGGCAAGGTAGCCGACGAAGGAGAATTTTTTTGCCAGCTTACCGAAGGCGTCGATGGCGCTGAGTCCGGTCTTGCGTCCGATGGCGATCTCGGCGCACATCAGGGCAAAGCCGAAGGTGACAGCCAAGACCAGATAGACCAGCAGGAAAATACCGCCGCCGTATTCAGCCGCAAGATAAGGGAATCTCCAGATGTTACCGAGACCGACGGCAGATCCTGCTGCCGCCAGAACAAATCCCAGCTTACCGGTCAAGTTACTTCTTTCTTTGGTGGGTGTGGACATGATGGCTCCTCCAATGCTATAGGGGATACAGAACCGACAGTTCGTCGACTCTGCTTGGATATATACTAATATTCTACTATATATCTTCGGTTTCGTCAAGCCCTAAAACGAATTATTTCGGATAATCTAGATAAAATCGATTCTTTGCGTGAAAAGCAAGAAAAGATATTGACAAATCGCGCTTTTTATGGTATGATAGATTCACAAACTTTAGCTTACTAAAGCAAAGTACTATTACCTATTCAAAGGAGACAACAAACATGAAGAAAATTCTGATTGCAGTCCTGGCACTTGTAACGATGCTGTCCTGCTTCACCTCTTGCGGCGACTCGTCCGACTGGGAGTATGTGGAGGGCAACGGCAAACTGACCATCGGCATCACCATCTACGATCCCATGAACTATTATGACGAGAACGAAGAGCTCATCGGCTTCGATACCGAATTCGCCAAAGCCGTATGCGAAAAGCTGGGTGTAAAGCCCGAATTCAAGGTCATCGACTGGAAGAACAAAGAGACCGAGCTGAAGGCAAAGAACATCGACGTGATCTGGAACGGTCTCACCGTTACCGAGGAGCGCCGTGAGAATATGGACTTCTCTACCAGCTATCTGATCAACAAGCAGTGCATCGTCATCAAAAAGGAAGATGCCGAAAAGTACACCTCCACCGAGAGCCTGAAGGATGCCCTTCTCGCCGCCGAGGCTGAATCCGCCGGTGAGACCGCCATCAAGGCAGACGCCAATCTGAAGAACGCTACCTACAATCCCGCCGAGTCTCAGCAGAACGCATTCGTTGCTCTGCTTGCGGGCAACGTGGACGCCATTGTGGTAGACTACACCATGGCAAAAGCCACCTGCGGAAGCGGCGACTATAAGGACTTCGTGATGATCGAGGGCATCGAGCTTACTCAGGAAGAGTATGCTATCGGTTTCCGCGTAGGCTCCGATATGACCGCTAAGGTCAACAAGATCATCGAAGAGCTGGTTGCTGACGGCACTCTGAAGAAGATCGCCGACAAGTACGAGATGACCGAGCTTTACGAGGAAGCGCTGGGCAAATAATGGATTTCTTAGATGTAACACTAAAACTATTATCGGGCTTTCAACTGACGATCCTGCTGTTCATCTTCACCCTCCTGCTGGCAATGCCCCTGGGTTTGGTATTTACATTCGGAACCATGAGCAAATGGAAGCCCCTCAGTTTATTAACGAGGGGCTTCGTTTACATCATCAGAGGCACTCCTCTGATGTTGCATCTTATGGTGGTAGTGTACATCCCGGGCATCGTGTTCAACAGTCCGCTGGTGAGATGGCCCATCTTCGGCGGCAATACCAATGCGGCTTACTTCGTGGGTGCGCTGTTCGCCTTCGTCATCAACTACGCCTGCTATTTCAGCGAGATCTATCGCGGCGGCATCGAGAGTATCTCTCACGGGCAGTACGAGGCGGGTCAGGTGCTGGGAATGACCAAATCCCAGATCTTTTTCCGTGTCGTGCTCCTGCAGGTGGTCAAGCGGATCATGGCACCCGTTGCCAACGAGACCATCACCCTGGTGAAGGATACCGCCCTTGCCGCTACGGTCAACGTCTACGAGATCTATTTTATGTCTAAAGAGATCCTCAACAGCGAGTTCATCATCTGGCCGCTCTTCTATTCGGGCGTGTTCTATCTGGTGTTCAACGCGGGACTGACCTGGCTGTTCAGACACATTGAGAAAAAACTAAGCTATTTCAGGAGCTGATGGATCATGGCTGTATTTGAAGCAAAGAATATTTATAAAAAATTCGGAGACAACGAGGTCCTGAAGGGCATCGACTTTTCTATGGAAAAGGGAGAGGTGCTCTGCATCATCGGCTCCAGCGGCAGCGGTAAGACAACCCTGCTCAGATGCATCAACTTTTTGGAGACTCCCGATCAGGGAGAGTTCTATCTGAACGGAGATCTCCTGTTCGACGCATCTGACAAGAAATCCAAGTCCGACGAAGAGATCCGCCAAAAGCGGCTCCACTTCGGGCTGGTCTTCCAGTCCTTCAACCTCTTCCCACAGTACACGGCGCTGGAAAATGTTTGTCTGGCTCCCCTGTTGCTGGCAAAGGAATCCCCCGATTACAAGAAAAATAAGAAGAAGATCCGCGAGGAGATCCGGGAAAACGCCATCAGCCTGCTGAAAAAGGTAGGGCTGGAGGATAAGCTGGACAGCTACCCCTGCCAGATCTCGGGCGGTCAGCAGCAAAGAGTTGCCATTGCCCGTGCGTTGGCACTGAAGCCCGATATCCTCTGTTTTGACGAGCCTACCTCGGCGCTGGACCCCGAGATCACGGTGGAAGTGCTGGCAGTTATGAAAAATCTCGCCAAAGAGGACACCACAATGTTGGTAGTTACCCACGAAATGGGCTTTGCCCGCGAGGTATCGGACAAGGTGATCTTCATGGACGGCGGCGTGATCGCCGAAATGGGCGATGCCGAGGAGGTGTTCACCAACCCCAAGAGCCCTCGCCTGCAGGAATTCCTGAGCGTAATGAAAGGATCGGCAGGAGAGCAATAGTTGCGCATAGCGCAACTATTGCTCTCCCCGAAAAGCCACTCGCACCTTCGCGTTCGCTTCGGTGCAAGTGGCTTTTTTGTGCTTCCTGTATGGGTTGATTTTATAGGACATCAAGTGTGCCATAAATCATTAGCACTACCCTTGGCACGGCTGTCAAATGATCAGTGGCGTGATGATGCCTGGGAGATCATGCACAGCCGTCCTGATGTGAAATTCTTTCTGCTCACCAAACGCCCCGATCGAGTGGAAATTAACTGACACGATGGGCTTCCCTATTGAGCTTACCTACAAGCCGTATTTCCGGAAGAACTGCCACAAGTGCGGCTCGAAGCCCATCTGCAACAGATGCTCGAACTGCGGAAAATGCGACAAAAAGGAGAATTGATATGCTGAAATTTATATGCTACCCCAATACATTACCTGTAAGAAGGCAAAGACGTGGCTGGATGATAACGAGTTTCGGGATATCAAGCTTGACACTCCCACGCTTGCCGAGCTAACCGAATAGCATAAAAAACTAAACAAACACTAAAAAATGCCCCGACAACGTATACAGTTGCCGGGGCGTTCCCTATTAGTCAGCGAAGTCTTAGCGTCATGGCAGCAACTGTCGTCGCAGAGCTGCCCTTATTGGTGTGTTGATTGACTCTCACAACGGACTACGATATAATCCAGTCCGTAGCTGTTGCGGACGAACAGCGTCAGAGCCGCTTCACCGCCCACGAGATTCGACGTGGATACGTCGTGGTTCGTACAATGGAAGTCACCGTATAACTGCACCGCAGTCCGGTCATATCGGTAAAACAAACCGTGTCGTCGTTGACGATCCGTTTCATAAAGTCAAGCTGTCCCGAATTGTCGCTGCCGCCGATCACCAAACCGTTTTGATAGATGCTGCCGGTATAGCGACAGGGATAGTGCGAAACTCTATCAGATTCCCAAGATGCATAGACGGGTAGCTCTCGGTTATATTCGGGGATTTCGATGATTCCGCAGAAATTCAGACCGTCCACTTCCACCCGTACTGCCAGCGTCAGATACATTCCGGTGCGAATGTCGTCAAATACTACCGTTCCGCTATCATCAGTAGTTCCGGTACAGGTAGGAACCAGCCCGTCTGCAGTAGCATAAGCCGCCAGCGTGGTAGTCACCTGTCTCCACTCAGCTTGGGTGGTAATTCCGTAAATATTCACGGGATAATCCCGGAAATTACCGGTCAGCTCATAAATCCCATCCGCACAGATCGCCGCGACGCGGTAGGTTTTGATCTCCAGATCGGCAAAGGATTCACCGTTATAGCGGTATTGCAGAGTAAGAGAAGATGCCCTGTCTACGTCGATGGGCGAGATAGCACTCACAGACAAAGGCAGCACCGCAGCCATCATCAAAACTGCAAGAATCAGCACTACTATCTTTTTCATTTTAACAATTCCGGCTAATAAAAAATAACTATATTTATTCACTAAGAAGCTGTTTCACTGTTTCTTCTGTTAAATTAAATGGTTATCCCTCCGATCTGCCGTATCATATCTCCCCATCCTCCCACATACGGTAGATCGGAGCCCCTATCATTTTTCCGAAAGGTGACATACCCATGAAGCAATCTAAAACCCCCGGCACCTGCGTCAGCGTTTTCAAAAACGGTGGACGCACCACCTGCCAAAAGAATATTACGGAAATGTGGATAGCACTGATTAACAAACTCGAAAAAAGCAAGCACTTCGGCGCGAGCGTAAAATAATGGCAAGCCGTTTCCTCTGCCCGGTTGCAATTCTATTGATTTTGTGATACAATATCATTGGAAACGGCTTGTTCTACCCCTAAAGGAGATTAGAACATGAAAGCAGCAATTTACTGTCGCTTGTCCGAGGAAGATCGGAACAAGCAATCCGAGACCGACGACTCGGGCAGCATCCGAAACCAAAAAGAGATGCTGCAAAACTACGCTATCGAACAGGGGTGGGAGATCTACAACATCTACAGCGACGACGATTACGCCGGCGCAGACCGCCGCCGCCCCCAGTTTCGCCGACTGCTCGCCGATGCCGAACAGCGAAGGTTTGACATCGTCCTCTGCAAGACCCAATCGCGCTTTACCCGTGAGCTGGAGCTGGTGGAAAAGTACATCCACGGATTATTTCCCAAATGGGGGATCCGCTTCGTCAGCATCGTGGACAACGCCGATACCGCTAATAAGGGAAACAAAAAATCCCGCCAGATCAATGGGCTGGTCAACGAGTGGTATCTGGAGGATATGTCCGATAACATCCGCAGTGTGCTGAGCAGCCGTCGGGAGAACGGCTATCACATCGGCGCTTTTGCGCTGTACGGATACCAAAAAGATCCCGATCGAAAGGGTCATCTAATCGTGGACGAGGAGGCCGCCGTCGTGGTGCGAGAGGTGTTCACCCTCTTCTCCAAGGGCTACGGAAAGACCGCCATCGCCCGAATGCTCAATGACCGCGGCATCCCCAACCCCACCGAGTACAAGCGACGGAAGGGGCTTCGCTATCAGCCGCCCAAATCGAAGGCAGGCACGCTATGGAAGTATTCCGCCATCGCCGATATGCTCATCAACGAGATCTACATCGGCAATATGGTGCAGGGACGGTACGGCAGCGTGTCCTACAAGACCAAGCAGAACTGCCCCCGCCCCAGGAGCGAATGGTTCGTGGTGGAAGGCACTCACGAGCCGATTATCGAGCGCGATCTGTGGGAGCGTGTGCAGGCAATGGTGGCAGAGCGGGCAAAACCCTTCGACACGGGCAACGTGGGCTTATTTGCAAAAAAAGCCCGCTGTGTGGGCTGCGGTTACACGATGCGCTCCTCTAAAAATCGAGGGAGACATTATCTGCAATGCGTGAGTCGTCACATCGCCAAGGACGCCTGTAGAGGCGCCTTCATCTCGGTGGATCGGCTGGAGCGGATGGTGATCGACGAGCTCCATCGTCTATCTGTGGAGTATCTCGATAAAGACGAGCTGGAGCGAAACGTGGAGCTTTGCAACGATCTGCAGGTACAGAAGGAGAGAATCCTTATCGAGCAGTCGCAGTATCGTAAGAAGCTGGAGGAATATGCCAAGGGGATCCGCGATCTGTATCTGGACAAGATCAAAGGTCTCCTGACCGAGAGCGACTACGTCACGCTGTCCCGAGAACTGTCCACAGAGCGGGAGCGCCTGAGCCGCACGATCAACGACATTGAGCGGCAGATCGAAGTCATCGACGAAAAGATGGCTGTGGGCGACAATCGCCGCGAGCTGATCGAGCAGTACGTCGCCCTCGATCACCTGACCCGCGAGATGGTGGTGCATCTGATCGACTACATATCCGTTGGTCAGCGAATTCCGGGAACGAGAGACGTGCCCATCGAAATTCACTGGAATTTTTGAAAACACATACCTATGCAGCCGTTTTGTTGCACATTGACCATTGCAGCAGAGCAGAAAGCCCGCGTGACCTACGACAACCTACTCCGCCTCATCGACGACCCCGACGTCCGCGATCCGCTGAAATTCCTTCGCCAGCGGGAACTGGTCCACTACCAGCGCTTCGGCGACGCTCTGAACATGGCAAAGGACGCCATGGATCAGAAAAATGTCTACGCCTTCAATCCCGCATTCGACAAGTGCAACAAATAAGCTCCTGCAAACCCAAAAAGCCGACGGTTTTCGTCGGCTTTTCTGCTGGATTGACGAAATCACTCCGCCTCAGACGCGCGCTTCCCGCACAGCAACGTCACTTCTCTTTTTTGCAGTTTGTTATTGACTGCCCGTCAGATCCGATGTATAATAGAAGCAGAAACTTCACGGAGGTAATCATATGTCCGGACTAAACTGCAAGACCCGCAACAACACCTCTCCCAACGGCAAGCCGAGGGTGTATTTTTGCTGTCATCCCGACGATCGGAAGACCTATTTTTCTCAGATCGCACAGGATCTTTTGCGCCATCAGGATTGCGCGGTGTGGTACAACACCGCTCCGTCCGAAGCACCCGATGTCGATTTCTGGTGCGATCTTGAGCAAATGCACCTGTTCGTGATCCCCGTCACCGCCCGTTTTCTCGGCGGCGACCATCGGGGACTTGCGGAATTTCACTTTGCCAAAGAGAAAAATATCCCGGTTCTTCCGCTTATGCAGGAGACGGGACTGGCAGAACGATTCAACGCAGTCTGCGGCGATCTGCAGTTTCTCGACAAAAGCAACACCGATGCCACCGCCATCGGTTTTGACGAAAAGCTGAAGAAATACCTCTCCTCGGTGCTGATCGGAGACGAGCTGGCGGAGAAGATCAGAGGCGCCTTTGACGCCTACATCTTCCTTAGCTACCGCAAAAAAGACCGCCGTCACGCCCAGACGCTGATGCGGCTGATCCATCAGAATCCCTTCTGCCGGGACATCGCCATCTGGTACGACGAGTTCCTGACACCGGGCGAGAACTTCAACGAGGCGATCCTGGCGGCGCTGAAAAAAAGCGGACTGTTCGTGCTTGCCGTCACACCCAATCTGGTAAACGAGACCAATTATGTGATGACCACCGAATATCCCCTGGCGATCGAGAAAAAGAAGCCCATCCTGCCCGTCGAGCTGGTGGAAACCGACCGTGCACTGCTGAACGAGCACTATCCCGAGCTGCCCGCCCTGACCGACGCCTACGCCGACGCCGAGCTGGCGGCGGTGCTGGCAAAAAGCCTCCAAAAGATCGCCATCGCCAAGCGGGTGAAGGACGCCCGCCACAACTACTTTATCGGACTTGCCTATCTGGGCGGCATCGACGTGGAGGCAAACGGCGCAAAAGCCGAAGAATTGCTCACGTCCGCCGCAGAAGAAGGGCTGGAGGAAGCGATGGAGCAGCTCTGCTCCATGTATCGTCACGGCAACGGCGTAAAACGGAGCGGACCGCGTGCAGTGGAGTGGCAGAATCGTCTCGTTGAGGCGGTAAAATGCCGCTACGAAAGCCACCCGGCACAGGAGACTCTGCTCCGTTACACCGAGGTGCTGTCCGATCTGGGCGATCTGCTCTGCGAGGAGCTGCGGACCGAGGAAGCGGAAGCCGCATATCTGACGATGACCCGTCTGTGCGGGGAGGACGAGCCCACCGATCCCGCTCTGCTCCACCGTCTGGCGGACGCGCATCTCGCGCTGGGCGGGCTGAGCGTCAACCGAAAGAAGGAGCATTACGACAAGGAAGTTTCCTTCGAGTCGGGCGGATACGTAATCACCTTGTCGCATATGCATCGGGAAACCTATCAATGGGAGGAGCAGCATTACTCCCGCGCCGCCGAGCTGTATGAAAGACTCATACAGACCGATTCCTCCGACGAGGTTCTCATCCAATTGTGTCGTTGCAATATTCATTTGGGCAAGCTCAATCGCAGTAAACACCATTTGGGATGTGCAAACGAATATTTCCAACAGGTGATCACCCATTGTCGGAATAAAGGCGGAATTTTCCGTATGCTCTTGGCAGAAACGTACGGCGGACTGGGTGATCTGTGGCGCGAATATGCCCGTAACGAGTCACTGAAAGCTGAATTTCGGCAAAATAGCTATCGCTGTTATTGGAGTGCTTTCCAAACGATGATAGCCCTTTATCGGGAAACACCGTCCCCTTCCATTTCTCGGGAAACGGTTCAAGCATCCCGCAACCTTGGAAAATGGTTTTTGGAAGAAAAACTAGCCAAGGATCCGATCCCCAAAGAAAAATGGTTCAGCTTTGCAGAGCAATGCTATCATCAGGCAGAAGTAATCGCCCGAAAGCTTGCCGAAAAGACCGATTCTCCCGCCGACAAGGCTCTGCTGGGTCAGTGCCTGCTGGATTGGGGTAAGCTGTGGCTGGAATCTCCCGAAAAAGACTATTCCAAAGCAGAACCGCTTCTGCTGAAGGCTCTGGAGCTGTTCGAGGCGCAATTCAACCAAACCGACATATTTGACGTGCGGTACGATGCCTTTCAATGCAATCGCACCCTCAGCAGGCTGTACGAGGCGCTCGGCGATCAGCAGAAGGCCGTGCAATACGAGCAACAGGCAGACGAGCTGTCCAACTGCGCCACCCGCTGGGAGGGCTCCAACGAAGTACCCATCGCCCTTGACCCGACTCTGCCCTATTTCAACGAATATTTAACTCCATCCGACCCAAAAGAAGACGGTGACGATCACTAAGCCTGCCGCCCTACGACGAATACTCGTGCTTCATCCGATTCATGATCGCCCAACTACTGTCGCCGCCCTCCTCCACTTCCCTTGCGGTGGGCAGATCACCGCAGAGGATGGCGGGATGGATCGCCGTTGCCCCGAACCGCTCCCGGATCGACTCCACGCAGACGTCCAGCTTCTCCTGCCGCTCCAGGGCTGCCGTGTCGATGAAGAGATCCATCTGCAGGGGCGCATCCTGCTCCTTCAGATCAATGGCAGTCACCGTCACCGAGCGGATGGGGATCTGCCACCGATAGCCCTTTTTGAACAGCCCGAACGCCGCCTCCGCGATCTTCCCCGCGTTCTGAGTGGGATAGGTCAGCTTCTCCTGCCACTGCTTCCAGCCGAGATTGGCATCGCGGATCGAAACCGACACGCCCCACGCCTGTTTACCGTAGAGGCGCAGTCTGTGCCCCAGATCCTGAGTCAGCTGGAGCATCACCCGCCAGACCTCCGCTTCGTTCTCCAGATCCCGTGAGGTAGTGACCCCGTGTCCCGCGCTTTTCATGGGGAGCGCCGCGTCCATGGGTGCCACGGGAGATTGATCCTCGCCGTTGGCGTTCTGCCACAGTGTCCGCCCGTTCTTTCCGAATTTGTATTCCAGCACCGACAGCGGTGTATCGGCAAGCCGTCCGATGGTGTCCACTCCGAAGACGGCGAGGGCTTTCTGCGTCGCCCGCCCTACCCCGAACAGCTCTCCCACGGGAAGCGGACGGGTGATCTCCCGAAACCGCTCTCTGGGGATGTGCGTGATCGCGTCGGGCTTCTTCAGATCGCTCCCTAGTTTCGCAAAGATTTTATTAAAAGAGACTCCCACCGAAATGGTCAGCCCCAGCTCGTGCTTGATCCGCTGACGGAGAGTCTCGGCAATGGTCATCCCATCCCCGAAGAGGAGGCGGCTCCCCGTCACGTCCAACCAGACCTCGTCCAGTCCCATGGGCTCGATCAGATCGGTGTACTCAGCGTAGATCTCTCTTGCCAGCTTGGAGTATTGGAGGTACAGCTCGTAATGCGGCGGCACCACCAGCAGTCCGGGACATTTCTGCTTTGCCTGCCAGATCGCCTCGCCGGTCTTGACCCCGCAGGCTTTGGCAGGCTCGCTTTTTGCCAGCACGATGCCGTGCCGCTCCTCCTGTGAGCCGCAAACGGCGATGGGCTTGCCGTAGAGCGACGGATCCAGCGCACACTCGCAGGAGGCGTAAAAATTATTCATATCACAATGCAGGATGGTGCGCTCCATATTTGCCTCCGTGAACGAACATTTGTTTATCTTAGTATAACATAAGAACATTTGTTTGTCAATAGGGTATGGGTCGGGAATTTATGGAACTTTCCACCCGCGAACGTCTTTCCCATTGCCGTTTGATGGGCAGTCCGCCGTCCTGAATAAGCACTGCTCCGCGAGGAAATCACCCACGGATCCCTCCACTCGATTATTTTTGAAAAATCAAAAAATTTCAAAAATTCAAAAATTTTCATTTTGGATGCAACAAAACGGCACTCTCCGGGATTTTAGAGAGTGAAAGGGGGTTTTATGATGAATAAACCACAAGATGATCGCGACAGTATTGTCGCACAGTATTCGGTGATGGTCTGGCGGATCGCACTCTCCCGCACCAGGAGAGAGGACGCTGCCGAGGAAGTGTATCAGGAAACCTTTTTGCGTTTATTTCGCGAAGAACGCACGTTCAAGGACGAAAACCACTGCAAAGCTTGGCTGATCCGCACCACACTGAACTGCTGCAAACGCTATATGTCTGCCGCATTTCGTAACGAGACGCTGAGTCTGGAGGACGTAAGCGAAACTCTGACACTTCCCGAAGAAAAACGCGGTGTGCTGGAAGCACTGCTCCGCTTACCTGCCAAATACCGCATTCCCATTCAACTGTACTATATTGAGGGCATGGATGCCGAGGAATGTGCACGAGTGTTAAAGCTCCGTCCCGGATCGTTCCGCTCGCGACTATCCCGCGGCAAAGCTATGCTGAAAGAAGCATTGAAAGGAGAAGGTATCTATGTTTGATAAAGAACCCCTCGACCGCAACGATGCGCTGGGGAAAGAGCTTCAGGATGTAGGTAGTCAGATGACACCTCCGCCCGCTTTGGAAAAAGCGGTCATTTCCGGCATTCCTTTCGCTCCCCGAGTGCACGCCTCAACCCACGTTAAACGATTCACGAAAGCCGTATTGGTATACGCGGTTTGCATCGCACTCCTTTTGGGGAGCGTCCATTTCATCGCCTCGCTTCTGGGGGGAAGCGATCCCGTCCCCGGCAATCCGACCACGGATGTTACCGATCATTCCCGGGAACCGCACCACAACACCTCTGATTCTCTGCCGAACACAGAGTCCACGGCCGCTCCGCAGCCCGAAACCGAGCCCGCGCCCGCAATCACCGATGAGCCTCCTGCTACCGCCGAGCCGGAAACCAAGCCCGTTACTGAAGCCTGCACGCACGAAGAAGTGATCGACGCCGCAGTCACCGCTACCTGCACCGCAACCGGTCTGACCGAAGGCAAGCACTGCCGACTCTGCGGCGAGATTTTGGTGAAGCAGGAGACCGTCTCCCGTCTGGATCACGTTTACGAAACCTCGGTCGTTGCGCCCACCTGTAGCAAGGACGGCTATACTCTGCACAAATGCGCCTGTGGAGCCTCCAAAAAGACTGATCCCACCAATAAGACCCACCGCCACGACGTACAGCGTGTGGAGGCAGAGGACGTAGACAGCGACGGCAACCCCATCATCGAGATGCAAAATCGCTGTACCGTCTGCAACCAAAAATTCATCGATTACGGAAACGCTGACCGCAGAGGCGGCGTGATCAGCCCAGTTCGCTACTACATCAGCGGAAACTACGACAAGCCCGGCGATTGGGTGCTGGTCATCAGCGGAAGCGGTGCAATGCCCGACTATTCGGATAACAGCCTGCCACCGTGGGATTTCTACCTGTTCGGCATCCGCAAGATCATCATCGCAGACGGCATTACCACGATCGGAGCGTACTCCTTCACCGCCTCGGACAACGCAGTCACCGAGCTGGAGATGGGCAAAGACGTAAAGGTGCTAAAGCAAAGCTGCGTCAAGGGTCTGAAGCTGGAGACCATCCGACTGGGCGAAAATGTGCAAAGACTGGAAAGTAGCGGATTCAGTTATTCCAAAACCCAAAACGTATATTGGCCTGTCACGCTGACCTACATCGGCGACAGCGCTCTTCCCGCTTACGCGACCATCCACTATCAGGGCACGCAGGAACAGTTCAAGCGTATCACTTGCTATTCCTGGCCAAGCGATATAACCATGGAAGAGCGTCTCAGTTACTCTCCGGAATTGTGGAACAACATCCGTTACAATGCTTGGTAACTGCCGCATCCAAATGATACTTTGCTTGTCTTTTTTGACAAAAAGATTAAGAAAACAACTCCGAACGACACGCACACGGCGTCGTTCGGAGGAAAAGTTAATTGGTTCTTATAGTAGTACAGAGTAGCACAGCTCCACTGCGCTACTCTGTTTTTTCATTCATAATTGACTTACGGCTTCGATCTTTCTCGCGCCTTCGATATCGAAAGTATTCCCGCGGCCAGAAACCCACGGCGGCAATCAATGAACATATGCCCACCAAACCGGGAAGCAGGATCAGGCTGATCTTTACCGTCTGCCATCGAAACGTACGAATGGCGGCGTTGGTCTCATCGGGCGTAAAATAGCCCCTCTCTCCATCGGCAACGCCAATCATAAGATATGCGCCGTAGCGGGAGTCTCTCACATACTGTACGGTTACCGTATCTCCAACGGAGAGCGCATCCAGACCGTAGGTCTTAGCATCGGAATTTTGAACGTAGAACGTCCTGCCGTCCTCCAGCGTCAGCACGAAATGCGTGTTTTTGCGGGTTCGCTGAATTGTCTCCACCTGCAAAAGTATGCCTTTGACTTCCTCAATGTCAGCGGCATCATAGATCGGCTGTGCAACAAATACGGTAACAGCAAGCACTGCCGACAAGCCTGCCCACAACAGAAGTCCGATCAGCGACAGTCTGAGGAGATATTTGCGAAACTTTGCCAGCGAGTGACGTACCGATTGGGGATATCGCTTCTTAACCTTTTTCATCGGTCGGATTCCTCACTCTTCCCTGCCCGCCTTGAAGTTGTACAGCGGGCGGAGGATCTTTTCCACCTCTGCGGTAGATCCCAGCTGGGAGAGGATGGCTTCCATGGGCTTGTAGACCATGGGCGATTCGTCCAGGGTATCTGCACCTACCGAGGTGGTGAAGATGCCCTCCATCTCCTTCTTGAACTGGCTGACGGTGAAGTGATTCTTCGCCTCGCTGCGGCTCATCAGGCGTCCTGCGCCGTGAGGAGCGGAGCAGTTCCAGTCCTCGTTGCCCTTGCCGACGCAGAGCAGGCTGCCGTCCCGCATATTGATGGGGATGAGTAGTCGCTCCCCCGCCATTGCCGAGACAGCACCCTTACGGAGGGTGCCGTGGTCCAGGTCGATATAGTTGTGGATGGTGGTGAAGCTCTCCTCTTCGTGGAGTTTCATCTCTTTTAATATCGTGCGAGCCATAGCGCGGCGGTTGAGGTCGGCATACGACTGTGCGACGCCCACGTCGTGGAGATAATCGTCCAGATCCTTGCCCTCCACATAGGCAAGCTCTCGGGGGATATTAGTGCGCTTGACGTTTTTCAGCTTCTTCAGCTCGGCACTGATGTCCTTGGTGCGCCCCTCCCGCTTGAGAGCCGCCACCAGCAGACGCTCGTCTGATTCGGAGCTTTGGTTTAAGCGATCATAGCCCAGCTTCTGATAATACTCGGCGATCTGCTTGCCGAGGTAACGGCTGCCCGAGTGGATGACCAGATAGAGATTGCCCTCATCGTCTTGGTCGATTTCGATAAAGTGGTTACCGCCGCCCAGGGTGCCGACCGAGTGGATGGCGCGGTCTTCGCTTACATGATGGTAGCAGCGTAGCTCCTCAGCGTCAAACTCCCGTGCCATGGGGTGAGGCTTTTCACGGATGCGCATCCCCGAAGGGATGTTGTCTCGGATGACCCGGTCCAGGCGGGCGAAGTCGATCCTCTGCTCGGTAAGACGGACAACGTGCATTCCGCAACCGATGTCCACGCCCACCAGATTGGGGACGATCTTGTCGGTGACGGTCATAGTGGTTCCGATGGTACAGCCCGCGCCCGCGTGAACGTCGGGCATCAGACGGATCTTCGCACCTTCGGTGAAGGGCTGGTTGCAAAGGGCAATGAGCTGACCGGTGGAAGCGGGATCGAGGGTATCCGCAAAGACCTTGGCGGTGTTGTATTTTCCTTGGATCTCGATCATAAGTTGGCTCCTTTCTGCATTCATATAAACGTTCCCCGATGCGGTCAAGCGGAGCACCGAAAGATGCTCGGGGCGTTTTTTTATTCTATCACAGATCTCCTCCGTTGTCAAGCGAGCAATATCACATCGAAGCAGACGGTACAAAACAGTCAAAATATACCAAGATCTATTCGTTTCTTTGTTAAATTTAGACCAATATTTTGTTACGAAATTGTTAACAATTCGAAAATCCTATTGCAATTTTTCCGCCGTGTGATACAATGAAATCAACGGTATATACCGAAATATGTTTGGAGGTAATCCCCCATGAAGAAACTTCTTTCCGTACTGCTGGCACTTACGCTGAGCAGTGCAGTCCTGGTGGCTTGTACCGGCGAAGCCGCAGAGTCTACCCCTGCCGACACCACCACCGCCGCACCTACCACCACTACCCAAGCACCCGCCGCCACCACTACGGCTCCCGTTACCACCGAGACTCCCACTCCCGGCACCGACGAGCCCGTTCCCGGCACCGACGAGACTCCCGCTCCCGATGTTGATACCACCGGCGCTACCAACATCAACGCCATCGAAGGCGTTGACGCTCGCGTCTATGCGTTCGAGTATCCCTCCGAGTTCGGCGGCAGCACCGTTGCTCTGATCTACTACTTCGAAGACAAGACCACTAACCTGCATACCGACATGGCCACCACCATTACCAATGGCGGCTATGCTGTTGTTTACATCGACGGCGAGGCGTATAAGATCGAAAACTATGCAAACGGCGCGCCTTGGTTCCGTATGGACGTGGAGACCCCCGGCGCAACTCTGATCTCCGGTCTGTCCTACGAGATTACGGTTTACGTTTACAATGCCGAGGAAACTCTGGTATACTATACCGACACCGTATCCAAGGTATCCGAGCTGTCCACCGCCAATGCGCCCGAGCGTGAGGCACTGAACGTTGAGCTGCCCGAGAATCTGACCAAGGTCACCGCTGACGCTACCACCGCAACTGTTGAAGGCTTCAGCTCTCAGTGGGGCGACGGTGCTACCTCCAATCTGTTCGACGGCAATACTACTACCACCAAGATCGGCGGTAACACGAGCGGCACTGTGACCGTGACCTTCTCCCTCACCGAGGCTGCTACCGTTACCCACTACACCCTGTACACCGGCGGCGATACCGCTACCAACGGTGCGCGTAACCCCTCCGCTTGGACGCTGTACGGCGAAGTAGACGGCGAATGGGTCGAGCTGTCCACCGTTACGGCGACCAAGACTCACGTTACCGGTCTGGCTGCCACCAACAGCACTCCCTACTCCTACGCTGTGACCAACGCAAAGGCTTGCCAGAACTACAAGATCGTGTTCACCACCGGCAGCGCATTCCAGCTCAACGAGATGGAGCTTTTCGTAGGTTGATCCAATCCAACTCAAACAGACTGTCCTCGGGCAGTCTGTTTTTTTGCGTTTTGTAGGGAGAAGCAGGTGCGCTAGGGCAAGGGGTGTCCTGAAAAAAGACCGCCTACGGAATGATGCCGTAGGCGGAACTGTTTACTTGGGCAGCTCGGTCATGCGCAGGTTCGTGCAGCCATAGGGCTTCATCCGAACAGGCATGGTCTCCGAGATGGGCTCGCGGCTGTGGGGGACTTTAGCGCACAGATCGTTGTAACCCTCCTCATAGCCCCAATCGATTTGATACAGGGGTGCGGTGATCTCCACAGGCGGATGCTCCGAGGAGAAGGGATAGTCCACAATCTCGTTTTCGGTGACGGTACACTCGCCCTCGCCGAACGCCCAGTTCCACGGGGATCTCGGGTAGATCTCATAGTCGCAATAGGGATATTTCCGCACTACACCGTGACGTTCGTATTCGTATTTCTTCCACTCCTCGTCGATGTGTACCGAGTAGTAGAGCGGACCGCGGCGGAGGGCTGCCATCTGTCGGGGACGCTCCTCGAAGACGATGTCGAAGTCCATGGAAAGCTCCACGGTGGTCTCGCCCTCCCAGATGCGCTCTATGCGGGCGATCTTCCCTGCTTCCACGGAAATGCCGTCCAGGGTGGCGTTCTTCGCCCAGACGGGGATGCGAACCTCCAGCGCGAAGCAAACGGGGGAGGAGGTCTTGACGGTATACTTGCCGCTGTTTCGGAAGGGATAGAGGGTGTCCAGGGAAACTTCAACCTCTGCGTCTTTGATGGTAGTCTTGACCGTGGCAGGTGCGAGAGCGGCGGAGAGAATGGAGTCTTCGCCCGAGAGAAAGATATGCCAAGCAAATTTCGGCCAGCCCTGATTGAAGTTAGCGGTACAGCAGCCGTAGTTGGGCTCCAGTCCAAAGAGGTGCGCCTCCTGATTGTTGGTGCCGAAGATGGGCTTGCCCGCAAAGCGGACACACGCCATTTGATTGGTCATTTGATCGTACTGGTGGGTCCACATATCAGGGGAAGTAGTGGCGGGAAGGGCGTTGTATGCCAGCGTCTCCAAGCGATCCAGCCAGACGGGATTGCCGGTGAGCAGAAAGATCTCCTCATAGGAGTACATCGCCTCCACCACGCCACAAAGCTCGGTACCCTGAATGGGGCTGTCGCCTGCCAGATTCTCGTCGCCGGTGAAGTGTCCGACGGCGGTACCGTGGTATTTTTGCAAAAATCCCAGCATCTTCTCCGCAAAGGCTTCACCCTCGGCGACACGGTCGCCGATGCGTCCGCCCAGCACCTCGGATTTGATCGCCATGGCGAGATTGACCACGTGGGTCTGATAGTTCCAGTCGGTGTGAGGCTCCTGATCCATCCAATTGTCGAAAAGATCACGGTAGCCGGTGCCCTGCACACGAAGCATATGCGCCAGATAAGGGAGCCACTCCTCGCCCGTGCGGTCGTAGAGCCAATAGATGGAGACGAGTCCCTCGAACCAGCGAGCCGCCGCCCAGTTGAAGAGGGTGTTGCCTCGGATATGAAGCATCAGATTGTGGAGCGCACGGCGCACAGCGTCCTCGATGCGCTCGTCCACCCACTCGTCGGTGCGGGAGCATTCGTAGTAGACCACCAGCACCTTGCAGATGAGGAAGGTCGCCCAGACGTCGTAGCGGCTCCGCTCGTGATCCTCACAGGGGCAGATCCAGCCGTCGGGCTTCTGCCGTTCCAATATGCCGTCGATGTAGCGTTTGGCACGGGCTTTCAGATCCTTGTCATCGAGAAGCCACGCTAACGGAATGAAGCCGTCCAGCCAGTAGGGGACACGCTCCCAGCCGTCGCAGTCGCCGCCGATCCAGCGGGAGTCACGGATGTCGGACCACATCTTGTCAAGGTTTCCCGAAAGCCCCTCTGCTTGAATGCGAAGCTGCTGTTTCAGCCATCCATCCGGCTTCAGTGCGGTTGCGGGATAGGTGCGGTATTTTGGGGGTGTAAATTGCATAGTGCTATCCTCCATGTGAGTTTTTCGGTTCAGGTCCCTTGTTGGGGTTAATTTTATGATAGCATGTATTCGCCGATTTGTCAAGAGTTGGCGCGAATCTTTCCGCTAGATAAAAAATGCGGACAAAGGAAGAAAAAGGGGTTGATTTTCAAGCTGTACTGTGGTACAATAGAGATAATACAATAAGATCGGACGGAAAACAGTTATGTTCAAAAAAAAGAAGAAAACGGAAGTTGTCGAGGAAGTGGCGACTCCCGAAGCAGAACCGGAAAAGCCGGGCAAGAAATTCCCTGCCCTGCCCATCGGCGATTCTGCAGCGGCGGGACTGATCGCCGTGATCTTCGCCGCAGTGGGAGTACTGCTCTGCGTCAAGACCTGCAAAGCGGCAAATCCCAAGGAAAAGAAGCCGAAAAAGCCCAAGAAGGAGAATAAGGCGAAGTCTATGACTGCGCCCGAGGTCTCCGAAAAGTAACGATATACGAAAATCGCACGATTCCTTCCGTGCGATTTTTGATTTTTCGAAAAAGGGGGGACGCTGGGAGGCGTTTGCAATTTTAAAAGCCGCCCGAGGGCGGCTTTTTGCTTACTTCGTTACTGAAATGCAATCTTCGGTGATTTGAATGGAAACTTCCATCTCCTCGCCGCCGCGCTCGATCAGCAGGGTTACGGTATCCCCCACACGTGCGGTCAGCATGGCGTCTACGATCACAAAGGTGCGGGTGATCTCGAAGGAGCAGTCGCCGATCGTCACGCGCTTCAAGAGATCGTCCTCCTCCAACACGCCGTCGGCAAGTCCGCCGGAGACGATCTCGGAAACAACCACGTCTTCCACGATGTTCACGATCCCCTGCTCCTCGTCAACCACGCGGCGGGAATCGGTACTGGCTACCGAGATGCCCATCAGACAGCGCCATACGCCGTCAGTATAGCCGAGACGGGAACTGTTATCGATGATGTTCTGCGCTACGCCGATAGCGATATTGGATGGGATGGCGTAGGCAATGCCCTCGATGCCGTCAGCGATGATCTTGGCGTTAACGATGCCGATCAGCTGTCCTGCCGAGTTAAACAGTCCGCCGCCCGAATTGCCCTCGTTGACCGCCGCGTCGATGCGGATGGTGCGGAAGGTGACCTGGGTACGATCGTCGGCACCGGTCATGGTCAGCTCCTCGCTGTCCACACTGATGATGCCGCGGGTCACCGAGATGCCGCCTGCCTCCGGATTGCCGATAGCAACGGCTGAGCCGCCTACCACGATGTCGTTGGAATCGGCGACGCTGATGGCGCGGGCCTCGGAATGCTTCAGGATCTCGCTGCCTTTCACCTTCAGAACGGCGATGTCGTAGTTCATGGCACCGCCCACATATGTCGCCTCAATGGCGTAGTCGGTATACTCCATGCCGTAGAGGTAAACGGTGATGTCATCGCTGATCTGTTTCCGTGCGTCTGCATGATAAACGACGTGATAGTTGGTAATGATGTACGCGTCACCCGAATCCTTGTCCAGCTGATAGATGACGCCCGCACCTGCGGAGGTGGCGGTCTCGGTCTGTCCCAACCAGCCGCCGGAGACGGTGAAATCGCAGTAGATGCTCACTGCCGAGAGAAGTGCAAGGTTATAGGCGCGGTCGCTGTCGGGGATAGCAACGGTACTGCCGGAGCCGTCCTTACCGTCTTCGCCATCTGCACCGTCGGTACCGTCTTTGCCGTCAGAGCCGTCTTTGCCGTCGGTACCGTCGGAGCCCTTCAGGCTTTCCAGCCATTCTTCCTCGGTACCTTCAAAGCCATGGCGTACGGCAATGTCATATGCGGAGTCGCCGTCGTCGCCGTCGTCGCCGTCCTCGCCGTTCTTGCAGGATACAAGCAGCGGCAGAGAGAGCATCAGCAGGACGGCAAGCAGGAGCGCGGGGAGTTTGCGTGTCATAGTTTGATCTTCCTTTCAAAAGGGGATTGCAATCAGTATAGTACGCCGGTGTGACGGACGTGTGACGGGGAACTGATTAAAGAATAAAGAATACTGAATAAATAAGAAATAATAAAGATGGTTGTTTTTTATTCTTTAATTTTCTCTGCCTCGGTCAGCCACAGCGATACCGACGCATCCGAGGGCATCGTCAGCCCTCCTCTGGGCGATACGCCTACCGTGCCCACGCCAATGCCGTCGGGCAGGCAGGAGCGCTTGAACTGCTGCTGGAAGAAGCGGCGGTAGAAGGTTTTAAGCCACTTCAGAATGGTAGCGTCGTCGTAGACCTCGCCCCAAGCATGGCGGGCAAGGCGGTAGATTTTCTCGGGAGAAAAACCGTAGCGGAGCGCGTAATAGAGGAAGAAATCGTGGAGATCGTAGGGGCCTACCAAATCCTCGGTCTTCTGAACGATCTCGCCGTCCTTGGCAGGGAGAAGCTCGGGAGAAACGGGCGTGTCGAGGATGTCGCGGAGCACGCTCGCCTGTTGTGCATCGGTGGCGGTATCGGCGAAGTAGGCGACGAGATGGCGCACCAGCGTTTTGGGAATAGCACCGTTGACGCCGTACATAGACATATGGTCGCCATTGTAGGTGGCCCAGCCCAGTACCAGCTCGGACAGGTCGCCGGTTCCCACCACGATGGCACCCTCCATATTGGCAACGTCCATCAGGATCTGGGTACGCTCGCGGGCCTGCGCGTTTTCATAGGTGACATCGGTGGTGACGCCGTCGTGTCCGATGTCGGCAAGGTGCTGTCTGACCGCCACGCCGATGGGGATGGTGCGGAAGGTAACGCCCAGAGACTCGCAGAGCAGCTCAGCGTTGGACTTGGTGCGGGAGGTGGTGCCGAATCCCGGCATAGTGACGCAAATGATGTCTTTGCGGTTGCGTCCCAAGATGTCAAAGGCGCGGGCGGTGATCAGGAGCGCAAGGGTAGAGTCCAGACCGCCCGAGATACCCAGCACGCACTTACAGCCGATGTGGCTAACCCGACGGGCAAGTCCCTCTGCCTGTATGGCGACGATCTCCTCGGCGCGAGTCAGCCGCGCGGCGGCGTCCTCGGGCACGAAGGGGGAGCGGGGGATTTTGCGGGTAAGGGCGGTAGATTCAAGGTGGAGGGAGAAGGTGGTCACCCACGCGGTATCCGATTCCGATACAAATCCCAACGCAGAGCGGGTACGCTCCGACGCGATGCGCTCCACATCGATCTCACTGACAACGTAGCCATCCGCAAAGGGCTTAGATTCTGCCAACAGCTTTCCGCACTCGGCAATCAGATCGTGTCCGCCGTAGACGTAGTCGGTGGTGGACTCGCCGCGTCCTGCTTCGGCACGGACATAACTGCAGACCAGACGTGCGGATTGGGAAATCACCAGCGCACGGCGGGCATCCGCTCTGCCCACGATTTCGGGAGCGGCGGCAGGGTTGAGGATCAGGATCGCACCCTGCTCTGCCAGTTTAGCGGAAGGGGGAACGGACATAAATGCGTCATCACCAACCTCGATAGCAATGCTCAACATAGGCAGTTCCGCACAAAAGCAGATGGAGGAGCCGATCCCCACATCGGAAAGAGGTTGGTCAGTCCACAGAGAGTCGGCGGCATCGCAATCCCACGGCGTAAAGTAGCGGCGCATCGCCTCGTTTACCCGCGTCTGCGGCACCAGCGCTCTGATCTCTCCGTCAATGACCGCCGCAACGGTATTATACAGCTTTCCCTTCCACAGATAGGGCAGGCCGACCGTAAAGAAGATAGGCAGATTCTTGGTCGCCTGTGCAATCTCAATAAGGGCTTCCTTAGCACCGTCGATCAGCGTTCTCTGCCGGAACAGATCGCCGCAGGTGGCACCGGTTAAAGCAAGCTCGGGCAGACAGAGCACGCGCACGCCATCGGCGGCGGCACGCTCTACCGTAGCGATGATCTGCGCTTGATTGTACGCCACGTCGGCGACCTTCAGGGCGGGAGAGGCGGCGGCTATCTTGATAAATCCGTTTTTCATAAGAAAAATCTCCTGTTTTTCGTATAAATTCTGCAAAACGTATTTACAAATACGATTCGATGTGTTATAATCGATATTAGAATATCAATTTGCGCGGGATGCGGGGAATCCGACGGGCGGAGCAAGCCCCGACCTATGGGGTTAGTGCGTACCGTTCTCGCAAATCGATATATTCCTATCTATTATATCCCGAAAACGGGCGATTGTCAAGGGACTTTGCCCGTTTTCGGGAAGATATAGAAATTTTGTTATTGTGAGGGATCACCAATGAACGAGAAAAACAACTTCTGGTCGGAAAATTACACTATGCTCTTCGACTTCTACGAGCTGACGATGGGCAACGGCTATTTTAGTAGCGGAAAGGCGCATCAGATCTCCTATTTCGATATGTTCTTCCGCGACATCCCCGACGGCGGCGGATTTGCTATTGCCGCAGGACTGCAGCAGGTGATCGACTACATTGAAAATCTCCGCTTCACCGAAGAGGATATCGCCTTCCTGCGGACGAAAAACTGCTTTACCGAGGAATTCCTCGATTACCTGCGCACCTTCCGCTTCACCGGCGACATCTGGGCTGTCCCCGAAGGCACGCCCATCTTCCCCAAGGAGCCCATCCTGGTAGTGCGCGCCCCCGCCATTGAAGCGCAGTTCGTGGAGACCTTTATTCTGCTGACTATCAACCATCAGTCGCTGATCGCCACCAAGGCAAACAGAATCGTCCGTGCCGCAAACGGCAGACCTGTTTCCGAGTTTGGCTCCCGACGCGCGCAGGGTACTGCGGGCGCGATCCTGGGCGCCCGTGCCGCTTACATCGGCGGCGCCGCTTCCACCGCCTGCGCCATTGCCGATCAGCTTTACGGCGTTCCTGCGTCGGGCACCATGGCGCACTCCTGGGTACAGATGTTTGACACCGAATATGAGGCGTTCGATACATACTGCAAGATCTACCCCGACAACGCTACCCTGCTGGTAGATACCTACAACGTGCTGAAAAGCGGTATTCCCAACGCCATTAAGGCGTTCAAGGCAAACGGCATCGAGAAGGGCGGTATCCGCATCGACTCGGGCGACATCGCCTACCTTTCCCGCAAGGCGAGAAAGATGCTGGACGAAGCGGGCATGACCGGCGTGAAGATCATCGTTTCCAACTCCCTGGACGAGTACATCATCCGCGATCTCATGCAGCAGGACGCCAAGATCGACGCCTTCGGCGTAGGCGAGCGGATGATCACCTCCAAGTCCACCCCCGTTTTCGGCGGCGTATACAAGCTGGTTGCGGTGGAGGATAATGAAGGCAAGGTGATCCCCAAGATCAAGATCAGCGAAAACGCGGGCAAGATCACCACGCCCCACTTCAAGAAGGTCTACCGCATCTTCGAAAAGGACACCGGCAAAGCCAATGCCGATCTGATCTGTCTTGCCGACGAGACCCCCGATTTCACCAAGCCGCTGACTATTTTCGACCCCGTTTACACCTGGAAGCGCAAGACCTACGAGAATTACGAGGCGAAGGAGTTGCTGGTGCAGATCTTCAAGGACGGCAAGCGGGTCTACGACTCCCCCACCACCGCAGAGATCCGCAACTATTGCGCCGCCGAGGTAGACAAGCTGTGGGACGAGGTCAAGCGTTTTGAGAACCCCCACACCTACTACGTGGACCTGTCCGAGTCCCTGTGGCAGATCAAGCAGGATCTGCTGGGCGGAAAGAGATAACCGCCCTCTCCCGTAGGGGCGCGCATTGCGCGTCCGTATC
>JAFTPF010000046.1 GCA_017463445.1 Clostridia bacterium
ATGAATTGAGCATATCCGACTCCTCCGATGAATGTTTTGTGTGGTAACTTCATTCTATCAGATTTTTGTCAGATATGCTCTTTTTTTTGTTATTTTTTTGAGCTCTATCTGTCGGTACCCCAACATTTATTATAGAGCCAATTATTCTCCGAACACTTCCCTAACCGCTTCCAAATAGCCGTAGCCGTAGCGGTCGTCGGGCTGGAGATAGCTGGTCTCGGTCCACTCGTTCCAGCTGTTGACCGTGATCAGCGGCACGGGCAGATCGTGGCTGTCCACGTACTCCTTCGCTGCGAGAAGGGCTTCCTTGAAGGCGTCGGGGGTGTTGCCTTTGACGATGGGATACGCCAGCCGCGTGTGACGGGGATTGTTGTCCCAGCCAACAGATACATGAGGATAGTACGGAATGTTGTAGCCGTCCATCTCCGTCCAGTTTCGTTTCACATCGGCGAGAACTTCCCGGTAATCGCGGTTCATATCGGTAATGTGGACGAACTGATAGCTGGTCATACTGTCAAAGCCCACCGCTTCGATGACTTCCCTGCTGGGACGGTACTCGGCATGGTCTACGCCGCTGACGTTGAATGCGCCGTTTCCCCACTTAGTGTGCTGAAGGTGGAGTCCGGGAAAACCCGCACGTCGAACCTCCTCGCGAAACCATTCGAGGGCTTCACGGGTAGCTTCAAGACCGCCCAGACCGTCCATGAGGTTTTGCAGCTCGTAGATCATGAACACGGGACAACCGTCAATCTTATAATAGTTGGGCTGAGTGAAGTAACGGTCGATGATGCGGTGACAGATGGTCTCGAACTGCTGACGGTTGACCTTTCCGCTCCAGACCACCTCTTCGCAGGCATCGTAGGTGCGCTTGTCCCAGCAGGTGGTAGCGTCGTGGTTAGCCCACATCAGATAAAACTTCATCCGATCCCGATTTTTCGCCTTCAAAAAGCCGTCATTGAGGCAATTTTCCAAAAACGGTCGGTTATCGTACCAATACCAATCGTAGATGAACACGTTGACCCCGTGCGCCACGGCGGCGTTGATCTCCATTTCCATCACATAGGGATCCGCCTCGTTGACGTAGCCCCACAGAGGCTTTCTGGGCCATTCGTGCCCCGGAAATCTGGCTTCTGCCGTCTTGACGGTCTGCCATTCGCCCATACCCTCGGGCCAAAAGATCCGCGTTCTCCGTTCATCGCCCGTATAAGCCGGCCAAATATACGCCGCAATATCATATTTTTGCATAGAATTTATTTTGGAACCTTTTTTGAAAAAAAGGTTCCAAACCTCCAAAAAACTTTTATAAAAGCCCGACGAATACTCGTCGGGCGGGTTTATCAATACGCTCCGAATCAATTAGTATTCGAAGATCCACTCCTATGCCCCGCAAGCATTTGCGGGGCAAAAGAAGCTTTTGGGGGTGCAGGTACAGAGTTTGCGAAAGCAAACTCCATGTTGTTGGCTTGTCAACAACAACCTTTCTCTCGAAAAGGTACCTGCCGGGGTTTGGGGCAGCGCCCCAAATACATTCAATTTACTTCTTATACACTTCCATCTCACAGAGCTGGAGGTAGTAGCGGTTACCGTCGGTTGCCTTGGGGTAGAGAGACGAGGCGTAGAAGCGGACGTAGCGGGCCTCCACATTGTCGAACTCGAAGGTAAGGGGCCCCCAAGAGGGAGTTTTATAATCCTTCTCGCTGTAGACGGTCTTCCAGTTAGTACCATCGGTGGAGACCTGAATCTCGAAGTCCTCGGCGAAGCAGTAGCAGCTGTTGGGGACAGAAGGGGTGGGAGTGGAGGCGTAGCAGACCACCTGATTGACGGTCATAGCCGAGCCAAGGTCGATCATGACCCACTCAGCGTGATTAGCACCGGTATTGGAGTTACTGGTGTAGCCTGCGTACTCGCCGTCACGGTTCTCATCCTTGCGGTCGCCGTTGGTGAGGTTGGTGATCGCCCAGTTGTAATCGGGGGAGTTTGCCGCAGAGGAAGCGGTAGCGGTCTTGCCCTTGGCAAGATTGGTGCCGGTGGGATGGACGATCTCTTCTTCCTTCACGGGATCCTTGGGTGCAGGCAGATCGGTCTTCACATTCACGGAGATCGCGCCCGTACGGGACAGGAACTCAGCATCGTTTGCGGTCACGAAGACGTAGCTGCCGCTACCCAGTACCGCATACGCGTGACCCGCATCGGTGCCTACCGAGCGGATGCCGTCCATAGTGTCAGCAATCGCAGTGCCGTTCCACTTCACCTTTGCCGCGTCTGCGGTGGGGAAGTAAACGGTCGCCTCGGAGCCGAAGGGCACGGTGATAGTCATGGTAACGGTGCCGTCGTCGTTCTTCTTCCAGGAGGACTCGATCTTACCGCGCACGGTGTTCTCGGTGCAGGTAATGTAGGTCAGCTCGTCGGGGATGTAGGGATTGATGGTAAACTTAGCGTAGCCCTGCTCCACGTTGGTAATACCTGCCAGGTACTGGAACAGCCACTCGTCGTAGGTACCCAGGAAGTAATGCGCACGGGAACGGGTGGTAGTCTCCCACATCTCCCACAAAGAGGTAGCACCCTCTTCGATCATAAAGCCCCAAGAGGGGTAGGTGCGCTGGGTGAGGATCTTGTAGGCGACGTCTGCATAGCCGCAGCTCGACAGCACGGGAAGGATCTCCTTAGCGCCCACGCATCCGGTATCCAGATGATAGTTCTTCTCGACGATGTCGTTCACCAGATTGTCAACGACCTTCTGGATCTTATCCTCGGGCACCAGACCGAATGCCAGAGGCACCAGCTGAGAGGTCTGGCGGAATTTGGTCCGCTGAGGACCGTTGTTGTACCAAACGGTAGTCTGGTAGTAACCGCTGCGGTTGTAGAACTTCTCGTTGAATGCCTCGTAGATATTCTCGGCAGCGCTGGTGTAGGTATTCACATCGGAGGTATGACCGGTCAGCTCGGCGATCTCTGCCATGGTCAGCAGCATCTTGTAAACATAAGCGGTAGCAACGATGCCGCTGCCCTCGTTGGGCGACTCGTTGTACTGAGCGTTCTCGCTGTTCATGGGCGATACCCAGTCGCCCAGCTGCCCGTCGGGAGCGATCCAGCTGGTACGCCGCATACTGCTGATGATGCCCTGCGCATACTTCTTCAGCACGGAATACTGCTCCTTCATATAGTAGTCCATGCCGTAGACATTGTAGAGCTCGTAGACCGAGAAGACGAATACGCTGTTCCAGACATAGTGGTCGGCAACGCCCCAGTTTGCGGTGGGAACCATTTGCGGCAGGAGTCCGTACTCCTCGTAGCAGTCTTCCATGATCTCCACGAAGTTGGGCAGGAAGTTAGAGAAGTCGAAATTGTAGGTGAAGGTCTCCAGTGCCACGTTCAGGTCGCCCAGCCAGCCGTTCTTTTCCCAAACGGGCGTATCGGTGGGCTTGCCCTGCAGATTGTTGGTCATGGTGCGAACCATCATGGCGTGCAGATCGTTGATCAGCTGATCGGAGGATTCAAATTCGCCGGTCACTTCCACGTCGTTGGCGGTGCGGTAGAGGACGATATCTTCCTTCTTCAGCTCGCCCTCGTAGCCCCAGATCTGGATATACGCGTAACCCTTGTAGCTGAACTTGGGCTCGTAGATCTCGCTCTCGCCGCCCTTGGCGATGTACTCATCGGTCATATTGTAGCGTTCGGGCCACCAGCTTGCGTTGGTACCGTCGGAGCCGCCCAGCTTCTGGACGTTGCCATTCGCCAGGATCTTTTCGCCGTAGAGGATGGTGATCTTATCGCCTGCGGTCGCATTCTTGAAGGTGATCTTCGCCCAGCCCGAGATCATTTCAGGCGCGTAAATCACATAAGAGCCGTCGGAGAGCTTCTTGATGTCCTTTACCTCAAAGGATGCCACACGACGGATGGGATCCTCCAGCTGGCAGATCAGCTCGCCCCTGGGTGCGTTCATCTTTTGGGATTCCTTCCAAGCGGAGGCGTCGTAGCCTACGTTTGCCCAGTCGCCCAATTCCTTGCGGGCGTCGTAGGTTTCACCGTAGTAGATGGAGTTGAAGGTAATGGGTCCGTCTACCGTCGCCTGCCAGGTGGTGTCGGAGGCGAAGGATTCGGTGGTGCCGTCAGTGTAACGGACGGTCATCTGCAGAAGCATCTTGGGATTGTCCCGCCAGGATGCGGACGCCCAGTTCCAGACTCAGCCCTGCTCGTTGTAAAAGCTGTTGCCCAGCTCTACACCGATGGAGTTCTCGCCCGTCTTCAGCATAGAGGTCACGTCGAAGGTGCGGTAGAGGACGGTCTTGTTGTACTGGGTATTACAGCAGTTCAGTACAGTATCGTCGGGGGTCTTGCCGTTGATCAGAATCTCGAAATAGCCAAGTCCTGCAATGGACAGGTACGCTTCGGCAACCTCACCCTTCAGGGTCAGATTTTTCCGTAGCAGAGTTGCCGCACGGTCACCTGCGGCGGAGAGAGAAACTCCTGTTCCCCAAGGGCCGCCGCCGAAGTCGCAATACTGGGTGGGCGTACTCCATGTGCTGTCATTGAATTCGGGGGTAGTCCAGCCGTCTGCGGCGGAACTACTTACCTTCCAGGTCTTTTCATCGGTATGGATGGTGGTCTTGGTACCGTCGGTGTACTCGATGACGATTCTGGCGATAAAGCCGGCATAGCCGTTGGTGGCGTTGGTCGCCGCCACGGCGATGGCGTTTTCAGCCTTCAGGGCACCGGTAAGGTCGCAGATCACGCCCGAGGACCATGCGGTGGACTCAGACCATTCCACACCGTTGAGGAAGACAGTGGAAGCGTCGTCGGCAGTGTAGGCAAGCAGCGCCTGCTTCACGGTCTTGGTGGTGTCAACGGAAAACTCGGTACGGAAATACTGAGTTCCGGCGGCAAGTCCGGCAGGAGCACTGTTGCCCACGCTGGACGGGGCGAGCCAGATCCATTTTGCTCCGCTGAGCGAAGCAGTATAGCTGTCGGGCTTTCTGCCGATCCAGTCGCCGGTCCATTCCTTCTTATTCAGAATACCGGTGGAAAACTTGGACACGGAAGAGGTACCGACGGCGTTATCGGCGTCCCATACCTGCACTGCCCAATAATAAGTAGTGTGAGAGGCAAGCTCTGCGCCCGCATAGGGAACGCTGTAGCAGAAGGCGGAATCCACCTTCCCGCTGTCCCAGAGATCCCCCTCACCCTTCTCTGCCTTTTCCGCAGTAGAGGAAACGATCACCCGATAAGCGGTCTGGAACTGATCGTACTCTTCGGTAGCGGGGATCCAGGAAAAGACGGGTGTAGTATCCAGACCGATGGGGGTATCGGTCTCATTGACCTTCATAGTCTCGACCTTCAGCGTGGAGGTCTTATCCGGAGTAGGATTCATCGTGTTATCTCCTTGTGTGGTAGTGGTTTGCAGACCCTGCGATTTATTGCAAGAGATCAGCGTTGCCGCCGTCGGAACCAGCATTGCAGTCCCCAGCAGACAGGCAATCAAACGTTTCCAGTTGTTCATTTGAAGCTCCTTTTCGTCCATTTTATTGATTCATTATACTCCGATTTACTTTCGCTGTAAAGAGGCGCGGAGCATTTCCGCAATTTTCGCCAGTAGAAGGGCAATTTTCGCAAATTATAAATAACGGTATTTTTCAACGGAATCGGCATGATCTTACCCCGATCCGCAGGAGCTGACTGCCGACTTAGCACATGAGGAAGATGCAAAAATCCGCCCGAAGGCGGATCTTTGACTTATTTTCCCACCGATTCGATCGCTTCCGCATAATCGGCTGTAGTATTGGGGGAAGGAAGATATCTCATATCATCGTACAACCACATAAATCCACCGGTGCAGCTGCGCTTCACGTCCTCCAGCTTCTGCTTCACCTGTGCGGCAGTATCGCCGGCAGAGTTGTTGTAGTGGAGACACCAGTAGCCGGGAATGATCTTCACTCCGCCGAATGCGTTGTACCAGTCTCTGACGTTATTGTATGCGCCACCGTCGTAGCACTGCAGATAGATACGGTCGCACAGATCAGCACCGAGGCCCTTATAAACGTCGACCCAATAACTCATTGCAGTATAAGGGCAAAGTGTGACCTTCAGACCCAAGCTCTCAACCATTCTGCCGAATTTGACGGCGTCGTCCACGTTGTAATTGGACTCGTCGTCGTAGTTGATGGCGTCTGCACCGGAGGCATCCACCAACGCCTTAAAGTTTTTGTACAGGATGGTATCCTCGCCGATACCGTCCCGATTCATCAGTGCCGAAATGGACTCAAAGTCCGCCGTACCCCATGCACCTACCGACAGCTCAATACGAGTGATGGTGGTGGGAGCTTCCTTCAGATACTGCCATCCCTCTTTCATCACGTCGCCGCCCACGAACTTGCCGTTCTCACAGACCTTGATGTCGTTCATATACAGCGTACCGTCTTCGTGCACGTGAACCGACCAAAGCATAATGGTATCCCACCCTGCTTCCTTCACGTCCTTGAGGCCGCGCTTACCGGTGCAGAAGGGACCGCCGCCAAAGATCGCGGATACCCAGCCGTTGTCCTCTACGGGCTCCTCCACCTTACCGGGGTCAACGGTAGTCACGGGAGCGGGAGCAGTAGTGGTGATCGGCAAAGTAGTGGTTTCGGCAACACCGGTATGAGTCACCTCTTCTACGTTGCCGCAACCGGTCAGGCAGAACAGTGCGGCAAACGCAGCTGCTGTCAGCCGAAGCAAAGTTTTAGCTTTCATAGTAATTCTCCTGAGATCAATAGATTGCCGCCGCAAATTGCACACGGCTCATAGATAGAGTCATTATACCATATCTTGCAGGAAAAAGCAAGCCTATTTCCGTATTGCAACGGAGATTCGGCACTTTCCGCAAAATGCGGCACTCAAAATTGTGCAAGTTGCCGACTTTATCCATCTATCGGGAAAAAGATCCGATTGCGCCGCTCTACGTCAAACAGGCAGTTGTACTGCAGTTTTCTGTACCAAGCGATCCATTCTGCCGCCGTGGCCGAAAGATTTTCATAGGGGAGATAACAATCTTTTTCCGAAGAATAATAGTAGAACGCATTCATCGCGGGAATGTGCTCTTCCAGCTGTTTCAGAAACCGATTGTACGGCGGGAGCGGCATACCCATTGCCTCGTACAGATAGTTGGAAAGATAATTCAGCGACGTACATTCGACAAAGGCTTCTTCTATATCGTAATTGGCCCAGATCATAAAGGGCACCTTGTATTGCAGCATATGCTCGTCCGCCGAATCGAACGCACCGCCATGTAGCTCCTTGTAAAAATCCTGTGACAGATTGGGCAGATGATCGCCAAACATCATCACCACCACGGGACGCTCCGACTGTTCAAAATAGCCGATCAGCTGAGCCAGCGCGGCATCCGACCGATTGATCAGGGTCAGATATTGCTCGACATCGGGATATTCCGTGGAATAGCCCTGCAGGGATACCTCGGCGGGGAAATCCTCGTAATCGTAAGGTCCGTGATTTTGCATCGTGATTCCGAACAGGAACACATTGCCCGTTTTCGACTCTTCTTCGTAATAGCGGATGACCTGTTGGTACATCTCCGCATCGCTGACGTAGTTTCGGACAAGATCCTTTTGGGGATAATCCTCAATGAAAGTATACCGCTCAAAGCCCAGATATGCCCAGACCGATTCCCGCATCCAGTTGTCGCCGTCGTTTGGATGTGTAGCCACGTCAGAGTAGCCGCGATTCGCCAGAACGGTCGCCACGGAATACTGGGGATCCTGAATATACTGCTGATACGGGATCGAGCCGGCAGGCAAAAATGCCGTGGTATGACCGGTAAGGAACTCAAACTCGGAATTGGGCGTCCTGCCACCCAAAACGGAGGACAGCGCGTATCCCTTGATGGTATTCTCGGTCAGGGAGCGGTAAAACGGGAGCAGCGGCGTGTCGGTGTTCGGCTCCGAGCCCAGCACCGACAGATCGGCAAAGGACTCGTTCATAATGACGATCACGTCAGGATACTCACCTGCCACCTCATCATCCGAGTCGGCGTATCCGGCGGCAAACTCGTCCAGCGCTTTCGGATCGTAACCTTTCGGCTCGGTAACGAAGGCATATCTCAGTTGAAGAACAAAATTGAGCAAAAAGCCGTTATGGGAGGAGCCTATATTCTGCCAATTATGCACTGTAACGCCCGTAGCCCCCCACACCAGCATCCCTACACTAAGAAGTGCGGCGACCGCTCCGGACAGACGTCCCCACAAACGGCGGGACACCCGTGGATCGGGGATCGCGAACAGGAACAGCGCCATCAGGAAAAAGAGCAACCAGGCAAACAGCAGATTTTTGGGGATCGAAAAGGTGTACTCGGTCATCACGTTAGCGGCAGTACCCACCGACAGCAAATCTGCAGGAGTCAGTTCGTTTCCGCGGAAGAGATACACATAAGTGTTGATAGACGTGAGGATCATACACATTGCCGAGCCGATCAGCACAGACAGCCTGAACCGAAGGGAGATGGCATAGATCACCAGCATCGGGATCAGACAAATAACGGTTCCCAAAAGCAGTTGCAGGATAGGGAGATTGGTAACCAGCTGATCCACCGCAAGCTGACTCATCAGCAGGGTAAACACCGCAAAACCCAGACCCAGACCACCGTAGACCGCCACACACACGTGGGGAGAAAATTCAAGCCGTACGGTAAAAGGAACTACCGCCAAAAAAGCGATCGCAAAGACGATGCCCGCTTTCAGCGAACCGCCCACCAGAATGCACAACAGCAGCGACACGAATGCCATCACCGCAGCCGTGATCAAGCGTGCCCTCGTCAGCAGGATCCTTCCCCGCCAAAATGATTTGATCATAATGTTATTATTTCCTTTGTTTTTATCATCGTCCTGCAGTTGACCGCAGGTGATCTTTCAGTTCATCGAAGGGTTTACGCAACGCAATGCCGTCAAATACACAGCGCTCCATCGCAAGCAGCTCGGGCAGCAGACCCTCGGCGGCATCCACCCCATCCGCAAATCGGATATAGGGAAGATGGCAGATCCACCGGTAAGTTCCGCTGATCTTGTAATTGCTGTTGGTGAACACCACGCAGGGAGTGCCGGTCAGCGCGGCGAAGATCATGCCGTGCAGACGGTCGGTGATCACCAATCTTGCGGCGGCAAACTCTTCCATCTTGGCGCGCACCAGCTCGGCGCGGTTTTCGGTCGTTACGGCAACATCCGCATACATATCAGTCTTGCGGACGGTCTCTCCCGTATTTGCCAGCATCCGCTCCAGTGCGCTCTGCATCTCGTCGGTAGTCGATCGCTCCAGATCGGATCGCATACACAAAAGGATACCGTTTCTCGTCTGCGGCAACGCGCTGAAGGTCTCCATCGTCGCGGACAGCACGATGTCGGGTGTCAAAAGGATCTTCGCATCGGGACACATCTCCCGCGCTACCGCAAAGGACTGCGCCTCACGGGTCACCAGCGTCAGCGCATGATGACGGCCGTAGACCGACGCGCTGACCGCTCTCTCCCGCTCTCCGTCCTCGTCGGGAGTAAAATAGACTGTCTGGGGAAAGATGACAGTGGGATGATGGGGATAGTCCATCGTCAGCGTCCGATGGAGCCGCTCTTCGTCCATCCATTGATTGCCCATATTACCGCCGCCCAGCTGGGCAATGAGAGTCTCTTTGGGGATGATTTTCCGAAGCAGCTTCCGATGAGTGTGGATCTGCTCCCAGGTGATCTCCTTCACGGCAAATCCGCAGCTCTCCAAAAACGCCTTCTGCGCCAAAAAGATGGCGCTGTCTCCCAGATTCACATGAAGCGGCGTACCGGGGATCACGGCAGTTTTACGGTCACAGTCCGACAGATATGCCCGCAGGGCTTTTGCCTCGGCGCACCTTTGCCGCCTCCGCCGTCCTGCGCGGACAACCAAACGCAGAGGATACAACAGATCCATGCTCAGCGCCCCTTCCCGGTAAGCTTCCGCTTGAAGCGGTAAAGAAGCGATCCCTCACGAAAAGCGCGGATCTTCATCCGCTTCAAGTGGGAATAGGGGCAATTGCTCTCACCCACCTTGGTATTCATAAACGCCTTCATTTCGGGTACCAGCCACTCGCTTCCGTCCTTGCAGACGCGGTTGCGCAGATCGGCGTAGGTGGGAGCTTCCAGCTCGGGGATCACCCCCAGCGCCAAAAAGGCGTGCCCATTGTAGCAATGGGGCATTGGACAGCCGTGTCCGATGGCTTCAAAAGGGATGGGTGCGGAGATATCCTCATAGATATTGCACAGCTCCTTGCCCGCATAGCATTGTCGGAGCGATCCGGTCTCCAGATTCAGACAGGTCGTCCAATCGCCGGCGTAACAGAACTCGTTGCGCTTTTTGTGAAAGATCTCGCTTTTGTAGGCGAACAATTCGGAATCGAACTGTCCCCAGATCTGCTTGTAGGTCTCAAAATCGTGATCCGACAGCACGTCGATCCCCAAAGTGCGATCGTCACGGGCGATAGTCACATGACAGAACGCACCCAGCTTCTCCATACAAACCGCCTTCACGTCCTCGATGCGGGGGATCAATTCGTCTGAAGGCGTGATCTCCACCGTGAAGGACGCACCCGCATCCTTCATTTTCTGTACGTTTTCAAAGAAGCGGTCCATCATTCCCAGTCTTTCCAGCTCCAAGAAGTGGAAGGAGAACTTGAAGAAGAGATGGGACAGCACTTCTCTTCCCCACTCGGCGATCTGATCGAACCGTCCGCACAGCGTGCCGTTGGTGACGATCATCACATAGTGACCCTCATCGATGAGGGCGTGGGTCACCTTCAGCAGTTCTTCCGACAGTAAGGTCTCTCCGCCCGCACAAAGATTGATCAGCGAAACGCCGCCCAGCCGCTCACGGGAGAGAGCTGCGCGGATGGTTTCGGGAGAGTGGCTGAAATTCACCAGCTTGCTGTTGAACTTCCGCTTTTGGGTAATATAACAGTAATGACAGCGCAGATTGCAGGTCTCAGTAGGGATATAGCAATCCACGAATCGTTTGATCTTTTCCATAGTAATTCTCTTTCAAAAGTCCGTCAGGCGGGCTTGTCATTTTCATTTTCGGGGAAAGCAGAAGGAATACCGTAGGTGTGCGCGTACTCCGCAAACCAGCGCATATATCGCTTGACCGACTCTTGCTCCATCGCCCACTCATGGGTAAAGACGATCAGCCGAGGCTGTTCTTCCATGTCTTTCAGCAGACGGTAAAAGGCATCGTCGTCGGCAATGTCCTCCAGCCGCACGTCGGTAGGGGTGTAGCAAACGCCCTCCTCGACCCACCAATCCTCGGCGTAGCAGGTCTCCTGTGCCGCCTGCGACAGAGCGTAGCTGTGCCGATCGGGATTCGATCGGTCGGCGATGAAAAGCCCCGTGATCCCCTCTTCGGCAAAGGAAAGAGCACGGACGGTGTCGGCGTCGGCAAGATAGCGGTCCAGCCGCACGAAGTTGTCGATGCACTCCGCCGATCCGGTGATGCGAATCAACTCACGGACGGTCATGCGATAATACTCCAACTGTTCCTCGGCGTCGGTACTCTGATACGCCTCGGAATCGGGCGCGTGATAACCGAACCGCAACCAATCGGCGTTCTCGGCAAACTCAGCACTGAAACGGTCGGTAGCATCCGACAGATCGAACTCCACCGTCTCGCGGTTGGGACAGTAGTAAACGTAAAAACTGATCCTGATCCCGAACTGGTCGTGAAGCTCCCTCACAAAGCCCAAGGTGGGCTGATCGAAGATACTGTCGTAGCGGTCGGCATTCTCGGTTAGATCACGGAAGAGCGTGTTGCAATCGTCCACTGAAAAATGCAGATATCCCACCGACGGATCCTCACTGACACCGTACGCTGCCGGGATCTCCAGCGGCTCCGGCGACGAACACCCTGCTAGCGACAGCAGTTGTACTGCGATCCCCACACCGCACAATGCGCGGATGAAGCGTCTGCTCCCGCTCATCGGGTCGGCCCGGCCGTGATCTTACGGAGTTTCATCGGCTCGCTGAAGGTATTTCCCCAATAACGGGTAGTCCACTCCATATTGTTATTGAATCCGGACACGGCGACTATCTCAAAATTATAGATCTCCTTCAGCCCGTCCAGATTACTGTTGTGTCCCATCTCGTTGACCTCGTAGATGACGGTGCTGAGGGTGTAACGTCCCGGCACCAGGCGGGAGGTATCGATCTCGATCTCCACGGTCTCCCTAGTGCCGCACGCCACAGAAAACCCTTCGTTGGTGGTACACATGGTGATGGGATTGCCTTCCGCACTGCGCACCATCATCCGCAGATTGGCAGACGCCACCGCCCGGGAGGAGGTGTAGGACAGCCGCAGCTTCATCTTACTGCCCACGGGATAAACGGCATTCTGCAGCTCTTCGCTCCAGATCGCCTCCAGCGTAACGGCGTGTCCAGCAAACTCGGGAGCGCGCTTCAGCGAAGCCAACTCCACTACTCCGGAGGAGGTCTGTTTGGTACCCATATAATGCTCGATGCCCTCTTCTACGTCGCCTTCAAAAATGATCTGTCCCTTGTCCAGCACCACGCATCGGTCGCAAAGCTGGCGGATGGTGTTCATATTGTGGGAAACGTAGAGGACTGTGCGTCCCTCTTTGGTTGCGGCGTCCCGCATCCGATCCAGGCACTTTTGCTGGAACGCCATATCGCCTACAGCCAGCACCTCGTCCATGATCAGGATCTCGGAATCCAGATGTGCCGCTACGGCGAAGGCGAGCTTGACGTACATACCCGAGGAGTACCGCTTGACGGGGGTGTCAATGAAGTCCCTCACCTCGGAAAACTCGACGATCTGCTCCATTTTGGCATCGATCTCGGCTTTGGTCATGCCCAGGATGGCGCCGTTCAGGTAGATGTTTTCTCTGCCGGTCATCTCGCCGTGGAAGCCGGTACCCACCTCCAGCATAGAGGAGATACGCCCGTAAATATCAATTTCGCCCGCCGAGGGAGCGGTAACACGGCATAGAAGCTTCAACAGGGTGCTCTTTCCCGCGCCGTTTCCTCCGATAATGCCCAGAGCCTCGCCCTTGTAGACGGTCAGGTCAATGCCTCGCAGTGCCAGGAAGGTCTCGCCCGACAGACGCTGCTCACTACCGATGAGGGAGTTGGGATCTTCTTTGCCGCGGACGCGCGCCCACCAGCTTTGCAGATCCTTTTGCAGCGTGCCGCCGCCGATCTGCCCCAGCTTGTACATTTTTTTGACCCCCGATAGCCGAACGGCTACCTCGCGGTTTTCAACAGGATTACTCATGTTTTCTCCTAATTTTCAGTTAAACGGTGTCCATAAAGGTCTTTTCCACACGGTTGAAGATCATCACACCCACCAGCGCCACGACCACAGTCAGCAGAGCCGACAGTGCCAGTGCCACGGGCAGGACGGTTCCCTCTCCCAGAAGCGCCCAGCGGAAGACCTCCACGGGAGCGGTAACGGGGTTGATCATAAGGATCGTCTTCATCACACCGTCGGAAAGCTGAGAGAGCGGATAGACGATAGGCGTTGCGTACATCCAAAGCTGTACACCGAAGGTAACGAGAATGGCAAGGTCACGGTATTTAGTAGTCAGACTGGAGATGATGATACCCACGCCAAGTCCCAGAATACCCAGCTGCAGCAGGATCAGAGGGAGCAGAAACAGTCCCCACCAGTTTGGCGAGACCGCCCCGGTGATGGAATAGTAGCAAAGCAGGATCGCCACCAGGATCATCTGCACGAAGAACTGGATCACCGACGCCAGCATATTGGAGATGGGCATCGTAAGTCTCGGGAAGTAGACCTTTCCGAAGACGTTGGCGTTGGCGGTGAAGGTAGCGGCGTTCTGGGTCACGCAGGAGGCAAAGAAGGTCCACACCGCATTGCTTGCCAGATAGAACAGGAGGGTCGGCACGCCGTCGGTGGAGATCCCCGCGATGCCGCCGAAGACGAAGGTGTAGATCAAGCTGGTGATGATAGGCGTCAGAAAGATCCAGGCAGGTCCCAGCACGGTCTGCTTGTAGGTCAGCACGAAGCTGCGGCGGGTAAAAAGGATGATCAGATCCCGATACCGCCAGACCTCTCCAAGATTCAGCGAAAAGAGCCGTTTCTTGGCGGAAATATGGGTATGATACTGCGACGGCTGCCGCTGCAGTTTGGTTTCTTCTTGATTCATGGATTATCCTTTCGGCATAGATGTAGCCATTTTATCTCATTATATTGTACCACGAAGGACACCTCTTGTCAAGTATTTTCAAAAAATCTCATTTTACCGCAGGTAAAACAGATGAAGCAGAGACAACACCCCAAAATCCCTCAACTTTTTCTCAAAAAAGGTAGACAATCGGCAAAAACTGTGTTACAATAAAGTATAGTAATCTTACCTCACAGAAAGAAGGTTTTCTGAATGTCCGTTCCCGCGCACCGCGAAAAACTGATCCCTCTCCTTGCCGATAAAAGCATCACGATCCTCTACTCGGGCATCCCCATACACGTCAGCCAGGACGAGTATTATCCCTTCCGGGTGAGCCGCCAGTTCTTCTATTATACCGGGCTTACCCGCGAGAATATGGCGCTGGTACTGATCAAACGGGACGGCAGATGCTCTGCTGTGCTCTATATCCCCGAGGTAGATCCCCTCGCCGTCCGCTGGACGGGCAAGATGGTGACCCCCGACGAGGCAAGAGAAATCAGCGGGATCGAGCCGATCCGCTATATTCATCAACTGGAGGGCGATCTGTCCCGCCATATGGCTTCAGGCATCGCCGAGGTCGCCTACTTCGATACCTACCGCCATTCCGCCGAGGATCTGCCCGACTATAACCTGGTCAAGGCGCAGGAATTTGCGAGACTCTACCCTGCCGTGCAGATCAGGAACCTCCACATCCCCACCGCTGCTCTGCGCCGTTGCAAGGACGAGGAGGAGGTCACCGCCATCCAAAAGGCGATCAATATCACCAAAGGCGGTTTGAATGCGGTGATGGAAAATCTCCGTCCCGGAATGTACGAATATCAGGTGCAGGCAATCTTTGAGGCGAAGATCTTCTCCGAGGGCGCAGAAGGTCCCGCCTTCCCCACCATCGCAGGTGCGGGCATCAACGGCACCATGCTCCACTACGGCACCAATCGGGAGATCTGCAACGACGGTGATCTGATCCTCTTGGATCTGGGCGCCAAGGTGGACGGCTACTGCGCCGACATCACCCGCACCTATCCCGTAAACGGAAAATTCACCGACCGTCAGCGGCAGTATTACGAGATCGCTCTTGCCGCCAACCGCGCCGTTGCCAAGGCGGCCAAGCCCGGCATGACCTGCCGCGAGCTCAACGAGATCTGCAAGGACGTACTGGCGGAAGGACTCCTGAAGATGGGCAAGATCAATGTACCCGGTGAAGTCTCTCGCTATTATATGCACGGCGTCAGCCACCATCTGGGCATCGACGTCCACGATATTGAGGTCGCCGACGACCGCATCCTCCGTCCCGGCTGTGTGATCACAGACGAGCCCGGTCTCTACATCGACGAGGAAGCCATCGGTATCCGCATCGAGGACGATCTGCTGATCACCGAGAACGGATGCGTTTGCCTGTCCGAAGACATCATCCGCACTCCCGACGAGATCGAAGCGTATATGGCAGATCGCTGAGCCCAAATACCGCACAGACCGCTCCGGAGCGGCATTCCGTTCTACGATTTTACTAAGGAGCTGTCGCGGTCGCGGCGGCTCTTTCTGCAACCGAACAGTTTTGCATGAATTTTCGAAGCATTTTGTTAAAACCTTACATCGACCCCGTTTTTACCAAACGCCTGTCGTATAGTGATAGTAGGAGGGATCTACCCAAATGAGTCACGAGCATTCGATCATCCACTGGGTGAAGGACGCCAAGGAGGACATGGCTGCCGCCGATGAGATGATCCGGGCATACATGCCCTTTATCCGAAAAGAGACCGCCAAGTTTCTGAAACGTCCTCTGGTGGAGGAGAACGACGACGAGCTCTCCATCGCCATGATCGCATTTTACGAAGCGATCCTCGACTATTCCATCATCCGAGGCTCTTTCCTGCATTTTGCGGCACTCCACATCAAAAGCCGTCTCATCGATCATACCCGCAAGGAGAGCCGCCACCGCGGAATCGTCTCGATGGATCATCCCGCCTGGGAAGAGGAGGACACTCCTCTGCGGGATAAGCTGGCAGATCCCGACGATCCCCTCCACGAGGGGATGATGCGGGACGCTACCCGCATGGAGATCGAGGAGTTTTCGGCGAGCATCCGTACCTTCGGCATCCAGCTGTCCGACGTAGCGGATCACTGTCCCCAGCAACAGCGAACGCTGGAGGCCTGCAGAATCGCCCTTGCCTACGCCAAAGAAAATCCGCAGATCATGGACGAATTCCTGCGGACCAAACGGCTTCCACTCTCCCTCATCGCCGCAGGTAGCGGCGTGGAGCGCAAGACGCTGGAACGCCACCGCAAATATATGGTCGCTCTGCTTCTCGCCTACACCAACGGCTTTGAGATCATCCGCGGCCATCTGAAATGCGCACTGCTGACAGGAGGTAAAGACAAATGAAATATATCGTAATGGAATGCCACTTCAGCTATGTCATTTTATTGGATGAAGACGGAAAGTTTCTCAAGGCTGCCAACCGAGGCTATCAGGTGGGGCAGGCGGTCTACGATCCCGTACTGGTAGGCAGTTACCGCTACCGTCCGCCCGTCACCCGTATGATCGCCCGCGGTGTCACGCTGATCGCCGCCTGCCTGCTGATCTTCTTCGGCTTTTCCTACTATCGCAACAATATCGAGCCCTATTCCACCATCCTCTTGACCATCAACCCCGAGGTGAAGATGGAGCTGAACCGCCGCGGCGAGGTTCTGGAGCTTGTGGGCATCAACGCCGACGGTATGACCCTGATCGCAGGCTACGACTACGAGGACAAGGACAAGATCACCGTTGCCGACGAGCTGATTGATCGGGCGATTGAGATGGGATTTCTGGCAGACGGCGGCAACGTCGCCTTCACCGTAAACGTTCCCGATCAAGAGCTTCGCCGCACCTACGAAAGCGAGCTGCAGGATCAGGTCGCCGCTTACCTTGCGGGACGCATCAACGTGGAGATCACCGTCATCGGTGATGATCTGCCCGCAGTAACCGATCCCACATCTCTCACGACTCCCCCGAACACACCTTCAACCACCGACCCCACTCCCACCTACATCGGCACCGACCGCGCGCTGGAGATTGCCCTCGATCACGCAGGTGTCACTCCCGATAAGGTAGAGAAAAATGAACTGGACGAAGACGACGGCGTGATGGTCTACGAGTTAGATTTCATCGCCGGCGGCATCGAGTACGAGTACGAGATCGACGCCCTCACCGGCGCGATCCTCCAGCACCAATCCGAACCTGTCGACTGAATCAAACCGTGCATCCGGATCCCCTTTCAGGGGGTCCGGATTTTTTTGAAAAAGTTTACCGCCGCCCCGAAATTGCAAAAGGGCACTCGTATTCTGTAAATGCAAGGGGAAAGAAAGGATGCTCTCAAAAAACTTTTTGAAAAAACTGTTTGAAATTTCAAAACGACCCCGGAAATCGAAACCGTCCTCCGTAATCTGTAAATGTAAAGAGGAAGAGACGGCACACCGAAAAAAACTTTCAAAAAATACACAAGGACCCCGATCTTCCCCAAAACTCACCGTACACTATGAATGAAAAGAAAAACAGAAATCAGAAAGGAAACAAAACTATGAAAAAGACTACCGCAAGAATCATCACCGCATCCGCAGTATCCGTACTCCTGGTCTCCGCACTCTGCGTGGGCAGCTACGCCGCACTTCGTGAGAGCGGCGTGATCGCATCCGACGAATACATCGGCGTTGAAAAGGCAAAAGAGATCGCCCTCGATCATGCAGGCGTTGTAGCAGCTGACAGCTGGTTCGATGACGCAGAGCTGGACCGCGAGAAGGGCGTAGACGTCTACGAGCTGGAATTCTACGCAAACGGCGTGGAATACGAGTACAAAGTAGACGCCCGCACCGGCGAAGTGCTGAAGTCCAAGACCAAAGGCAAGCCCGCCTCCACCACGCCTTCCGCTGAGCCTTCTGCTCCCGAAGCCCCCGCTGTCTCCACCGCGCCTGTGGAAAATATCTCCTCTGTAGTTGACAAGGCATCCGAGGCTCCCGCAGTCCCTGAGGCTCCCGTAGTTCCCGAGGCTCCCGTAGTTTCCGAGGCTCCCGCAGTTCCCGAGGCTCCCGCTGAGCCTGCCGCTCCTGCCTACATCGGCATCGACAAGGCAAAAGAGATCGCTCTCGCTCACGCAGGTGTTGATGCCGCAAGCGTCAGATTCGAAGACGCGGAGCTCGACCGCGACGACGGCAGAGCAGTCTACGAGCTGGACTTCCGCTCGGGCGCATACGAGTAAGAGTACGAGATCGACGCCGAGACCGGCAAGATCCTGGACTCTGAGAAAGAGTACGACGATTGAGTATCCCTCCCCAAAAGAACCGACCTTCGGGTCGGTTCTGAGTATACAGACAAAAGCTAAATTAAAATCGGAAGGAGGGGAAAACCATCTCAAACGCCGAAGTTTTTCCCCTCCTTCCGAACCTTCCACCCCTTTCCTTGGCTGGCGCCTTCCGAAAGGGTATGTTTTGTCTACAGCCTGAGAACCGACCCGAAGGTCGGTTCTTTCGGTTTTCACGGGAAATTCGCAAAATATTCTTCAAATTATTGACTTTTTCTCCGATAAGTGCTATACTGACGGTATACATCAAATTGAACCTGGAGATGACCATGGACTCTATGAAGTGTACCTCCTGCCAAAACGAGATTCCAGCCGAATCTGCGTTTTGCCCGCTCTGCGGTGCCGAGATCACCGCTTCTGCCGCTGCCCCTTCCCCCGTCCCTGCCGAGCCGACCGCCCCTGCGCCGACACCCGTTCCACCAGCAGGAACTGCTCCAGTCCGAGGCGAACCGAAGCCTCGCCGCAAGCGTCCCATGTGGCTGCGCGCCATCTGCGGATTTGCCTCCTCTATCCTACTAACGATCGCCATCGCGTTGGGCATTGCCGCCGGTGCGATTCTGATGGTTCGGAACATCATCGCCCCCGACACCCTCCGCAAAATGATCTCCGAGATCGACCTTACGGAGATGGAGATCACCGTCCAAGGAGAGACAAAGACCGTATCCGACGCCGTCCACGACGCGTTCACCGAAGCGCAAGCTCAAATCAGCAATCAAGAGCAGCCAATCGACTCCCAGCGAGTAGATGCACTGTTGGAGGCAAACTTCGTGCAAGATTTCCTGTCCGATACCGCCGGCTCGCTGTCAGAGAATCTTCTGGAGGACGATTCCGACTACGAGCTGACCTCCGAAGACATTAGGGAGTTTGCCACAGATAACCGCGAAGACATCGGAAAGATCCTGAATATCGAGGTCACGGATGAAATGATCGACAGTGTCATCGCCGAGCTGGAGGAGACTCGGATTCTGGAGAAGCTCTCGGTTTCCTACATTATGGACGAGGCACCTATGCTGAAGTCTGTCACCTCCTTTTTATCCGGCAGTATCTCCGGGATCCTGCTGGCGGGAATGCTCTTTTTCCTGCTCCTGATCGCATTGATCAACTTTTTCCGTCCCATCGCCCTTTCCTACGCAGGTGCCGCCTTCCTGACCGTAGGCGGATTGTTCGGCATCCTTGCACTGCTGATCAACACGCTGGTAGAACTTGCAGCTGATCTACTGAACATCTCCGCTTCGATCCTGGATTTTGCCGTCAGCGGGATCGTCAGCGCCGCAACACAGGTCTTTATGATCGGACTGATCGTGGGGCTGTTACTGATAGCAGGTGCCATCGCCTATACCATCCTGCGCTCGATGCTCCGCAAAAAAGCGCACTGATCCTTCCAGAATACAAAATGCCCCCAACGCTCGCTGAGCGTTGGGGGTTCTCATTGCCGTGCTATGGCAATGATGTAAATCAATTGTATGAATTCGTTCTTTGCGATCAAACGCGGATCGCGCGCTTTTTGCGCTTACTTCTGCGCACCAACAGGACGATGAGCGTAGCAGTACCGCCTGCCAACACCGCTACTACCACAATCACGATCACGATCATCGTCACATTCGATTCCTCTACCAGTTCTGCTCTGCTGTCGGCGGCAGCCTTGTAGGTCAGATCGCGCTTGCCGTCGCCGTCCTCATCCACATACAGATAGGTAGCTTCTGAAGGAGCAGCAACCGTGGTAATCTCGGTTCGCTTGGTGATCTTGATATTTCGGAATTCCCGCAGATCACTGTATTCACCGTTCTCGTCCATAAAGCCGATGGTGTAGTCCATCCGACCGCGGCCGTTACCTTCGATTTCTATTTCATATTCGGTGCCTTCTTTCAGGCGTAGGATCTTGATCCGATTGTCGCTGCCCTCGTCCTCGGCTTCCTCGTCGTTTTCTTCAAAGGTCAGCGTACCGAACTCGGTTCGGGTGCTCAGCTTATCTTCCTTAGAGCAAAGCCGCTCGCCGTCATACTTGACCGTCACGTCCACAGGGCAGGCAATACGGATATAGATGTACTTCTGACCGCTGATCTGATCGGCAAGATCGCCGAAGAAGAAGACCAGATCGTCAGCACTGGTGACCTCGTAATGCATACCGTCGCTGGCAAGAGCCTCCATCAAGCCCTGTGCCTCGACCTTGGAGCTACTGTCCAGATCCTCAAAGAAGCCCAGCGTGTAGATATAGACGTCCTGATCCTTGATGGTATTGGAGTATTCGATCAGCTGGGAATCGGTCTTGCCCTCGTTAGGCAGACCGTCGCTGAGCAGAACGATGGATTTTTTCTTCGCCTGACTCTCTTCCAGTAGCTCCTCGGCTGCCAACAATCCGGCTTCAATGTTGGTGGAACCGCCGGAATAGATATTCTCGATCGCAGTCGTCAGACCTGCTTCATTCGAAGAGAATTCGGAGACTACGTTAGAATAACTGTCATATGTAACGATGGCAACGCTGGTATCCTCTTCCAAAACGGTCTTGACGAATTCCAAGGCGGCGTTTTTCGCCTCTGTGATGGGCGTTCCGCTCATACTGCCCGATACGTCCAGTACCAGCACAACATCCCGTTCGGTCTGTTTTCGCAGCTGCCACAGCGTCAGATCCACCAGCGGTCCTGCCGTACAGCCCACCTCCAGATCAGCGCCTAAAATATCCGCCTCGCATTTCAGATTGATCTCCAGCATCTGCAAATAGACGCGAACCTTACCCTCGGCATAAAAACCGTAGTTTTCATCGCTTACTTTTTTGGAATCGAATCCGATGGCGCCGTCCACATCAGCGCCGATCCGCGCCAGCGACAGCTCAAAAATGTTCACATTGGAAACGTACAGCATCATCGATGCGCCCAGCGCCTGGAAATCCACATCCGCGTCTATTTCGGCTTTGAAGCTCCAATCGAGTGTGCCGGCGGTTTTCGTCTCGTCGTTTACCTTGTCGTCTTCCGCGCCCACACCCAGGAATTTACCGTCCTTGAATATGTCAAATTCGAAATCTATGGGCTTAGTGTACTGGCAGTTAAACTCCATACCGAACGAAATGTTGCCCTGCAGGTCGGTATAGAGCAAAATACCGACCGATAGTGCCGTATCCAGCTTATTCTCACTTCCGGGCACATCGGTGATCCGAAAAGTACCGCAGTTCCAAGTAAGATAGGCGATCGGAAGCAATTTCTCCTTCAGACCGGTCAGTGTCATCAAAGGATTACCGAACGGTCCGTTTACGATCAGTTGGGTATCATCCTGTTCAAATTCAAGGGTCAAATTGCCTTCCAGATTCACGCTTGCCACCAGATCGCCCGTGGTCTTGACCGACATATTCTCGTAGCCTGATTTTTGGGTCCATTCTTTTCCGTTGGCATACACACCAAAAGCGAGATCCTGGAGCTTCACAGTGCCGGTCAGCTTCAGCTCTGCATCCGCAAAATCCTTGTCCGAATCCTCGCCGATCACGGCAGGCTGACACACGGAACAAGGGCGCAAGCCGCTGTCCACCGCATTCTTGAGCGATATCTTGTTATCACTGTTCCAAAGATAACGGCATTTATCATCCTCATCGCTGTAATCCTTATGATAGCATACACCGGTATCGGTACTACGAACTGTATAGGATCCAGCTTTGGTCGAGGAAACTCTTTCAGAATACTTGGAAGTATCACTTGCAACATCTTCGATATTATCCTTGAATTTTTCCTGCAGCAGCTTCAGAATATCGATCTCGATCTTCACCGAGAAGGTATTATCACCCTCTTTACCAATCGTAACATCGGTAGGCTCGGCGGTAGCGGACAGTTGAGTAATGCCGCCAGCGGACAAACTGCCTACCTGAGTGACCGCGCCCTCCCCGGCGTCTGCCGTAGCCGCGCCGCTGTTTTCCAGTGTCACACCGTCAACAGAGTAAAAATCGGTCATATTCCCGGAATTCAGGATCTGCATAAAGTCCAGATCGAAATCATCGAACACTTCGTCAACCGCCGGTGTATCAATATAGTAAACCATATTATCCCAGCCTTGATACTTATTGACGATCTTGCCGAAGTAGTTCTCACCGAATCCGGAATCGGCGCCTCCCTGCAGCAGGAAGATATCACCATCATCAAGAGAGTCCAACACGGAACCGGGGGAAGTTTCCAAAACCAAGGTGTCTCCGATCATAGAAGAAGCAAGGATGGAAGCCTCCAGCTGTGCTGTTTCTTCACCGGTAAAATAAGCAACATCGGAGTTCAAAGTAGCCTCGGCAGAGTTCAGATATGCCTCAACGACCTCTTCTTCTTCGTTGGAGCCTGTAACCGCTCCGCCAATCCAGGAAAACCAGCCGAGCTGCCAGCCGAGAACGCCGACGCCGCCGAATAAGATCGCGACAGTCAGCAAGACTGCGACCATCTTTCGCCACGGATGGGGCTTTTTCACAGGTTTACCGCACTGATTGCAGAAGATTGCACCTTCCCGCAGCGAAGCGCCGCAAGAGCACTTCTTAGAAGAAGATGACTCCGGTACAGGCGCACCGCATTGATCGCATACAGAACTACCCTTCTTAATCTTCTTGTGACAACATGGACATTTCATAGACATACGCTCACTTTCATAAAGTCGATACTATATTATAGCATAATACGGGAAAATTTGCAAGCGGTTGCAGGCGTTTGGACAAATTTCGAGCAAAATCGCGGCGATCTTCTTCCGCGCATCGACGCCTCTCGGTCGAAGCATCGCGCAGAAGTGCCGCACGAAATCGAACCGATCAATATCCAAACGCCATTAACAACGCGCCCAACAGAAGAAAGAGCACAAACGCACCTACCAACGATGCAAGAACGATCAAAACGATCTTGATGATCCTTCGGACCTTGGCATTTTTCTTTCTCTTTTGCTTTTTTCTTGCCTTCTTACGCTTCTTTCTTGCTGCTTTGCTTCTTTTCAGAGCTTCTTTCTCTTTATCGTATTCGTCCTGCGTGACCAAATATTCGCGCGGATGCTTTAGCATATAGATCAAGACAAACAAACCCAGAGCCAATCCGATCAGGCTGACCCCCATATAAAAGTATCCCACGCCAACGGAGCGGGAGAACGCAATCACCTCGGGATTTTGCGGATCGTAAAAGATATCGACCTTATCACCAACCGAATAATGTGCACCAACCCCTGCCGCAAACGAAAAGGTCGTATCGGTTTCCAATTCCCTGCTGAAAGCTGTGCCGTCGACCTTATAGCTGACATAAATGATCTGCACGTCAGGTGCGCGCACGCGCACGTCCAGGTCAATGTCAACGATCGTCGCTTCCACGGTTTTCATATTGGATATCAAGCTATCATATTGGATCTTGCCAACAATTGAATAGGTCAGTATCGAACCGAACAGTAAAAACAGAATCAGAACGACAATGATGCCTCTTTTAAAGGTTCTGTTATATCGTAATTTCTCCATTTGCCCCTCCTTGTGGGCTAAAATGAATAGTTGTCCGCCACGCCGTTCAAATGATCCGAATAAGCATCAAACTATCACAAACCAAACAACCGCTCTATTATTTTTTCAAATAATTCAATCCCTTTTGCGCGATCTTTTTATAGATTTTATAACACTCCGCATAATTTCTTTTGCTGTATTTTGATTCTGCAAAGGCGATCCAATCAAGTTTTTCCGGAGATATAAACCGCTCTATGAAAGAATAATATTTTGTGTTTCGCCGGTTTACTATATAAATCAGCGCAATTTGTGAGCACCAATATTTATCGGTTTCATTGGGCTTGCCGATCCACGCTTCGGGGATTCTATTCTCCCGTTCGATCAAACGAAAAACGGCACTTTCAATCCTATCCGATCGAACCTTTCCGAGCATCTCTATGATACCTCCCATCGCCGGTGTGACCGGAAGATCCAATAACTCCACATACTCATCTATATAGCGATCACTGCCGATCTTGGCGATCGTATCACAAACTGATAACAACACAGTCTCGTCTTGAGGGCTGTTGTATTTCTGCAAAAGCGATTTATAAAATGCGATCAAATATGGAACGGCAGCATCAAACCCACTTGCGCGTAATGTGGATAATATAAAAGCTTTATTGATGTCTCTTTCCAAAAGATCCGCATATTTCAGAATGATCGGTACTACACCGACATCACTTGCCGAAAAGGGAGAGACCTCATAATTCTGCAATTCAATTTTCACTTTGAAAGGCTTTAATTCGGAATTTAATTGTTTCAACAGAGACAAATCGTTTTTGTTGTCTTGTTTGAGTTGTTCATTGACTTTTCTTTCAAAGACAATACCTTCTATGTTCTGTTTTGTTCTTTCAATCCAATTAAGTTTCTTCATAAATTCCTTGTATAGAAATTGGCGGCAATTTTTGACCCCGAAAAACTAAAATTTCAGCATATATTTCTTTCGCAACTTGCTATTGCAATTTGCGAAAATGATCTATTTTAATATTTACATAAAAACTTTCAATACCCATATAAACTCCTACCTCAGCGATATTTCTGATAACGGAAGGATCCGCAACTGTGGTCAAACACCTACCCATGCATCGTACTTGTATTTTACCACAATAGTATCGATAGTGTCAAGTAGAGCTTAAATATTTCCTTGTTCGGGCAGCAGTATCCACAAGCGGCAACAATAGCAGTAGCTTTGAACTGCACACCGGACGCCGATCCTTGTAATCAGCCTGCACGTCCGGTCTGAGCCGAACAAGAAAGCAAATGAAAAACCCTCAGCACAATGTGCCGAGGGCTGCTATCGCATATATGAAACTTCAGAATTGTTCATGAAAACAGTGGTGTCGAAAAATAGCGCTCGGCAGTATCGGGCAATATTGTTACAATGGTTTTGCCTTTTCCCAGCTGCTTTGCCAGCTTCATGGCAGCCGCCACATTGGTGCCGCTGCTGATTCCGCAAAGGATGCCTTCTTTCGCCGCCAGATCCTTGGATGCTTGGATTGCTTCTTCGTCCTTTACGATGCAAACATCGTTATAGATGGTCTGATTCAGAATGGCGGGGATAATTCCGTCGCCGATTCCCATCTGCACATGAGTTCCGATGGAGCCGCCCGACAAAATCGCGGCGTTTTCCGGTTCCACCGCCCAGATTGTCATATCGGGATTATGTGCCTTGAGTACCTCGCCGATTCCGGTAATGGTTCCGCCGGTGCCGATTCCCGAGCAGAAGCCGTGGATGGGGCCGTCCACCTGCTCCAGTATCTCTGCCGCAGTGGCAGATCGCTGGATCGCAGGATTGGCAGGATTCTCGAACTGCTGCGGAACAAAGACATTGGGATCCTCTGCCTTCATTTTTAGTGCAAGACTCAGACACTCCTCAATGCAAAGACCGATATTTCCGTTATCGTGCACCAAAATCACCTGGGCGCCGTAATGCTCTACCAGCTTTCTGCGCTCTTCGCTGACAGAATCGGGCATAATGATCTTCACTTGATACCCACGTACCGCGCCAACAAGCGCAAGACCGATTCCCTGGTTACCGCTGGTGGGCTCCACAATAACAGTATTAGGCTTGATCAACCCGCGCATCTCCGCGTCGCGGATCATATTAAATGCGGTGCGCGTTTTGATGGAACCGCCAACGTTGAGCCCCTCGAATTTCACCAAAATGTCTGCAGAATCGGGGTCAACCATACGCTGCAGCTTAATCATGGGGGTATTCCCCATCGCATCCAGAATCGTCTCACAAATCAATGTATATTTCCTCCACAATCATAATACTCAATCTTAGTATATATAAGAGTTGTTTGGCGCGACGCGTTCGTTCACGCGCATAACCCAAACTTTCCCAGGGTGATAATAGCACGGATATAATATTATATCATAGATCGGGTGATATGTCAATGAAAAATGAAGATTTATAATTACCGCAGATTGTAAAATGAAGTTGCACTACCCGATGGGGTAGAAATTTTCAAAAAAGAAAATCCGTAAATTGAAATAGCAAGTTGCGCTTTTTAATCAGCTAACATACTACTCGATAAGAAAAGAGCTGAGTTAAAAGCTTATAAAAAGCGAATGGCTCGTACCCGCCCAATAACTGGGTGTCTTGACGGAAACGTCGCAAAGCGTTAGAATACCCTCAAAAAGACTAAGAGAATGTGCCTGCGCCATACATTCCTCATGCGAATACGGATGCCCAAGATATGCGTGTGCTCCCGCCTGCAATGCGTGAATACGACCAGAATGGCCGCTTTGCGTTGATAGGATCAAAATTGGCGTTAATTTTGATGTTCTCATTGCTTTTAATAATTTGTGATCATCACCCGCCGACATATTCGCATCAAGAATAATGAGACAGAAATCGTGCTTTACAAAGCAAGTAAGAGCCCTGCATCGTAAAACAACAAAATACATTTGTAGTAGTACTTTGAAGGCGATGCTTGAGTTCAGTTGCCTCTTTTTCATCTTCATTTATAATCAAAATATTATTCTTCATATGCTCACCTATACGCCAATCGGCATTGATTTTACCTTGAATTGTAAAACCAATGCCGTCATTTTATTTGCTGTAAACAGCAATTTCCTTTCTCTTATGCTCGCTTTGATTATGAAGCTTATCAATGATTTTTCTTTTTTCACTTGGAATTTCTTTGCCGCAAAGAACCGCATCAAGCTCAGCGTAGTTCACGCCCATTTCACTCTCGTCGGTCTGACCGTCAAAGAGTGCAGCGGACGGAGCCTTTTCTATGATTTGTTTGGGAGCGTTCAGGCGGCGGAGAAATTCATAGATCTCTGTTACGGTCAGATCAGCGATTGGATTGAAGTCGTGCGCCCCATCCCCCCACTTGGTAAAGTATCCAACGTATGCTTCGCTACGGTTGCCTGTTCCTGCCACAAGTCTGCCCTCGCTTGCTGCAACAGCGTACAACGTCAGCATACGGATACGGGGAGCCATGTTTGCAAGAGCGGCAGTATTGGGGACTATTACCCCCTCCAATGCTTTTAGCTCCGCTTCCTTTACGGGTGTCAGATCGACGGTTCTCGTTTCGATCCCGTACTGCTGGGCTACTGCCATTGCATCTACAGTATCCTCATCATAGTTG